>JANMHH010000281.1:0-28309 GCA_031375065.1 Rubrivivax sp. | reverse complement strand
GTAGACCGAATTCAAGGGGCTCCAGCAGCTGCGGTGTTCGATGAAATGCACCATGCCCACCACACGGCCGTTCAGCTCGGCCAGGGCCAGGTGCATGGGCTCAGCAGGGTCGAGCAAACGTTGCCAGGTGGTGGCGGTGGTGGCGGCTGGCAGGTCGACTTGGTAGAAGGCCTGATAGCCGCGCCACAGCGGAAACCAGGCGTCGTGGTCGGCCGCGGTGGCGGTGCGAACGGTGACGGCGGAAGTCTTCATGGGAGGCTCGCTTTCAGGAGGTGAGTGCCACTGGACTGGCGCGAGTCGCCGCGCTGGGCTGGGTCAGGCGGCCCACGCACCACAGTGCCAACACGATGCCCGCAGCGCCCAGCAGTTGTTGCGTGGTGGACAGCTGGTGCGCAAACCACAGGAAGGCGCTGGTACCGGTCAGCACGGCACCAAAGAGCAGGGCCGCGGTCCACTGCGCGGCGCGGCTGATGGATGGGTCGAAACGCTGCACTTGCTGGATGTCGAACGTGGCCCTGGGCCAGGCTGCCGCCACGTCGGCTGGCCGCCAACCCGGCGCCTTGATCCAGACACGCAGCTTGTCGGCCCAGGACCTGGCGAGCCAACTGTCCTGCACCAAGTCCCGGTAGACCTGCAGATTGGCCCACACCGGGTCCCAGCTGCGCAGCGGCGAGCGGGTGCCGTAGACACAGGGCTCGGCAGCGTCTTCTTCCTTGAAGGTGCCAAACAGGCGGTCCCAGATGATCAGGATGCCGCCGTAGTTCTTGTCCAGGTAGGCGTCATTGACGGCGTGGTGCACGCGGTGGTTGCTGGGGCTGCAAAACCAGCGGTCAAACCAGCCCAGGCGGCCGATCTGCTGCGTGTGAACCCAGTACTGGTAAAGCAGATCGATCAGCGCCACCGTGCCAAACACCAGCGGTGGCACACCGGCCAGCGCCATCGGCATGTAGAACACCCAGCCCAGGAAGAAGCCGCTGCTGGTCTGGCGCAGTGCGGTGCCCAGGTTGTAGTCCTCGCTTTGGTGGTGCACCGCGTGCGCTGCCCACAGCACCGCCACGCGGTGGCCGCCACGGTGCAGCCAGTAATAGCAAAAGTCGTAGAACAGCAGCGCAAAGGCCCAGACCCAGAGCGAATCCACCGGCAGCCGGGTCAGCGCCACGTGCTCAAACACCAGCGTGTACAGGCCCACCCGCAGCAGCTTGCCAAACAGGCCGGTGACCTGACTCATCACGCCCAGCCCGATGCTGTTGAGGGTGTCGTTGAGCCGGTAGGTGTTGCGGCCGTGCGCGTGGCCCACGGCGAATTCCACCGCAATGAGCAGCAGGAACACCGGGGTGGCCAGGACGATGATTTGGGCGCCGGTCATGATGGGGTTCGGGTCATGCGGGTTGTCGTTGAAGGGAACAGAGCGCGGCCCGGTGCGCGGCCCGCAAGCCACTCTAGCCCAGCCGGCGCGTTCTAACATCGGGGCATGAACCCCAACACCTTGCTCATCACCGGTGCCAGCCGTGGCATCGGCGCCGCCACCGCCCGCCTGGCCGCCACGCGCGGCTGGGACGTGGCCGTCAACTACACCCAGGACGAAGCCGCAGCCCAGGCGGTGGCCGCCGACGTGCGCGCTGCCGGACGCCGCGCGCTGGTGCTGAAGGGCGATGTGGGCGTGGAGGCTGATGTGGTGGCGCTCTTTGCCACCATCGACCGTGAATGGGGTGCTGCGGCAGGCCAGGGCGGCTTGCGCGGCCTGGTCAACAACGCGGGTGTGGTGGACGTGGCTTCGCGCGTGGACCAGATGAGCGGCGCGCGCCTGCAGCGCATGTTTGCCATCAACGTGCTGGGCACGATGTGGGCCGCACGCGAGGCCGTGCAACGCATGAGCACGCGCCACGGTGGCCGCGGTGGCGTCATCGTCAACCTGTCGTCGGCTGCCGCCAAGCTGGGCTCACCGGGGCAGTATGTGGACTACGCCGCAGCCAAGGGCGCGGTGGATGCGTTCACGCTGGGCCTGGCGCGCGAGGTGGCGGCCGAAGGCATCCGCGTCAACGCGGTGCGGCCCGGCATCATCGAAACCGACATCCACGCCAGCGGCGGTCAACCCGGCCGCGCGGCCCAGCTGGCGCCCTCGGTGCCCATGCAGCGCTCGGGTTCTGCCGAAGAAGTGGCGCAGGCCATCGTGTGGCTGTTGTCGGCTGACAGCAGCTACACCACGGGCAGCGTGGTGGATGTGACGGGCGGGCGCTGACTTGCGAATCAGCCGCAGTGCATCAGGCGTTCTGCGTCAGCCACCCTGCGTCAGGCGTACTGCATCAGACTGAGCGTGGCCCCTTGCGGGTCCTGGATCACGGCCATGCGCCCCACGGTGGGCACGTCCATGGGCGGCACCAATACCTTGCCGCCCAGCTGCCCGCAGCGCGCCACCGAAGCTGCCAGGTCGGTGACCGTGACATAACAACCCCAGGCCGGCGGCATGGGCGGGGCGCCGGGTGGGGCGCTCATGACCCCGCACACCATCGTGTCGCCCACGCTGCCCACGTGGTAGTCGCCCATCGCTGCGCCCATGTCCTTGAAGGACCAACCGAACAGGCCGCTGTAAAAAGCGGCAGCGGCTTTGGGGTCGGTGGTGGTCAGTTCAGACCAGCTGAATGCGCCGTGGGTTTTGTAAACGTCCATCGCAGGCTCCTGCCAACAGAGAAGAGAAGGCGCCGCCATGCTGCGCTTGCAAGACGGACGGCGACACGGAACTTTCCCGCACTTGCTGGCGGCCAGGGCGGCCAGGGCGGCCAGGGCGGCCAGGGCGGCGTCAGCGCCGCGCCGACTTCGCGCCAGAGCCTGGGATGGCCCGGCCAGCCGGCGCTGCTTGCAGGTCGACGGCCGTTACACCGCCGGCCACGGGGTGGATGTGACGGGTGGGAGCTGGGACGCGCCATCCGTCGCGCCATCAGACGCGGCCAGACAGGCCCGCACCTGGGCGCCGAAGGTCTTCACATCAATGGGCTTGGACAGATAGCCGTCGCAGCCTGCGGCACGCATCTTGGCCTCATCGCCACGCATTGCAAAGGCGGTGAAAGCGACGATGCGAATGTGCCGCGTGGCCGGGTCGGCTTTGAGGTCACGGGTCATTTCAAGCCCGTCCTTTCCCGGCATCTGAATGTCCATCAGGATCAGGTCGGGTTGAAAGGTCGCCACCTTCTGCATCGCTTCCGGTCCGTCAGCGGCGGTCTCCACGACAAACTGCTCGGCCAGCAACACCACTTCGGCAATGGCGATGTTCAACAGGTTGTCGTCGACAACCAGGATTCGCGGCGCGCTCACGGCTTTGTCCCGGCGCTGGCCAAAACAGAAGGTCGCCAGCGGCTGACACTCTCCAGCACAGTGGCCATGGCACCGCCACCCTTGAGCAAAATGGCGCGCGCCGACCGCGCCAGGGTTGCGTACTCCTCATCGGTCAGCAACATGCTGGTCCAGATGAAAACCGGCACCTCACGCCAGTCGGGCAAACGCTGCAAGGCGTCCAGCACCTGGAAGCCATCGAAGCCCGGCATCATCAGGTCGAGCACGATGGCGTCGGGCCGGATGCGGTCGATTTCCTGCAAGGCGACGCGGCCATCCTCGAAACAAGCGGCGTCGACGCCGATGCTCTTCAGGGTGGCACGCATCAGGTCCAGCGACACGGGGTCGTCGTCAATCACCATCACGTGGACGCGCGCCTGGCCAGCCTGCTTGAGGCGGGCCATGGCCGACGTGATTTCGTCGCTGCGGATGGGCTTGCACAGAATGTTGGCAATGGCGAAGGTGGCGGTCAATTCATGGTCGGCCGGCATGGAGACGCCGATCACCGGTGACGCATGACTGGCGCCCTGGCCCCGCAAGGTGCTCAGCAACTCCAGCCCGCGCTGGCTGGGCAGGTTCAGGTCCAGCGTCAATGCCGCATAAGCCGTCTCACGGGCGCGGCGCAAGGCTTGCACACTGTCGGCAGCCGCGTCGACTTGAAAGCCTGCTTGCGACAGTGCCTGGACCAGCAGGGCCTGGTCACGCAGACTGTCTTCGATCACCAGCAACCGGGCCGCTTCCTTTTGACGCAGGCCCAGCGCGATGGCCTCGGCATGATCCGTGTCCAGGCCATCGGTCCGGTTCAGCAGCACGTAAAACACGCTGCCCACCCCCACCGTGCTGCGCACGCCAACCTGACCGCCCTGCGCCTGCACCAGCTTGCGTGTCAAGGCCAGCCCCAGGCCGGTACCCTGGTGCTGTTTGCTGTAACCGGCGTCGAGTTGCTGGAATTCGGTGAACAGGCGCGGCAGATCGGCCGCACTGATGCCGATGCCGGTGTCTTCGACTTCGATCCGGAAGTGCTCGGGCCCTTCACTCATGGCCCGCAGCGCGATCTGCCCACCCGCGGCCGTGAACTTGATGGCGTTGGAGAGGTAGTTGTAGAGCACCTGCTTCAGCCGCGCCGGGTCCAGCGTCAGGTCGATCAGATCGGCATCGATGCTGGTTGAGACCTGGATGTTCTTGCCGCTGATGGCCGTGTGCAGCGTGTCCTGTACTTCTTTGAACATCAAGGGCAGATCCACCTGCTCGGGGTAGAAATCGAACTTGCCAGACTCCACCTTGGACAGGTCGAGCACGTCGTTGATCAGCTGCAGCAGGTGGCGCCCGCTGGTGCCAATGTGCCCCAGAAACTGCTGATGCTTGGGCGAGTCTGGTTTGACGACACCCGAATGCAGCAGGTCGGCAAAGCCGATCACCGCGTTGAGCGGCGTGCGCAGTTCGTGGGACATGTTGGCCAGGAACTGGCTCTTGAGCCGGTTGGCTTCGTGAATCTGTCGGTTCTCGGTTTCAAGCCGCTGAGCTGTCAGCCGGGCGTTTTCTGCTTGTCGCTGCTCGGTGATCTCGGTCACGATGCCCAGCAGGCGGACGGCCTTGTTGCCTTGCAGCTGCACGCTGCCGTGCTTGCTGATCCAGTGAACCGTGTTGTCAGGCCAGATCACCCGGCACTGGACGCGCCAGGCGCTGCCTGCGGTGATGGCCACGTGCAGCGTCTGCTCGACTTCGGCCCGATCTTCCGGGTGCACATGCGCGATGAACTTGTCGAAGCTCCAGTCCGTCTGCAGCTGGGTGTAGCCAAAGCACTGGTCGTGACGCGTGGAATGCGCCATGGCGCCGGTGGCCAGATCCAGGTCCCAGTCGCCAATGTGGGCCGCCTCGAGCGTGAAACGCAGCCGCTCTTCGCTGTTGCGCAGCGCGGCTTCGGCCTGCCGCTGGCGCGTGACATCGCGCGCGATTTTCGACGCGCCCACCACCCGGCCTTCGCTGTCCTTGATGGGCGACACCGTGATCTGTACCTGCAGCGCCTGGCCGCCGCGCGTCAGGCGCACCGTGTCAAAGGGCGGCACCGGCACGCCTTCGGCTATCGCGCCGAGGATGCGCATCTCTTCAGACTGCCGGTCGGGTGGAATCAGCATCTGCACCGGCTGCCCAATCGCTTCCTCGGCGGTGTAGCCAAAGATCGACTGCGCCCCGCGGTTCCAGGTGGTGATGCGTCCATCCAGTGTCTTGCTGATGATGGCGTCATTGGATGATTCCACGATGGCCCCGAGCCGGCTCGAATCGGCCTCGGCCCGTTCGATGCGCGACATGTCGCGAAACACCATGGCCAAACCCGTCACGTGGCCATCGACGTCACTGCGCGTCAGCGCCGCCCTGATTTCCAGCGGTGTGCGCTTTCCGCTGCGGGAGACTGCGATTTCCCGATGCACCTGTTCAACCCTGACGTCCAACTCCAGCATCAGATCCACCGGGTTTTTCGACAGGTAGGCCTCGGGTCGACCTTCTCGTTGGAAGACAGTGAAGATGTCCTGACCGAGCGCCTCGCGCTGTGTCCATCCCGTGACCACCTCAGCCACGGCATTCATGCGGGTGACTTTGCCGCCGCGGTCGGAGGCGATGAACCCGGCCTCGATGCTGGCCAGTGTCACGGCCAGGCTTTGCTGGGTGTCGGCCAGCTGTTCTTCGGTGCTGCGACGGCGCCCCACCTCGGCCTCGAGCTTGCTGACCAGGTTCTGCAGCTGCAGCACCGAGGGAATGCGCAGTGCACGCGGGATCAGCGGCCACAGCGCGACCGCCGTCACCAGCGAAAGCGCTGCGGTCACGACCTTGGTCATGGCATGCACGGCGTAGTCGGGGCGCCAGATGGTCCAGATGTCCATCACGTGGGTGACGCCACAAGCGAAGATGAACCCACTGAACAGCCAGGCCAGCCCCCTGTGGCTGTTCTGGGGCCGCTGTCGAACGTAACTGACGATGGCCACCGGGATCGAAAAATAGGCTGCGGCGATGGTGGCGTCGGCAATCACCATGGACCACAACAGACCGGGCGACCAACTGAAGCAGTAGCCGTGCGGCAGGAATCCATTCCTGCCCAGGGTGGAAAGCAGTGTGTCCATGTTCGAGGGTGTCCTGCTCGTTCGATACGAAGAAACCCCCCAGCGCCTTTGGCGGGGGAATGAAAAGAACATTTTGAACTTCGGCGTGAACACCGCCGCCGAAGGGTCCATCTCACATGGCCGGACAGACGGCGGAAGTTACCTTTCGACCGTCAAGGCTCTCATTCATTCGAGGGCACGGTAGCAGCCCGTATGAATGCAGGCCAGCATCCGACCCTTGAGCCGTATCAACTTCTGGCCGTCTTTCGCCTCGGTCCGCCAAAGTCATCACTTCCTTCAGCGGCCGTGCCCCAGCACCGCCTCTGCGTCAGCGGATCAACGGCCCGGCCAAAAGTCCGGTGGCTCGGCCGTGGTGCTTGGGCTGCATGCGGATGCGCTCCCGTGTAAACCTTGGCTGCAGCCTCGTTTGGAGCCCAGCGGAGCCGTTGTCACAAAAGACCGCACAGGGAGGCACTAACCTCCAAGGTGATGCATCATTGCAGGTGCACCAGAAGTTTCAGTTTCACGCGAAAGTGCAGTTCGATGACTGGGCGAATAAAACGAACCTCATCTGCGTCGGCTTTGCCAAGCAGCGATCGTCGGCGACCGGCCCATACGGGCCTGTTGGTCCGCCTGATCCGCGCTTTGCGAGACTGGGTGCGGCGGCCCGTGGGCATCTACCGGCTGGACGGGCGTTGGCGGGCTGGACTTGTTGAGCGGCGGCGGGCGCCAGTCGACGCTTGGGCTTTCCGAGTCCTTCTGGACGACCTGCAAGAGCGACTGCTGACCCAAGAGCCCGGTATGGCAAACGCCCTCTTGGGCCAGCTGATTCAGGTCCACGACGAGGGGCGGCAAAAGGGTTGGGCTGGGGTGCTGGCCTTGCCCCCGGCGGTGCGTTCGCGCGCCTTGTTTCAGGCCCAACTCCTGGCGGAGCAGGCTCCCCATCCCTCGCTGGCCCAACTCATTGAAAGGCTGCGTCAGAGCCAACCGGTTGCCGATGGCGCAGCGCGGCCGCCCAGCCTGTCCAGCCAGCGCAGCCCGGCGGGCGCCGACCTGGCGTTGGAGGTCACCGAGACAAGTCCCGAAGCCTTCGAGGCGGAAGCCCAGCAGATGGGATGGCTGGACACCGTGTCGCCGTTGCAGCCGCGCGAACCTGCGCCACTGGCTCCACCCGCGCCAGCACCGTCACCCGCGCCACCCGCGCCTTCGCGCTAGGCCGAGATGGGGGCGGGCCTGAGGCTGACCGGATCGACCCCTTGCCGTCACAGCACGGGGCCATAGCGGGTGGGCAGCCCGCCAAATGACGGGGCCCGGGTTTCAAAACGCATGGCATCGCGCAGGCGCTGGGCTGGCGGTCTTTCATCAACCTGCCAAGCCTTTGACGACCTTCAGCAGTTCTACCAGCGCCCCACCTTGGCGTCCCTTGATGGAAGGCCCGACCACAAAGTCCCACTGGTCGGCCACGGTGCGCCAGGCCTTGGGGGCAGGCGCGCGCCGGTGCAGGTCTTCGTAGCGGCTGCGCACGGTGTCCAGGTTGGCGGGGTCGGGGTCTTGGATGAGCACCTCGTAGGCGTCGAGTTCAATCTGGCCGGCTTCGGTCCAGAAGTCGGGTGCGGTCTCTGACTTGGCGCGCAGGCTGGTGCGCACCGCCGCGATCTGCGGGGCACTGGGTGCGGCGGTGCCCTTCGGGTCCAGCCGGTGGTGGCGCAGCTGGCCGGCCAGCCGGTTCAAGGCCGGGTAGAACCATTCGTTGTCGTCTTCTTCTTGCGCACGCTCCTGCGCATAGCGATAGGCCTCGTCCATCTGCGTCAACCAGCTGGCTTCTTCCTGGGTTTTGCCGGCCAGGTGTTCCACCCGCGCCAGGCGCTTGCAGGCCGAGCCCACCAAACTCCAGCGTTCGGACGTGGGCTGCAAAGCGACCAAGGTCTTGAGCAGCACAAAACCCTCGGTCACGGTCTCGCGCGCGGCGGCAAAGTCGTCGGCGTTGGCCGCCCCCTTCTTGCCCCGCAGCCGCTCAAAACCTTGCCGCGCCAGCAGATTGCCCAGGTGTTCGTTGACCTTGATCGACGCGCTGCTGTCCTTGCTTTTCAGGGCCCGGCGGTACCAGTCGATGGCCGGGTCGAAAGCGCCTGCGGCTGCATAAGCCACGCCAAAGGCCTCGGCCACCGCGCCCATGTTGCCCCAGGCCTTGGCGTGTTGACCTTCCAGGAAGCCGATGCGCGACAGCTGCCCTTGCGCGGGGCGGCCCTCCCATTCCGAGCCCACCGCCAGCGTCTCCAGCGCCATGGCCAGGCCCAGCGGTGAGGCGATGCCGGCGTAGACGTCTTGCAGCGGCACCACCGGGCCTTGCGCGTCACCGGTGCGCGCGCTCAAGCGCCAGTCCGGGTCGCCGTAACACTGGTAGGCGGCCCAGGTGTTGCCGCCCATGCGCCAGGCCTGGTCGCGTGCCTCGCCCACCGCGTTGGCAAAGGTGTCGCCGGCCAGCAGGCGCTCGTAAAAGCGCAGGGCAAACGCTTTGGCGGGTTCGTCTTCGACGGCCCAGCCGGCCGCCACCACGCAGCGCACGCCGATCTTGATCAACTGTTCGGCCACGCCAGCGGCAAAACCAGCGGCCTGGAAGTCGCGCGACTTGGCCGCCGCACTGCTGATGGCCGCCAGGTGGCAGCAGTTGACGAACACCAGTTCGGGCACGGTGCGCATGGCGAAAATTTCGTTGGGGCCCAAAAACGCCTTGCCCGAAAGCACCACACCCCCTTTGGCGGAGGCTTCGCCATGGCCACTGACGTGCAGGATGCGCCAGGGGCGCTCGAGCAGTGCATTGATGATGGGCCGCGCACGTTCTTTGTAGAGCGATTGCACGCGGCCGGCACCGAGTGTCTTTTGCAGCAGATCGCTGACCGACTGCGCCTCGGCCAAAGCGGCGTCCAGCGGCCCGTACTCGGGGCGGTCGATGTAGGGCTCGCCGATGACCAGCACCGCGTCGTCGGCGATGGCGTCGGCGCGCGCCGCCATCTGGTTGTCCTTGAGCTGCATCTTGCGCAGCATGCGGCTGCGCAACGACCAAGGGCGGGCGTCGACCGCCTTGCCGTCGACCGGGGTGTCCAGCAGTTCCCAGGGAATGGCGGCCGAGCGCACGTCCAGCTCCAGCAGCAAACGCGTGGTGCCGCCCAGGTAGGGCTCGATGCTGGGCGGCACCAGCAGTTGAAACAGCGTGCGGCCCAGCTGGGTGTCGCTGTTGGTGTCGGTGGCGGCGGTCTTGACCAGCTCTTCGACCAGCGCCACCTGCGTGCTTTGCTCGCGCAGGTCGTTGCGGGCGCGCCGGCTGTCCAACGCAAACTCGACCATGCCGGTGCTGCTGCTGACGACGCGGATGAAGTCGTAGTCGGCGCCGCGGTAACCGGCGTCCAGCGGCCGGCGCAGCCCGCCGGTGCCGGAGCGGACACACTCGTCGACCTGGTAGCGGTCCTTGGCCGCGGCCTGCAGGCTCTGCAGTTCGCGCCAGGCTTCGCTGGCCCGGTCCAGGTACAACTCCACCAGTTGCAGGCGTGAGACCAGCGGCCAGGGCGTGTGGTCGCCGCGTTGGTTGGCTTCATGGACGCGCTGGTTGGCGTCGGCCACGCCCAACGCAATGGCCCTTGCCGCAGCGCCCGCGGTGATGCCAAAGCCGCCGCTGCCCAGCAGCGTGGCGGCCATCTTCACCGGGCCTTGGCTGCCGTCGCGGGCCTGCTCTTCGGCGCGCCGCTGCAGCCAGCCCAGCACCGCCTGGCGCACCGAGGCGGCCAGCACCGGTTCGCGCAGCTTGCCTTCTTCACCCAGGCCCACCACCACCACGGCCGGTGGTTGGCCCAGGCCCGATGGCACGCTGGGGTCGCGCAAGGTGTTGACGAACACCTGGTGCGAGCCGGGTGCTTCAGGGTAGAAGTTGGAGTTGAGCGACAGCGCGGTGCTCATCGTTCGGCCGATCAGGCCGTCGACCACGCGTTCGGTGCCGGTCAGGGCCAGCGACTTGTAGTGGCCCACCAGCAGCGGCTGGCGGATGAACGACAGGTTGCCGTTGATGACGCTGATCGAGAGCTGGCCTTCTGGCGTGCCAGAAGTCGATGCTGGCGCAGCTGGCGCATCGAACACGCTGTCCAGCAGCCCGTCCTCGGTTGGCGCCGGTGCCGCCAGGCGGCGGGCCCGCGACGGGCGGCTCAACACGTGCTGCGTCGGGCCAACGGGACCAACGCCCGCACTGCGGGTGGCGGCTGCGCCCGCAGCCAGCCGCGGCAGCCGCTCGGTGTCGCCCTGCAACAGCAGCTCTTCAAACGCCGCAAAGGCGTGTTTGGCGCTGGGCAGGCTGCCGTGGTCGGTGTCCAGTGTCCAGGTCGGCACCTCGGGCAACAGCGCCATGGGCAGCGGCACGCGGCCGTCACCCCCGTCGACGGCGTTGCGGTAGACAAAACCTTCGTCGCTGGACAGCTCAAAACCGTCGGGTGTGAACTTGGCGCGCCCCACCACCATCAGCACCTTGCCGCTCTTGAAGTCGCCCAGCAGCGTGCGCCGCTGACCGTCCAGCCGTTGGCGCAGGTCGCGCACCTGGTCCAGCACTGCCTGCGGTGGAATGCCCCATTCGTAGACCGCCACGGCCTCGTCGCGCCCTTCGCTTTGCATCCAGTTGCGGTGCCACCAGCTGCGCTCGCGCAGCAACTGCAGGTCGTCGCGGGCCAGCTTGCGCCAGGTGTCCTCTTTGTCCAGCGCCAGGCTGGAGTCGGTCAGGCCGGCTTGCAGCTGCATGAAGCCCGGCATCTGGGCCATGATCTGGCGGGCTTCCTGGTCCTGGAAGGGCGAGCCCACGGCGGTGAGCGTGTTGCTGAAGGTGTCGTCGCCGGTCAGCGCCTGCATCGGCGCCCAGGAGCCACCGTTGGGCGTGCCCAGCATCAGCAAGCGCGCGCCGGGGCGCGCCATCAGGCGCTGCCAGACGGCGGGCTTTTCCAGCTGCAGGGTGCGCGCCACCACGCCGCCCATCGAGTGCACGATCAGCCGCACCGCCTGGCTGCTGTTGGCGCGGGCGTCGAGTTGTTTTTCCACCTCGACGGCCAAGCGGCGCGCTTCTTCTTCGATGGGGCGGCGCCAGTCGAAGTCGAACACCACCACCTCGTGGCTCTTTTTCAGGTGTTCGATCAAGGCGCCGTAGATCAGGCTGATGGGCCCGTCGGGCAACACCTGGTCGCTGCCGTCGCTCTGGTAGCGCAATTGATCAAAGCCGCCCAGCAGGCGCAGGCCCAGCCAGATGCGTTTGCCTTTGACTTCCAGGTTGCTGCCCAGCAGGCCGGGCAGCACGATGACGCAGGGACGCTGGCCGTTGGGTTCAGGTTGCGGCGCAGCACCGCCGCGCACGCCGCTGGATGCGCTTCTGGCGCTGCGCAAGCCGTCGGATGTTTCGCCAGCCCAGGACAGCGGCCCGATGGGCCTGAAACCCGCCGGGTTGCTCTGCGTCAGGCCCTCGACCACCGCGTCCACCGTCAAGGCGTTGCGAAAGTAGGCGAAGTGCGTGGCCTTGCCACTTTGGTCGAGCATGAAGCTGGCGCCGCCGACCCGGGGTGAGCCGCCGTACATCGAGCGGGTGTGGACCACGATGTCGTTGTCGGTCCAGTAAAACGCATCGGCCAGCAGGGTCTTGACCCAGCTGCCGACGCTGTCGCCCTGCAGGTCGCCGGCCACCACGCGCAGGTCGCCCGGGATGCGGCTGTCGGGGCGGTTGAGCCATTGCACCAGCGCGCTGCCGGGCATCATGGCTTCCAGGCCCGGGATCAGGGCCGGGTCGGCGCGGCGTTCAGCCACCGCGTTGAGGAAGTCCAGCACCTCGGCCGCCACCAGCGCGCCGGTGGCCTTGAGGGTCCAGGTCAGCACCGACAGGTAGGCGTCCAACCGGCGCGACGCCAACAAGGTGCCACGCGCCGGGCAGGCCACGCGCACCACCCGTTCAACCTGGATGTTTTTCTTGACGATGGCCTTGAGCAGCGCGTCCATCTCTTGCCGCTGGCCTTGGTAGGCGTCGCCTTTGAAAGGCGCCAGGTCGTGTGCGTCGATGCGGCGTTGGCCGGCCAGGCGCGCCAGCACCACGGCCACCAGGCCGCCGCGCGAGTGCGTCAGCAGGTGCAGGCGCGCGCCATCGGGCATGGCCTGGACGAGGGTCAGCGCGTTGGCAAAGGGGCTGGCGCCCAGCGTCGGGTGGTCCAGCGCATAAACACGTTGGCCGTAGTTGGCAAACAGGCGCTCGACACTGCGCGGGTGCTCGTCCCACAGCTTGCCAAAGGTGCTGACGGTGTCGACAAAGGTGCCATGGATCAGGATCAGGATGGGGCCGCCGTCGGCCGCGGCGGGAACGGTTTTGCACAGCCGGTCGCTCTGGCCTTTCAGCGCGCTGAGGCCGCCGCTGCTCGGCAAATTGTAGACACCGGCTGCGACCTGCCCGTCGACCTTGGCCACCACGCCGGTGGCGGCCAGGTCGGCCACGGCGCCGTCGTACTTGCCAAAGCACAGCACATCGATGCCAGCCAGGATGAGTTTGCCGACCAGCCCGCGCGTGCGCTGCGGTGACGCGCTGGCCATGCCTTGCCAGCCCAGGTCGGCGCCCACGTCGACTTCGTCGGGCGGCTGCGTGGCCCCGCGCGTGCGCTTGCGCGGCCCCATGCCCAGCAGCAGGTCACGCGCGGTTTCGGGGTGCAGCGTGAGCGAAGGACCGTCGGCCAGGTGCAGCACGACCACGTCTTCGTCGGGAATGGCCGACAGGCGCAGCCGCTCGCCGCCAGTGCGCGTGGCGCCCACGCGCACCGAAGCCTTGACCCGCGGCACCGGCCCCAAGCCGGTGTGACCGGCACTGCGGGTGGCGCCGGCGGCTTGCAACTGACCGCTGACGACAAAGGTGATCGCTTCTCGGCTCGGATTGGCCATGTCTCGTCTCCCTGGCTGGCGCTTTGAACAAGCAGGCGAGCATCGTCGCAAAGCGGCGCCAGATCAAGCCGGGCCGCCAGCACGGCGTTGTGTTGAGCTAGGGGTCCAGCCCTTCGAGCAAGGCGCGGGCGCGGCGGCCTTGCGGGTTGTCGTCGGCGGCGGGTCTGGACGGCTGGGGCAGGTTGGACGCGCCATCCACTTGTTCGGCGCGAATCTGGTCGTGCGTGATGCGCCGCACCTCGACCGCGGCCACGCCGTTCAAGACACCCAGTCTCAGCGCGGCGGTGTAGCTCAGGTCGATCACGCGCCCGCCGACAAAGGGCCCGCGGTCGTTGATGCGCACCACCACCTCGCGCCCGTTGGCCGGGTTGCGCACCCGGGCATAACTGGGAATGGGCATGGTCTTGTGCGCCGCCGTCATGGCAAACATGTCGTAGGGTTCGCCGCTGGCGGTGGGCCTGCCATGGAACTTGCGGCCGTACCAGCTGGCCTGGCCGGTTTCGTTCAGCGGCAGGTCACGGGTCAGCGGCTCGTAGCGCCGGCCCAGAACGTCGTAAGGCTTGTTGGGGCCCCCCACGCGCAGCGGCTCGATGCGCGGCACGGCGTCAGGTACCGCGGCCAGGTTGGCTGGGGTGTGGGCCGCCGGGCCGTCGCGTTGCGGGGCCAGCGGTGGGGTGCCGCAGGCGGCCAGGATAGCCAGTGTCAACACCGTTGCAGAAACAGGCAACCGGGTACGCAACGGAGTGCGCACATGAGTGCGCAACGCAGGACGCAAATGAGCACCCGACCGAACACGCAGCCCTTGTCCCGCAGCCACAGCGGGGCAGGCCTGGGGCCGCGCCTGCAAGGTGGTCAATTGGCCGTGCGCGCCTGTTGCGCGTGCGTCAGTTCAAGCCGCTCGCGGCGCAGGGAACGGCCGCTGGCGTCGTTGTCCTCGATCTCGATCGCCACGGGCACGCCCAGCTTGGGTGCGTAGAACACCGTGCGGGTGAATTGGCCGGTGCTACCCGGCGCACCGGCGCGGGTCAGGCTGCTCTGGCCGGTGGTCTTGATCGGCAGCACCTCAAACTCACCGGCCGGGGTTTCCATCATCCGCAGGCTGCCGACCTGGGCGTTGCCGCGCCAGCTGATCTGCACCTGTGGCTTGTTGGTTTGGATGCGGGTTTCCTTGAACAGCACGGCGCGGCTCTCGCCGCTTTGCGGTTTGGCCCACCAGAGCTCCTGGGCTGGCTCAAAGGTGACCTGGGTGCCGTCTTCCAGGCGCTGCTGTTGAATGCGCCCTTGTGGGTCCAGCTGCCACTGCCCGCCGTTGGCCGACAGGTTGCCGTCGGCGCGCACTTCGTCGATGGCCACCGTGTAGCTGGACAGCACTTCGTCCTTGCGCGTGTCCACCAGGTTGTAGGACAGGGTGTCGCCTTCGGCATGGTCAAAAGGGTTGCGGCGGGCCTGGAAGGTCGGGCGCTCGCCCTGCCCTGGTGCGGCCGTGGTGCGGCTGTCGGTGGGCGGGCGGGGTTTGTTGACGGGTGGAGCCGAAGCCGCCGCAGAGGCCGCTTCGGCCACGGCGTTGCCTCGGCCCGCTGGGAGGGTGGTCTGGTTGTTGTTGTTGTCAGCGGCTGGCGTGCTGGTCACCACCGCTCCAACTGTTCCCGCCGTCCCCACCGCGCCTGCAGCAGCCGCGGCCGCCGCAGCGGGGTTTTCCAGGCGGGCGGCGTCGGCCAGGTGCAGGCGGGCAAAGGTTTCACCACCCAGCCAGGGCTGGGTTTGGCCACCGCTGTTGTCCACCACCGACAGGCGCACCGCCCGCAGGGCTTCGGGCAGCGTGATGCGGGGTGTGCCCAGCGCTTCGACCAGCACCCGCGCAAACCGGGTCGCCGCGGCTTGACGAGGATCGGCGGGCGGGTCGGCGGGTGCCGGTGCCACCTGCAGTTCTTGCAAGGCGCCGGGCGCGTGGCCCAGCAGCACCAGCGTGTTGCTGCCCAGGCGGGGCCGCGCCAGGCCCGCGGGCGTCAGCCGCCCCAGCGCGGTTTGGCGGTAGGCGGCGTCCACCACCAGCGCCCGTGGGGCGTCGGTGCCACCGGCCAAGGCGTCGACCAATTCCTGCAGCGGCAGGCCCGCGGCACGCAGCACCGCGGCCACGCCGGCGGGCGGCTGGGCGTCGTTCAACGTCACTTCGCTGGGCAGCAGCAGGTTGCGACCGTCGACCTGCGCGCCCAAGCCCGTGAAGTAGATGAAGCCCACGCCGTCGGGGCGCAGGCGCTCGCGGTAGTCCTTCAGGGCGTTGCGCAGGTCGGTGCTGTTGCTGTCTTCCAGCAGCGTGACTTCAAAGCCACCCGCCCTGAGCGCGGCGGCCACCGCGGTCGAATCGCGGCGCGCGGACTCCAGCACGATGCGGTTGCCCACCGTGCCCACGCCCACCACCAGGGCCAGCCGCTGGCGCGGGGCCGCCGGGGTGGCGGCCGTGACCGCACCTTGGCCCAGGGCCGACGGCTGCCAGCCCAGACCCAACACCAGCCCCAACCACAGCCCCAAGGTCGCTGCCCAGCGGGCCCAGCGCGAACACATCGACAAGAGATCCCCTTACAAACAGCTTTGGGCCACCTGTTGATCGAGTGTAGCCAGCCCACCCGCATTTTGTGACGACCTGTTTCTGCGGCCCATCGGGTTGGCGCGGATTGCGCACTGTCTTTTGGACCGTCGGGGGCATGTCCCGCTGCGGGTTTCCCTCAAAGGCAGGCCAGTCCTGCGCTTGTTTCAGGTCGGCGCTGGGAGGCCGAAAGCGACGGCTTCTTGCCCGTGGCAGTGCCGCACAGCCGCTCCCCCCTAGCTCGAGCCGCCGTTGTGCGGCTGGCGCTAACGCCGGTCTAACGAGGCTCTGCGCAGGATGCCTTCAGGGCTGCACGAACCTGCAGCCCATCCACTTGGAACAAGGGACTTGTCATGAAAAAGCTTTCGATCCTGGCCTTGGCCGCAGGGCTGGCCATACCGGCTGCGCAAGCAGCACCCACCACCCTCAACTTTGATGGTGCCGTCAACCTCGACATCAGCACCGCTTATGCGGGCTTGACCTTTGTGGCGCCGTTTCCCGGCACGGGGCCAGTGCGCACCTGGAACTCGCCCACCGCACACAGTGGCAACAACGTGCTGGGCCTGTCGGGCCAGAACAATTTTTACGCCTTCAACCAATCCAACGGCGCCATCGACATCGTCTTCGACACCGCCGTCAATGCGGTCAGCATTGCCGCGGCTTTTGTGATCGCCACGGATCAGTTCCTGGGCATCGGCGGGCTGCCGTTCATGGCGGCCTACAACAGCAGCACCATTTCGCAGGCCACCCGCATCGGTCTGGACACCTGGGACATCGTGGGTGACGCCTGCCTGGCCAACAACTTCTGCACCAGCGGCTGGGACATGCTGAGCCTGAGCAGCGCCGGCAACGACATCAAGGCCATTCGGCTGACCGGCTTTGTCAGCACCAGCGGCGGGGTGTCCAGGCAAGCCATGTTTGACACCTTGACCTTTGACCGCGCCAGTGGTGGAGGTGGTGGCGGCGGTACGCTGCCCGAACCTTCGTCGCTGCTGCTGGCGGGCATGGCGGGTGCAGCGCTGTGGGGCAGCCGCCGCATGGGCGGCCCACGGCAAGCTGGCGTGGGTCGAAAGAAGTAGCTCGAATGGCTCGGGGCGGGTTGCGCCGGTTGCTATCCTGCACCCGGATGTCCAAGCCCCACCCGACCCATGCTGATTGACATTGGCCCGCTGCGCCACAACACGGCCTTTCGCAGGCTCTTTGCCAGTCAGTTCATCTCCGGGCTGGGCACCATGGTCAGCTACGTGGCCGTGCCCTGGCAGGTCTACGAGCTGACCCGCTCCAACGCCTTGGTGGGGTTGCTGGGTCTGGTGCAGCTGGTGCCGGTGGTGGCCTGTGGTTTGCTGGGCGGCGCGGTGGCCGACCGGGTTGACCGCAAGCGGCTGTTGATGGGTTCTGAAGCGTTGATGGCGCTCTGTGTGGCGGGTCTGCTGGCCAATTCGCTGCTGGCGGCGCCCAACCTGGTGGTGATCTATGCGCTGGTGGCCTTGCTGCAAGGCGCCAGCGGTTTTCACCGCCCCGCTCTGGAGGCCCTGACGCAAAAAGTTGCCCGGCCCGAGGAATTTGCGGCCGTGGCGGCGCTGTCGTCACTGCGCGGCACGGTGGCCATGGTGGCGGGGCCGGCGTTGGCCGGTCTGCTGCTGGCGGGCTGGGGCACGGTGGGCGCCTACCTGTTCGACTTTGTCACCTTTGCGGCGGCCCTGTTCTTCTTGGCCCGCGTGCCGCGCGAGAGCATCGGCCCGGTGCCCAACGTTCAGGAGCGACCGCATCTGCTGGCCGACCTGAAAGAGGGCCTGCGTTTTGCCTGGGCGCGCCCCGAGCTGATGGGCACCTACATCGTCGACATCGTGGCGATGGCGTTTGCGTTTCCGATCGCGCTCTTCCCGGCCATGGCGGTGGCCTATGGGCACACCGAGTCGGTGGGCTGGCTGTTGTCGGCGATGTCGGTGGGCGCGCTGGTGATTGGCCTGTTCAGTGGCTGGGCCGGCAAGGTTCGCCGCCACGGCCGTGCGGTGGTGATAGCGGCGGCGGTGTGGGCGCTGGGCATCGTGGCGCTGGGCTTTGCGCCCAGCTTGTGGCTGGCGCTGGCGTGCCTGGCCTTGGCCGGCGCGGCCGACATGGTCAGCGGCGTGTTTCGCGGCACGATCTGGAACGAAACCATCCCTAACACGCTGCGCGGCCGGCTGGCCGGCATCGAGATGATCAGCTACCTGACCGGCCCGCTGATCGGCAATGTGCGGGCCGGCTTCATGGCCGACGCCTGGGGCGTGTCGGCGGCGATCTGGGTGGGTGGGGTGGTGTGCTTGGTGGGCGTGGTGGCGACGGGCTTTCTCTTGCCCCGTTTCTGGGCCTACCAGAGCACGCTGCGCAGGACCACTCCATAGCGCAGCAAATCTATGCCTGATGGCGTCAGCGCGGGGCCTGAATCGCGGTGATGAGGCCGACCATCAACGCCGCCACCTGAAGAACCCTGTTCACTGCGCCGGATCGCGAATCTCGGCGCGAATCTGGTCAATCGCCTGCAGCAGTTCAGGCGCCAGCACGGTGCCCCAGGCGTCCAGGCATTCTTCGAGTTGGACCATGCTGGTCACGCCGATCAGGGTGCTGGCCACGCGCCAGTTGCTGTAGCACCAGGCCAGCGCCATGCGGGTGGGGGTCAGGCCGTGCTGACGTGCCAGCGCGTTGTAGCGGCGCGCCGCCGTCAAAGCCGTGGCACGGCCCCAGCGCCCGCTGCGAAAACGGTCGAAAACCGTCACGCGGCCCAGGTTGCTGGCATCTTCAAACCCACGCTCGTCGTACTTGCCCGTCAGCAAGCCAAAACCCAGCGGCGAGTAGGCCAGCAGGCTGACGCCACTGCGGTGCAGGGCCTCGTCCAGGCCGTTGTCCACGCTGCGCTCGATCAGGCAGTAGCCGTTTTGCACCGAGGCCACCCGCGGCAGGCCATGTTGTTCGGCGACGCGGACAAACTCGCACAGGCCCCACGGCGTTTCGTTCGACAAGCCGATGGCCTTGACCTTGCCAGCCGTGACCAGTTTGCCCAGCGCCTGCAGCTGGTCGTGGATGGAGGTTTGCGGCTTGTCGTGTTGTGGGTGGAAGTAGCCGCTGCCAAAGATGGGCGTGTTGCGGTTGGGCCAGTGGATCTGGTAGAGGTCGATGACGTCGGTTTGCAGGCGGCGCAGGCTGTCGTTACAGGCCTGGGCGATGCCAGCGGGCGTGACATCGGCGTCGCCACCGCGCACCCAGGGCATGCCACGCGAAGGGCCGGCGATTTTGGTGGCCAGCACGGTGCGCTGGCGTGCGGACGGCCGCTTGGCGAACCAGTGGCCCAGGATGGTTTCGGTGGCGCCATAGGTTTCGGCGCAGGGTGGCACCGCGTACATCTCGGCGGTGTCGATGAAGTTGACGCCGCGTTCGAGCGCGCGGTCCAGGATCGAATGGGCGTCGTCCTGGCTGACCTGCTGGCCAAAGGTCATGGTGCCCAGGCAGATGGGTGTGACGGACAGGGCGCTTTGGCCAAGAGGACGGGTTTGCATGGTGTTGGGGGCGGCTGGGTTGTGGGCGCCGGGTGCGCGCCGCGATCGATGGGCAGGTCTGGGTTCAGAATCTGGTTCGATTCTGTACCGCAAGCCCGGCCGCACCCTTGAACGCCACAACCAACCCCATCCGCCACCTGCGACGCGCCTGCCTGGCCCTGCCCTTGGCGGCGCTGTGGCCGCCTGCGCGTGCGCAGCAGTTGTCGTCCGCGGTGCCTGGTGGCGTGGTGACGCTGGAACTGGGTGCCGCAGCCAAGCGCCCCACGGCTGAACTGGCCGGCGCGCCGCTGATGGTGCGCGGCCAGGCTGCGTCGTGGCAGGTGCTGCTGGGCCTGTCGCTGGCCACGCCGCCGGGGCTGGTCAGCGTCCAGGTGCAGCAGGATGGTGTGTCCAGGACGATCGAGGTCATGGTCAAGCCCAAGCGCTATGCCGAGCAGCGGCTGAAGGTCGCGCAGCGGCAGGTGGACCTGTCGCCCCAGGACCAGGCGCGCGCCGAGCGCGAGCGCGAGCACCAGAAGCAGGTGATCGCCACCTTCAGCCAACCCGTGCCCACCCGCTTGCGCATGCAGGCGCCGGTGCCAGGGCCGCAGTCCAGTTCCTTCGGGATGCGCCGGGTGTTCAATGGCCAGGCGCGCAGCCCGCACAGCGGCATGGACATTGCCGCGCCGGTGGGCACCGCGGTGCTGGCGCCCTTGCCCGGGCGGGTGATCGACACCGGCGACTACTTCTTCAGCGGCCAGGCCGTGTGGCTGGACCACGGAGGCGGCTTGCTCAGCCTGCTGTGCCACCTGAGCCGCATCGACGCCCAGGTGGGCGACGCGGTCGCGGCCGGCCAACGGGTCGGCGCCGTGGGCGCCACGGGCCGGGTAACGGGGCCGCACCTGCACTGGTCGGTCTGCCTGAACCGGACCGTGGTCGACCCGGCGCTGTTCCTGCAGGCCTGAGGCTGCACCGGTCTGGTGTGGCGGGTCGCCTGGCCCTCATCCCCGATACTTCAGCGACTTATTCCTGCAAGGCGTGCGCATGCTGAAAAAGAACGAATCGCTCTCTGAAGTGGCCGCTGCCATCGGCCCCGTGGTGTTGATCGTCATGGACGGCTACGGCATTTCCAAGACGGATGTAGGCAATGCCATTGCCGCGGCCAGAAAGCCCCATCTGGACCGGCTGTTGGCGCACTACCCCCACATTCAATTGCGTGCCCACGGCACCGCGGTGGGCATGCCGTCAGACGACGACATGGGCAATTCAGAAGTGGGGCACAACGCATTGGGCGCAGGGCAGGTGTATTCACAAGGCGCCGCGTTGGTCAGCAACGCCATCGCCACGGGCGCCATCTGGCAAGGCCAAGCTTGGCAAGAGGTGGTGGCGGCGGCCAAGTCTGAGGGCCGCACGCTGCACTTCGTCGGCCTGCTCTCTGACGGCAATGTGCACAGCCACATCGACCACCTGATGGCCATGGTGGTGCAGGCCCAGCAAGACGGCGTGAAGACGGTGCGGGTGCATGCGCTGATCGACGGCAGGGACGTGCCCGAGACCAGTGCGCTCGACTACGTCGTGCCCTTCGAAGCCTTCCTGACTGAGCTGAGCACCGGCGGCTTTGATGCGCGTGTGGCCTCAGGTGGTGGGCGCCAGTTCATCACCATGGACCGCTACGACGCCAACTGGCCGATGGTGGAAAAGGGCTGGCACACCCACGTGCTGGGCCAGGGCCCGCAGTTTGCCAACGCCACCGCGGCCATCCACGGTTTGCGCCAGCAGCACCCGGGCACGATCGACCAGGACTTGCCAGCCTTTGTGGTGGCACACCAGGGGCGCGCGGTGGGCACCATCGAAGACGGCGACGCCGTGGTGCTCTTCAACTTCCGCGGCGACCGCGCCATCGAATTGACACGTGCTTTTGAAGACCGGGTCTTCGACAAGTTTGACCGCGTCCGCTCGCCCCAGGTCACCTTTGCCGGCATGCTGCAGTACGACGGCGACCTGAAGCTGCCGCCCCGATTTTTGGTGGCGCCGCCGGCCATCAAGAACACATCCGGGGAGGTCTTCAGCCAGCTGGGCGTGAAGCAGTTTGCCTGTTCAGAAACGCAGAAGTTTGGCCACGTGACCTACTTCTGGAACGGCAACCGTTCAGCCAAGTTCGCCGGCGAAACCTACCTGGAGGTGCCCAGCGATGTGGTGCCCTTCGAACAACGCCCGTGGATGAAAGCCGCCGAGATAACCGACGCCATGATCACCGCGCTGCAAAGCGGTGAATTCAAGGTCCTGCGCTGCAACTTCGCCAACGGCGACATGGTGGGCCACACCGGCAACCTGCGCGCCACCACGATGGCGATTGAAGCGCTGGACCTGGCCTTGGGCCGCTTGCTGCAGGAGGTGGACAAGGCGGGTGGCGTGGCGCTCATCACCGCCGACCATGGCAATGCCGATGAAATGCTGGAGCTGGACAAAAAGACCAAACAGCCGGCCCAGAACCCCGACGGCAGCTTCAAAGCCAAGACTGCGCACACGCTCAACCCGGTGCCGCTGATTCTTTATCACCGCATCAGCGGCCTGAAACTGGGCTTGCAGCAAACCCCAACGGCAGGCTTGTCCAACGTGGCGGCCACCGTGGCCGCATTGTTGGGCTTTGACAAACACCCGGCCTGGGATGAAAGTTTGTTGACCCGCGGCTGAGATCGCGCGGCTGGGCGTTGCTCCGCGGTTTCGGACGGCGGTTAACGCGCCGGTGCGGTGGTGCGACTGGCAGGAATCGAACCTGCGACGTAGCCTTCGGAGGGCTGCATGATATCCACTTCACCACAGTCGCTTTACTGGGGAGGCGCATTCTAGCGCCGCAGGTCTGATGCAGCCCGCAGGCCTGCAGGCCGAGGTGGGCCTGAGGTCAACGGGGGTGGGCACGCCCTCTATAATCGAAAGGTTTTTGTCCCTGCTGGACAGCTCAAGCCCGAGGATTTCATGAGCGATTCGAACCACAAGCCCGCGCCAGGCGCACAGGGCCACGACGACGGTCTGCATGACGGCCCGCATGAAGGCCCTATCCGCACACCCAAGCAGCTGATCTGGGCTGTCGTGGCGTCGTTTCTGGTGCCCATCGTGGCCATCATCATGTTGGTCAACTACGTCGACTTTGGCGACCGTGCCGGCGCCGGCAGCGAAAGCATGACCGCCGAAGCGGTGGCCAAGCGACTGCAGCGGGTGGGCTCGATCGAGATTCGCGACCCGTCCGGCCCGGCCGTGTTGCGCGCCGGCGAGCAGGTTTACACGGGGCAGTGCGCAGCCTGCCACGCCTCGGGCGCCGCCGGTGCGCCCAAGTTTGGTGACGCGACGGCCTGGGGCCCGCGCATCAAGACGGGGTATGACGCCCTGTTGACTTCGGTGCTCAAGGGCAAGGGTGCCATGGGCGCGCAGGGTGGTGGTGAATACAGCGACGCTGAACTGGGCCGCGCCGTGGTGCACCTGGTCAACAATGCCGGCGGCAAGCTTGAAGAACCCAAGGCACCGGCTGCCGCCGCATCGGCCGCATCGGCCGCATCGGCCGCATCCGCCGCTGCCAAGTAAGACTTCTCTGGTTTGCGCCTGAATCAGCCGCTCTTGAGCGGCTTTTTCACGCCTGTTTTGCATCCGGCGTTCAACGGGCCACGTAAGGGCTGCGGTGAAACCGATTTGTTCATCCCCTGGGCTGTGGCCGCAAGACGTAGCCGCCGTGTTGCGGCATGCGGGCAAACGGCATGTCGGCGGGCTGCCAGTGGCCACTTTCCACGGCTTGCGCGGCCAGGTCCATGTCCAGCGTGTGGACCAGGCCAAAGCCGATGTCGGTCTGCAGGAACAGGCGGCCCTGCTCGTCCAGCCAGCTGCTCAGCACCTGGGCCGGCAAACCGGTGTGCGAGACCACCGGCCACAGCGGCGCGTCGGTGACACGCCAGACAAAGGGTGCGGCCTCCAGCTCCACATAAACCCGCTGCGGCCCGTTCTGGAAGAACCAGGCGCCAGCAGCGTCGCAGGCGTAGTTGCGCTCGATGAACTCGCGCAGTTTTTCGTGGTCGATGCGGCTGCCCTTGACCTGCGGAAACGGCCCGGCGGCCTGGATGCGGTCGTCGCGCATGTACCAGTTGCCACGGGCGTCCAGGGCCAGCCAGTGGTAGCAGTGCGGTACGTGGGGCCACTTCAGCAGGGCGGCTTTGACGATGTCATCCATGGTCGGGTGTGGCGGTGTCGTGCGCGATGGCAGGCGGCGTGCAGGGTGAGGTCCTGGGTGCTGGCTGCCGCATCAAGCGTGGGCCTGCAGCCAGTCGGTCACCGCCTGCGGCATGGCCAGTACATTGGAAGGGTAGGCACCCTGCGGGAAGCCCACGTGGCCACCTTCCGCGGGTTGCCAAAGCTGCACAAAAGAGCCGACCTCGGACGGCTGCGGCAGGCTGGCTGCAGGCACAAAAGGGTCGTTGCGGGCGTTCAACACCAAGGCCGGGATGCGGATGCGCGCCAGGTGCGGTTTGGCCGAAGCGCGGGCCCAGTAGTCGGGTGTGTCGCGAAAGCCGTGCAGCGGTGCGGTGAAGACGTTGTCGAACTCAAACAGGTTGCGCGCGGCGATCAGCCGCTCGCGGTTGAACAGGCCGGGGTGCTGCTGCAGCTTGGCCAGTGCCTTGGGTTTCATGGTGGCCAGGAACATGCGCGAGTAGACCAGCCAGTTGAAGCCCCGGTCAATCGCCTGCCCCGACGCGGCCAGGTCGATCGGCGAACACACCGCGGCCACGCTGGCGGCTGTGGCCCCAGCTTGATCACCCGCCTCTTGCGCCCAGCGCAGCAAGGCGTTGCCACCCAGGCTGATGCCCACCACCAGCAACGGTGTGCTGCTGCGCGCACGCAGGCGTTGCAGGATCCAGCCAATCTCTTCAAAGTCACCCGAGTGGTAAGCGCGCGGCCCCAGGTTGAGCTGGCCGCTGCAGCCCCGAAAGTGCGGCACGCTGAAGGCCCAGCCACGCCGCCGGGCCACGTCGGCAAAAGCTTGTGCGTACTGGCTGCTGCTGGTGCCTTCCAGACCGTGGAACAGCACCAGGTGGCGCTTGGGCGTGGGCGTGGGTGTGAGGCTTGGCGTGCCTTCGGATGTTGCGGCCGAAGGGTCTGCGCTTTGCAGGTGGTCGACGTCGATGAAGTCGCCGTCAGGCGTGGCCCAGCGTTCGCGCGACCAGCGCGGCGCCGAATCACCGGGAGCCCAACGTGCTGACCGCGTGGCGGCCCAGATGGTCTGCAGGTTGCCGCCCGGCAACCAGCGCGGCGCGCGGTAGCTTTGCACGCCTAGTGCAGCGTGCCGGGCGGGTCGCCGTCCAGCACCATCGGCTGCTGGGCCGCGCCGGGGCTGGCGTGGTGCGACGCCAGGCGCCAGCCCTGCGCCGTTTTCAGGTAAACGTTGGTGGCCAGCACCCAGGCCGTGTGGTGCGCCTGCTCGGAGATCACGTCGATGCGCTCCACCAGGTGGTGCAGGGCCGTGCCCATGTGTTGCAGGCGGTGGATTTGTTCGATCTGCACGGCAATGCCGCCGTTGGTAAAAATGGCCTCGAAGCTGGCGCGAATGGCGGCCTGGCCGATGACGCGGCCGCCGCCCGGGTGCACGCACACCACCTCGTCGTCGTCGGCCCAGACGGCCATCAGCTTGTCGATGTCGCCACGCTGCAGCGCTTCATAGAACTGGGCCTCCACGTCGTCGGCACTGGCGTGCAGCGTGGCGGGGGGCAGGGGACGGCGGGCCATGGCGGTGGGTGCGGGTTGACGTGCGGATTGGCGTGCGGGTCGGCGTGCGGATGGCTCTGCGGCAGGTCAACGAAAGACCACGCACTTGTGGCCATTGATCAGCACACGGTGCTCCACGTGCCAGCGCACCGCGCGCGCCAGCACCATGCATTCGATGTCGCGGCCCACGGCCGTAAAGTCTTCGGCCGACAAGGTGTGGTCCACCCGCTGCACGTCTTGCTCGACGATCGGGCCTTCGTCCAGGTCGGCGGTGACGTAATGCGCGGTAGCCCCGATGAGCTTGACGCCCCGCGCATGGGCTTGAAAGTAGGGCCGGGCGCCCTTGAAGCTGGGCAAAAAGCTGTGGTGGATGTTGATCGCTCGGCCGGCCAAGGCCTGGCAAAACTCAGCGCTCAGGATCTGCATGTAGCGCGCCAGCACCACCAGGTCGATGCGCTCGCGGCTGATCAGCGCTTCCACCTGCTGCTCTTGTGCGCGCTTGACTTCGGCGCTGCTGCCACCCACCAGCGGCAGGTGGTGAAAGGGTATGCCGTAGCTGCCCGCCAGTTCTTCAAAGGCGCGGTGGTTGGACACGATGGCCGGAATGTCGACCGGCAGCGAACCGCTTTTCCAGCGAAACAGCAGGTCGTTCAAGCAGTGCCCGTGTTGGCTGACCATCAGCAACACGCGCGGCTTCTTGCCCAGCGGGTGAATGCGCACCTGCAAGCCGAATTGTTGGCGGGTGTGTTCAAACAGCGTCAGCAGCGTGGCGGCGTTGGCCAATTGCGGCGGCGCCTGGAAATGCACGCGCATGAAGAACAAACCCGTGGCATCGTCGCCTTCGAGGTCGCCAAACTGCTGCGAGTCGATGATGTTGCAGCCGGCCTGATAAAGCAGGCCGGAAACGGCGTGCACGATGCCCTTGGTGTCGGGGCAGGACAGCGTCAGAACAAACTGTTGATCGTTTTGTAACTTGTCAGGCATTTTTCAGATTGTAGGGACCACCCATGAACCCACATCCCCAACGCGTGCCCACCCAGGACTGGCCCGAAAAGAGCCACGAGCTGGCCCAACTGCTGGCGCGGTCCGGCCTGGGCGACCGGCGCAGCTTTGCCCAGTTGTACGAACGAACCAGCGGCCACCTGCTGGCGGTGGTGTTGCGCATCCAGCGTGACCGCGCCCTGGCCGAGGACCTGCTGCAAGAGGTCTACGTGTCGGTGTGGAAAGCCGCGGCCAGTTTTGACGCTGCGCGCAGCCAGCCGCTGACCTGGCTGACCCACATTGCCCGCAACCGCGTCATCGACAGCCTGCGCCGCGCCCAGGCCCAGCCGCGCCTGGAAAGCACCACCCGCGACGACGACGACGACCGCCCCGACGCGCAAGAGGCGCAGGCTGACGACGGCCCCGGCCCGCTGGACTTGCTGGGCCTGGCCAGCCAGAAGCGCGAGTTGTCGGCCTGCATGGAAAAGCTCACGCCGCCACAAAGGCAAAGCGTGGCGCTGGCCTTCTTTGACGGCCTTTCACATGCAGAAGTGGCCGCCCAGCTGCGCGAACCGCTGGGCACCGTGAAAAGCTGGGTGCGCCGCGCGCTGAGCACCTTGAAGGGCTGCCTGGACCGTGCAGTTGACCGTGAAACCAGCACCTCCAGAGAAGGAGCCGTCTGATGGACTACGGACGCCCCCAAAGAGCCGACGCCCTGGCCGCCCAGTACGTGGCTGGCACCCTGCGCGGCGCGGCCCGTCGCCGCTTCGAAACCCTGCTGCCCAGCCACCCGGCGCTGCGAAATGCAGTCGCCCAGTGGCAAGACCGGCTGATGCCGCTGACCGGTGCGCTGCAGCCACAGCGCCCATCGGCCGCCGTCTGGCGCGCCATCGAACAGCGCTTGTGGCCAACAGCTGCCGTTCAACCGTGGTGGCAGCGGCTGGACCTGTGGCGCGCCCTGTCCGCCGCCACGATGGCGGCAGTGGTGGGCCTGACGGTGCTGGTGGTGACGCCACCACCAGCCCAGGCTCCCGTGGTGGTGGTGCTGCAGGGCACCGGCGCCGACACCGCGGTGGGCGGCACCATCGTGGCCAGCCTCAGCGGCGACGGCCGCGCCATGGTCACGCGCACGCTGACGCCGGTGTCGCTGACCACCGACCGCGTGCTGGAGCTGTGGTCGGTGCCGCCGCAGGGCAACCCGCGCTCGTTGGGGTTGATCACCGCCAACGGCGCTACGGTGCTGGACCGCAGCAAGTTGCCCGCCACGCTGCTCAAGGGCGGTACGGCGGCGCTGGCGGTCAGTGTGGAGCCACCGGGTGGGTCACCAACCGGGGTGCCTACGGGGCCGGTGGTGTTTGCTGGAAAGCTGCAGTTGTAGAGGCGGCGGCATAACGGCTGCAGTGGCGGTCGTTTTCGAAGCCGGAGTTGGTGGCGGTGTCGCTTTCGCCGCGGAGGCAGCTGTTGCGAAGTTGCTTTCGAGGTGGTCTGCGAAAACTGGGGAGGCGGGCTGGCTTTGCGGCGGGGCTGCGGTGGTGGCGGCAAAGGCGGGTTCGGGCGGGCTGTAGCGGGGCGCTTCACTGGAGCGGTCGCCGCTTCGCAGCGACTGCCTTCCGGTGCTCGGGCTTGTGGCCCGTCGCGAACTCGCTGCGCGGCCTGCGGCCGCTGCGCTCAAACAGCCGCGACGAGTCAGTTTTGGAAGCGCGCTGCGCGCGCGGCCACAAGCCCTGCGCTCCTCAGCGCCCCAGAGGCGCGCCCCGCCGCAGCCCGCCCGAACCCGCCTTTGCTCCAGCGGAGTTGGCGCACGGCGCACAGTGCATTCGAGCTGCTATCAGCAAACGTCAAACGTCAAACGTCAAACGTCAAACGTCAAACGGCGAACGGCGAACGGCGAACGGCACTCGTGTGCCGGAAGCCGGAAGCCGAAACTCTGCATCCGCCATCCGCCATCCGCCATCCGCCATCCGCCACCCGGCATTTCGCACTTGGCCCACGCCACCCAGGGTGGATTCGCGGCAAGCGGTGTGCGCGCACCGCCCACACTGTGGGGGCGGGGGGCGCAGGCCCCAGGTATGCGCGCGCCGCGCCCGGGGGGAAATAACTTGGCGCAGCGGTTTGTTGGCCACGGCCCA
>JANMHH010000195.1:0-2422 GCA_031375065.1 Rubrivivax sp. | reverse complement strand
CAGATGCAGCCGCTGCCGATGAACGAGTTTGTGCAGCAAAGCCTGAAGCAATGCGGCTTTGACGTGCAGTTCGACGTGATCGAATGGAACACGCTGTTCACCAACTGGCGCAAGGGTGCCAAGGACCCGTCGGCCAACGGTGCCAACGCCATCAACGTGTCCTACGCGGCGATGGACCCGTTTTTTGCGATGGTGCGTTTCACCAGCACCAAGGCGTTTCCGCCGGTGTCCAACAACTGGGGCTACTTCGGCAACGCCGAGTTCGACAAGCTGATCGCCGACGCGCGCAACACCTTTGACGACAAGGGCCGTGACGCCGCGCTGGCCAAGCTGCACGCGCGCATCGTCGAAGAAGCGCCGTTTGTGTGGATCGCCCACGACGTGGGCCCGCGCGCCATGACGGCCAAGGTGAAAAACGTGGTCCAGCCGCGCAGTTGGTTCATCGACATTGCCACCATGACGATGGATTGACGAGCTGTGCTGGCGCAGCGGCTGGCCCGCTGCGCCGTGTTGAGCTGTGCCCTCCAGGCCTGAGACCGCGGCCTGGCACGGCCGGGTCCGCAACCTACGCTTGTTACTGGCAACTCCATGATCAGCCTGCTGCTGCGTCGCCTGCTTTACACGCTGCCCATCATGGTGGGCGTGGCGCTGGTGTGTTTTGCGCTGGTGCATCTGGCGCCGGGCGACCCCTTGGTGTCGATCTTGCCACCCGACGCGTCGGGCGAATTGCAGGCCCAGCTGCGCACGCTGTACGGCTTTGACCGCAGCTACCCCGAACAGTTTGTCTCCTGGGTCTGGCGCGCGGTGCAGGGCGACCTGGGCACCAGCATCGCCACCGGCCGTGCGGTCACCGAAGAGGTGCTCAAGGCGGTGGGCAACACGCTGCGCCTGGCGGTGTTTGCCACGCTGATCGGCTTTGCCTTCGGTGCGTTGTTCGGTTTTGTCGCAGGCTATTTCCAAAACAGCTGGGTCGACAAGGCGGCCTCGATGCTGGCGGTGCTGGGCGTCAGCGTTCCGCATTACTGGCTGGGCATGGTGATGGTCATCGTGTTCTCGGTGCTGCTGCCCTGGCTGCCGCCCAGCGGTGCCGGGCCGGGCGGTTCGGCCGACTGGCGCTGGAACTGGGAGCACATGCAGCACCTGGTGCTGCCGGCCATCACGATGAGCGTCATTCCGATGGGCATCGTGGCGCGCACGGTGCGGGCCTTGGTGGCCGACATCCTGGCGCAGGAGTTCATCGTCGGCTTGCGCGCCAAGGGCCTGACCGACCTGGGCATCTTCCTGCACGTGGTGAAGAACGCCGCGCCCACGGCGCTGGCCGTGATGGGCCTGCAACTGGGTTACCTGCTGGGCGGCAGCATCTTGATCGAGACGGTGTTCTCCTGGCCTGGTGCCGGCTTCTTGCTCAACAGCGCCATCTTCCAGCGCGACCTGCCGCTGCTGCAGGGCACGATCCTGGTGCTGGCGATGTTTTTTGTGCTGCTCAACTTGATCGTGGACGTCGTGCAGAGCCTGCTCGACCCGCGCATCGCCCGGGGCTGATGCGGTGCTGAACGTGACCGTCGACCCGTCCAAGGTGCCCACTGTGGCGGCCGAGCGCTCGCCCGGCTACTGGCAGACCGTGGGCCGCCGCTTCATGCGCGACCCGGTGGCGCTGGTTGCTGGTGCCATGATCTTGGTCCTGCTGCTGCTGGCGGCCTTTGGCCCGTGGCTGACGCCGGCCGATCCCTACTCGGCCAGCATGCTCAACCGCCTGAAGCCCCTGGGCACGCCGGGCTACCCGCTGGGTGCCGACGAACTGGGCCGCGACATGCTGAGCCGCTTGATGGTGGGCACGCGCCTGAGCCTGTTCATGGGCATCACGCCGGTGATCTGCGCTTTTGTCATCGGCGCCAGCATCGGCATCGTGGCCGGTTATGCGGGTGGCGCGCTCAACACCGTGATCATGCGCACCGTCGACGTGTTCTACGCCTTTCCTTCGGTGCTGCTGGCCATTGCGCTGAGCGGTGCGCTGGGTGCGGGCATCACCAATTCGTTGATCTCGCTGACGGTGGTGTTCATACCGCCGATTGCGCGGGTGGCGGAGAGTGTCACCACGCAGATCCGCACGCGCGACTTTGTCGAAGCCGCGCGCGCCAGCGGTGCGAATGCGTTCACCATCGTCAGGGTGCACGTGCTGGGCAATGTGCTGGGCCCCATCTTTGTCTACAGCACCAGCCTGATCGCGGTGAGCATGATCCTGGCGTCGGGCCTGAGCTTCCTGGGCCTGGGCGTCAAACCGCCCGAGCCGGAATGGGGCCTGATGCTGAACACGCTGCGCACGGCGATCTACGTGCAGCCCTGGATCGCGGCGCTGCCGGGGGTGATGATCTTCTTCACGTCGATCGCCTTCAACCTGTTGTCCGACGGCTTGCGCTCGGCG
>JANMHH010000191.1:0-1683 GCA_031375065.1 Rubrivivax sp. | reverse complement strand
CCGTAGTAGAAGACAAAGAAGTGCGCCACCAGCGGCTCCACCCCCAGCTGCACCAGCGTGGGCGCGGCCACCGTGACCATGATGATGTAGTTCGCCGTGGTGGGGATGCCGGCGCCCAACAGGATGCACACCAGCCCGGTCATGATCAGCGCCACCAGCAGCGTCAGCGATTTGGGGTCCACCAGGCTGGCTGGGATGAGCGCGCCCACGCCGCCGGCCACCGCCTGTGCCGCGCCGGTGATCAGGATGCTGAGCTTGAAGCCCACGCCGGTGAGCGTGACCACGCCGATCACCAGGCCCACGGTGGCGGCGGCCGCGCCCACCGCCAGCGCGTACTGGGCGCCGGTGCTGAAGGCTTCGATCAAGGCCGCTGTGCCGATGCGGCCGTCGACCTTCAAGGCCTTGAGCAGGAAGGGCGTGGCCACCAGCGCTGCGCAGAAGATGCCCAGCTTGAGGTTGCTGTTTTCAATGCCACCGAACACCACCAACAACAACACCGCGTGCAGCGCAGCCAGCATGCCCCAATGGCGCGCCGTGTTGTTGCCCACGCGGGTGCACAGGCCGACGATGGCGCACGAGGTGATGCCGGTGAAGGCGGCCAGGTAGGGCGTGCGGCCGCTGACCAGGATGGCGATCAGCAGCAGCAAGGGGATCAGGGTGGGCCAGCGGTCGCGCAGGCTCTGGCGCAGCTTGGGCATCTCTTCTTCGGTCAGGCCGCGCAGACCGAAGCGCTTGGCTTCGAAGTGCACCTGCATGAACACGCCGAAGAAGTGCATGAAGGCCGGAACCGCGGCGGCGATGATGATGGTCTGGTAGGGCACCGACAAGAACTCGATCATCAAGAAGGCCGCGGCCCCCAGCACCGGCGGCGTGATCTGCCCACCGGTGGAAGACGCCGCCTCCACGGCCCCGGCGAACTCGCGCTTGTAGCCGACGCGGATCATGGCCGGGATGGTCAGCGAGCCCACCGTCACCGCATTGGCCACGCTGCTGCCCGACAGCATGCCGAACAGGGCCGAGCCGAAGACGCTGACCTTGGCCGGCCCGCCGGCGTAGCGCCCCGCCACCGTGCTGGCCACGTCCAGGAACAGTTGCCCCAGGCCGACACGGGTGGCCAGCACGCCAAACAACACGAAGTGAAAGACATAGGTGGCCACCACGCCCACCGCCACGCCGTAGACGCCCTGGCTGGTCAGGTACTGGTGGTTGATCAGCTGGCTCCAGTTGGCGCCCGCGTGCTTGAGCAAGCCCGGGAAGAAGGGCCCGGCCAGCGCATAGAACATGAAGGCGATGGCGATGATGGGCAGCGGCCAGCCCATGCTGCGGCGGGTGGCTTCGAGCAGCGCGAGGATGAGGATGCTGCCCATCACCACATCGATCGTCAGAGGGTTGCCGACGCGGAAGGTCAGGTCTTCGAAGATGTAGGGGATGTAGAGCACCGAAGCGGCCACCGCGGCCGCCAGCAGCCAGTCGAACCACGGCACGTTGCCGGGTGCGGTGATGCGGTGCTCAGCCACCTTCTCCAGCAGCGCGTGGCGGTGGGGGAAGACCAGAAAGATCAGCCCCAGCACGAAGGCCAGGTGCACACCGCGGTGGGTCACCTCCTGCAGCAGCCCGAAGCCGGCGGTGTAGTAGTGAAACACGCTGAGCAGCAGCAGCAAGCCGCCCACCACCGTGGCCGCC
>JANMHH010000143.1:0-12269 GCA_031375065.1 Rubrivivax sp. | reverse complement strand
GGGTGCTGCAGCGGCGTCTGCATTTCGATGCCGTGCTGGTGCGCCAACCAATGCACCTGGCGAAAGGTCCACTGGCGTTTGGGCTCGATTTCGGCCGGCCCTTTGTGGGCATGCGCCTTGAGCAGCGCCGCAAACAGCAGTGGGCGGTACTGAACCTCGTAGCTGCAGCCTTCCAGCACCTGCGGCAAGCGCTCAAAAGCCAGGTAGGCGTAAGGCGAGATGGGGTCGAAGTGGAAGATCAGTCGCTTCATGGCTTGTGCTCTCGGTTTGTCGCGGGCTGCGCCAAACCGTGACGCCGCGCTTCCAGGTTGTGCACGACGGTGGCCTTTTCGGCGTCGTCCAGCAGCGACCAGCAGGCGATCTCGTCCAGCGTGCGCAGGCAGCCCTCGCACCACCCGCTGGCTTCGTCCATGCGGCAGATGTTGATGCAAGGCGACGGGGTCGGGGTGGTCATTGGCTTCGGGGTTGTTGTTGACAGGGTCAAAGGCGGCTTCAGGCGGGCTGCACCACGTCGGCCACCGGCGCGCCAGTCAGGCGCACCAGGTCGTCGGGCGACAGCCGAAACACGCCGTTGGGGTGGCCGGCCGCGGCCCAGATTTCAGTGAAGCGAAACAGCTCGCGGTCGATCAAGGTCAACGTGGGCGTGCTGTGCGCCAGCGGCGCCACGCCGCCGATCGAAAAGCCGGTGCGTGCTTTGACGAAGTCGGCGTCGGCGCGGCCCAGGGCACCGGTCACGGCGGCCACGCGCTTTTCGTCCACACGCCGGTCGCCGCTGGTCACCACCAGCACCGCGGCATCGTCGGCCCTGCGCTTGAAGATCACGCTCTTGGCGATCTGGCCCACCAGCACGCCCAAGACGTCGGCGGCTTCTTGCGACGTGCGGGCCGGCACGTCCAGCCACTGCGGCTGGTGGGTGTGGCCGCGTTCTGCCAGGGCCTGGCTGACGCGTTGAAAACCTTCGGGGCGGGCCTCCAGCGCTGAACTTGGGGGCGCGCTCATCGGCTGCCTTCGCCTTTGAAGGGCTGCGGTCCGGGCGCTTGCAGCGCTACCCGGCGTGCTCAAACGGCACCCGCCATGCTGACCGCCACCCCACGCTTGGCGAGCAATGCCCGGCTCACACGCGACACCGGCGCACGGCCCAGCACGCGGCTGATGGCGGCGCCGGCGTCGACCAGCGCGTCCAGGTTCAAGCCGGTTTCGATGCCCATGCCGTGCAGCATGTAGACCACGTCTTCGGTGGCCACGTTGCCGGTAGCGCCCTTGGCATAGGGGCAGCCGCCCAAGCCCGCAATGCTGGTGTCAAAGGTGTGGATGCCCAGTTCCAGACAGGCCAGGATGTTGCTCAGCGCCTGCCCGTAGGTGTCGTGGAAATGGCCGCTGACTTCAGCCAATGGGAAGTGCTTGAGCGCACGCTCCAGCGCGGCTTGCGCCGCACGGGGGGTGCCGGTGCCGATGGTGTCGGCAATGCCGCAGTGGTCCACGCCGATCTGTTTGAGCAGCACCACCACACGCTCCACCTCGTCTGCCGTCACACTGCCTTGGTAAGGGCAGCCCAGTGCGCACGACACCGCAGCGCGCACCTTCACGCCCGCGGCGTGGGCCGCGGCCACCACGGGCGCAAAGCGCTCCATGCTCTCAGCGATGCTGCAGTTGATGTTGCGTTGGCTGAAGGCCTCGGTGGCCGCGCCGAAGACCACCACTTCGTCAGGGCGGGTCAAGAGCGCGGCTTCCAGGCCCTTCATGTTGGGCGTCAGCACCGAATAGCGAACGCCGGCCAAACGCTGCACGCCGGCCATGACCTGGGCGTTGTCGGCCATTTGCGGCACCCACTTGGGGCTGACGAAGCTGGTAACTTCGATCTCGCGGCAGCCGGCCGCCTGCAGCGCATGCACCAGCTCGATCTTGTGCGCGGCGTCGACGGGCTGGGCTTCGTTTTGCAAGCCGTCGCGCGGGCCTACATCAACCAAGGTCACGTGGCTGGGAATCATGTTTCTGTCCTGCTCAAGGCGCCGTGGTGGCGGCCTGGTGGATGGGGAACGGCAGCGTACACGCTGGCCACTGTTTCAAATGTACCGGGGTCTTTCGGTCAACCTTTGGGGGGATGGCAACGCCAGGGTCAGCGCCCAAGAATGCGGCCCAGGACACCCCCCCATGCACACCCGCCACTGCCTGAAGATTGCCGACCGCATCCACCTGCTGCTGGTGCGCGAACTGGGCCAAGGCCTGGACCGCCAGCGCATGCTGCGCGAACAACTCTACGCCCGCGACGTGCTGCTGGTGTGCGACGCGATGCGCCCGACTGACGCGCCGTTTCTGGCCATGCACTTTCGCCGCTGCGCGGCCAGCCCGGACGAAGCCGAACAGGCGGCGGCGCGACGGGCGGCGGCCAAGGGGCGTGGTTTTGGTGCCGGCATCGGGGCTGGGTTCAGTGCGGGCTTCAGTGCATCGCGCTTCTTCAATTCGCTGTTTGGCAGTGCCGATGCGGTCGATCCCGCCCAGGTTGGTGCCCGCACGGCCCCGGCGCAAGGCGGTGGGGCCACCTTGTACCCACGCTGAGCCCTGCGTGCGCAAGGTTGCCGCGGCACCCACCCGGACTCAGGCGCTCGGGCCGCGGAAGGTCGGCGGCCGCAACGCGCGCTAAACCCGCGGCCCCTGCGGCCAACAGCAGGCAACCCTGACGCAAAGTCTCGGCGCAAAATCACGCCATGCCTGACGAAATCGCCGGCCGCGCCACCCTGCTTTTGCTGGGCGGCATCTTTGCCGGCGCTGGCCTGGGCGCGCTGGTCAACTGGCTGCGGCGGCGTGCCGGCAACCAGACGGCTTCCACCTGGACGGGCATCGCAGCCGGCCTGGCGGTTTTTGCAGCGGCCATGACGTGGGTGGTGTCGGATCTGTACGGCGTGGCTCGCCAGCGCAGCCACCATGTGCTGGTGCAGGGCACCCTGCTCAGATTCGAAGCCGTCAGACTGAGCCAGAGCATGCGGGGTCGCGTCCAGGTGGGCAGCGCCCCCGTGATCGAATTCACCGGGCCCGACGGCCGTGTGCACCTGACGCGTGGGCTGGGCGGCAGCCTGCAGCGTCGTGAGCCTGGCAGCACGTTGAAGGTGCTGCTCGACCCACAGCATCCCGAGTCCGCCAGCATTGCCGACTTCCAAAACCAGTATGCCGCGCTGTGGCTGTTTGGCAGCTTCTGCGTTCTGGCCTGGCTGGGTGTCTGGTTTGCGCTGTGCCGGGCCGCAGCGCCGCCCCGTGTTGAAACCTGGGTGCCCAGGCCAGCGGCTGCGCATGTCAGCGGCAAACGGGCCCGGGCTGCAGCACGCCAGTTGGCCGAACACGCTGAACAAGCCGCACGCAGCGCGCGCGCCGAACAAGCCGCACGGGTCGCAGCGCCGCCTTCGGCCTTCGACACCTGGCGCAGCAGCCCAAGCGGCCAGCACTGGCGCAAGACCTTTGCGCGCATGGCCCTGGCCACGGGCGTGCTCAGCCTGCTGGGCATCTGGGTGTTGGCCGACGCGGTCCATCTGGGCCGCGCGGTGGCCATCGGCTTGGCCGGTTTGACGGCGGCTTTGACCTGCGGCGCGCTGGCCGGGCTGCTCAAGCCCGATGCGCCGTTGGGCTTGACGCTGCTGGGGCACAGCATGGGCGTACTGGCGGCAGGCTCGTTTGCAGGCTTTGTGTGGGCCTTGACCGCGTATTGACCGCGAATGGACTCGATACCGGCAGATTTCAAGGGCCTTGCCCCACCGCGCAGCAGCTGAACCCAGGCGGCGAGGTTTTGACGTCGCACAGGTCAGCGCCGGCACCCCGGCCCGCGCTACAGGGACTCTTCGGCGACCAGCAGGGACTGGAACCACAGCGACAGTTCCAGCCAAGGGCTGCGGTGGGGCTCGGTCAGTTCGACCGTCGCGCGACCCTGGGCGTCCTTGGCGTGCCACTCGATCGTCTGGCCGTCCTTGGCCAACTGCAGCCGGTACATGCTGGCAAAGGCATCGTGCTCCAGCATCGACAGCGCCTGCCGAACCAGCGCCGGGCTGTCGATGACCACCGTGAGCTCGGTGTTCAGGATGGCCGAACGCCCATCCAGATTGACCGAACCGACCAGCAGCCAGCGGCGGTCAACCCCTGTGACCTTGGCGTGCAGCCGCGGGGTCGACGCCCCGTAGCTGCCAAAGTTGCCCGACAGGCGCACCAGCTCGGGTCCGAACTCGTAGATGTGCATGCCCAGGCGCAACATCTCTGCGCGGTACTGCGAGTAGGCGCGGTGGACCAGTGGTTCATCGGTGGATCCCAGCGAGTTGGTGACGATGACCCCGCGGACTCCCCGTTGGGTGGCCTCGCTCATCATGCGCATACCAATTTCCCCAGGCAAGAAGTAGGGGTTGACGATGATCACTTCCTGCTTCGCTTGGCCGATCACCTCGAGTTGGCCACGCATGGCCGCGCTGGGCTGGTTGGGTACCACCGGGCCACGGATTTTTTCTGGCGGATCGTCATGCACCTGAGCCCGGCCGGCCAGCAGCCCGAGCCGGCCTTCGGCCAGTTGCCGCCGAACCGAGGTCTGGCGCAAGGGATCGAGTTCAGTGACCACCGGGCCCGGGGCGCTGCCCAGCAACGCGGCGGCCCGGCCGTCGAAGTCAGCCTGCCGATCGGCGGCATCCTTGCTGCGTTCCCAGGCATGCAGCCGTTGTTCGAGCGGCCAGACCACCTCGCTGTTCCAGTAGAGGTCAAAGCTGGCTGACAGCGACGGCACGATGGCCCCTGCCGATATCAAGTCCAGGTCAATGAAGTTGGCCTCGCCGTGGCGGGAAAAGTATTCGTCGGCGATGTTGCGTCCGCCGAAAATGGCCAAGGCGTTGTCAGCGACCAGCAGCTTGTTGTGCATGCGGTGGTTGACACGGGCGAACTCGCGCATGGACAGCAGCATTCGTTTCAGCGGCGTGCCCCATCGCGCCAACATCGGGTTGAAGATGCGCACCTCCACGTTGGGTTGCGCGTCCAGGCCCCTCAGCAGCGCGTAGACCTCGCCAGCGTGGAAGTCGTCGACCAGCAACCGCACGCGCACGCCGCGCTGCGCGGCGTCGCGCAGCGCCAGCACAAAGGCTGCACCCGCGCTGTCGGCATGCAGGTGGTAGTACTGCACGTCGAGCGAGCGTTCGGCGCGCTGGATCAGCGCCAGGCGCGCGTCGAAAGCGTGGTCTCCGTTGGGCAGCAGCCGAAAGCCCGATTGATTCGCGCCGGGCTCGATGCTGGCGGCGGCCACGCGCCACAGCGCGGTGTGCGCGGTGTCGCTGAAAGCCCGGCTCGGCTGCATGCCCTCGCGCGGCGGCAGCGTGCCGCAGCCAGTCAGCAACAACAGCGCCATCCAAACCCAGAGCAGCCGCGCGCGGTAGTTCATTTCCGTTTTCCTGAGTCCAGATGGAGGAGGATAGATGCTTGGGTTGCCCAGTTGGGTGCCGGGGGCATGCTCGGCCGGGCGAACATCCTTGACGGCCACGCAGTGGGCACCACGCGGCGTATCGTTGGGCCTGCTGCGGGTGCGGCGCAGGATCGACAGCAACACGAACGAGACCCCCGATGGCCAACGAACCGACATCAGCCTCAAGCAAGCACATTCGCCTGACGTCACACCCCGGCCAGGGCACCAACGGCGCACCCGGCCTGAACTGGGGCGCCGCCAGCGCGACCGAGCGCGGGCCGGTGGTGGGCACCACCGCCAACCGCAGCCAGCGCAACGTCATCGGCACCCACAGCGGCAGCTATGGCGTCTACCGCGCCTTGGCGGTGGCGGCGGGCAACCTGCTCAAGGGCCACCGCGCCGACCTGACCAACACCTCGCCGACCGACCTGATCGGCCCGCACCTGCAGTGGTGCGACGCCAGCAAGATGGTCTCGATCGACCCTTGGGGTGCGTCGGTGGCCGACGTCTTTGCCGACCACCTGGCGCTGGGCTACGACATCCGGCCCACGATCGCGGTGACCCAGGCCCACATCCACCTGCCCGAAGTGCGCCAGGCCATCGCCTTCCAGCGCCTGCACCCCGACGGCCGCGTGCTGCTGGAAGACGGCTCGGCCGTGGTCACCAAGGTCGCCATCGAACCGGTGTGGTGGCTGCCTGGTGTGGCGGCGCGCTTCAAGGTCAGTGAAGCCGACCTGCGCCGCGCGCTGTTCGAAGAAACTGGCGGCATGTACCCCGAGCTGGTGACGCGCAGCGACATCGAGGTTTTCTTGCCGCCCATCGGCGGCCAGACGCTCTACATCTTTGGCAACCCACGCGACCTGGCCGACACCCGTGTGACGCTGACCGCCCGCGTGCACGACGAATGCAACGGATCGGACGTGTTTGGCTCCGACATCTGCACCTGCCGCCCGTACCTGACCCACGCGATTGAAGAGTGCATCAGGGGCGCGCAGGCCGGTGGTGTGGGGCTGATCGCCTACAGCCGCAAGGAAGGCCGCGCACTGGGCGAGGTGACCAAGTTCCTGGTCTACAACGCGCGCAAGCGGCAGCTGGGCGGCGACAGCGCCGACAAGTACTTCTTGCGCACCGAATGTGTGGCCGGCGTGCAGGACATGCGCTTTCAGGAACTGATGCCCGACGTGCTGCACTGGCTGGGCGTGCGCAAGATCCACCGCCTGGTCAGCATGAGCAACGACAAGTTCGACGCCATCACCAGCAGCGGCATCGAAGTGGGCGAACGCGTGGCCATTCCCGACGCCCTGATCCCGGCCGACGCCAAGGTGGAAATGGAAGCCAAGATCGCCGCCGGTTATTTCACCGAAGGCCAGGTGCCCAGCGAACAGCAGCTGGCGCAAACCAAGGGGCGCACCCTTGAGTGACAGCGCCCTGCCCACCGCTGGCAGCAGCCCACGCCACGGCCCCGACGCGGCCAGCGTGCTGCGCAACCCGGCCACCATCCGCCAGCGCTGCGCAGCCATCACACGCGCCGTCAGCGAAGGCCGTTCTTCGCACTTCACGCTGGACCGCAGCCGCCTGGACGACGTGGCTCGCCGGGTTGAAGCGGTCACCCGCCAGGCCTATCCCACCCTGCGCATTCCGTACCACAGCCGCTGGCGGCACTTTGAAGTGGGCGGCGTCGACCGCAAGGCCCAGATGGACGCCCTGCTGGCCGGCCGCAGCATGGCCGACGTGGAACGTGCGCGCATCGACCTCACCGTCATCAGCGTGCTGCTGGACGCTGGCGCCGGGCCGCAATGGCACTACGACGAAGCCAGCAGCGGACAGCGCTTCACACGCTCGGAAGGCCTGGGCGTGGCCAGCCTGCGCGCCTTTTTGGATGGCCGCTTTTCGGCCCGAGCGGACGACCCGCTGCGCGTGGACGCCGCGGCGCTGCTGCAACTGGACGCCGCCGCGCTGGCCAGCGTGTTTCAGTGCACGCCCAGCAACCCGCTGGTCGGTCTGGAGGGCCGTGCCGCGCTTTTGCGCCGCTTGGGCCAGGCCTTGCAAGACCTGTCAACCGCCGGCGGCCCGGAGCCGCGCCCGCTGGCCCGTCCGTCGGCGCTGTTCGATCGCCTGACGCAGGCCCACAGCGCCACGCCGCGACGCGAGGTCAGCGCCGGTCAGGTGCTGCGCGACCTGCTCGACACCTTCAGCCCGATCTGGCTGACCGGCAGTGTCCTGCACGGTGTGCCGTTGGGCGATGTCTGGCCGCACCGCTGGGCCGGTGGTGAAGACCCGATGGCCGGGCGTCATGGCACCACCGCCGGTTGGGTGCCGTTTCACAAACTCAGCCAGTGGTTGGCCTACTCGCTGCTGGAGCCTTTTGAATGGGCCGGCATCACCGTCACCGCGCTGGACAGCCTGACCGGCCTGCCCGAGTACCGCAACGGTGGCCTGCTGCTGGACGGCGGCGTCATCAACGCGCGCGACAAGTCCAGCCTGGCCAAGACCTGGCAGGTCAGCGACGAATTCATCATCGAATGGCGCGCGCTCACCGTGGCGCTGCTGGACGAACTGGCGCCGCTGGTGCGTGCGCTCTTAGGGCAAACGGCCGCGCAGATGCCGCTGGCCTGCATCCTGGAAGGCGGCACCTGGGCCACCGGCCGCGTGCTGGCGCAGGAGCTGCGGGGTGGTGCGCCGCCTTTGACCATCACCAGTGACGGCACTGTGTTCTGACGACTTCACCTGGACGCTCCTGCCGCAACGCCCTCTTGCTACGCCCACTTGCAAAGCCCGCTTCGACGATGTCCCGTCTTGACCTTCAGCACCTTAACCAAGGCCCCAGCCGATGACCGCACCCGTACACCACATCACCCACCCGCTGATCCAGCACAAGCTGACGCTGATGCGCCAGAAAGACCGCAGCACCAGCAACTTCCGCACGCTGATGAACGAGATCAGCATGTTGATGGCCTATGAAGTGACACGCGACATGCCCACCCAGTTGGTCGAGATCGAGACGCCGCTGGAAAAAATGATGTCGCCGATGATCGACGGCAAGAAAACCGTCTTCGTCAGCATCCTGCGCGCCGGCAACGGTTTTCTGGACGGCATGCTCAATGTGGTGCCCGGTGCCCGCGTCGGCCACGTGGGCCTGTACCGCGACCCCAAGACGCTGGTGGCGGTGGAGTACTACTTCAAGATGCCGCACGACATGCACGAGCGCGACGCCATCGTGCTCGACCCCATGCTGGCCACCGGCAACTCGGCCGTCGCGGCGGTGGACCGGCTGAAAGAAACCTCGCCGCGCTCGATTCGCTTCGTCAGCCTGGTCTCGGCGCCCGAGGGCATCGCCCACATGCAAAAGCACCACCCCGACGTGCCCATCTACACCGCCGCCATCGACCGCCAGCTCAACAGCCACGGCTACATCGTGCCGGGCTTGGGCGATGCGGGTGACCGGCTGTTTGGTACCAAGTGAACCGGCGGGGTCCGCTGCCATGAACAACGCCTTCGCTGCCCTGCTGTTGACGCTGGCCGGTGTGAGCGCGCCACCGCACCTGCACGCCCAGGTGCCACCCACCGCCACCGAAGCCGCCGCCTACCAGGGGCTGCACGCCGCTGCGCAGCGCGGCGACCTGGCCGCCATTGGCCAGCTGGCCACCAGCCCGGCGGCGCTGCAGGCCCGCGACAGCGCCGGCCGCACAGCGTTGCACGTGGCCACCTTTGCGCGCCAGCACCAGGCGGTGCGTGCCTTGATGCAGGCTGGCGCCGACCCTGCAGCCTTGGAGCAAGGGCGCTACGACGCCGTGACCATCGCTTCAGTGGCCGACGACGAAGAAACCCTGCGCGTGCTGCTGTCCCTGGGGGCCAGCGCCAAGCTCACCACCAGCCGCTACGACGGCACGGCGCTGATCGCGGCAGCGCACCTGGGCCACGACGGCGTGGTGCGCCAGCTGATCCAGGCCGGTGCGCCGCTGGACCACGTCAACAACCTGCACTGGACGGCGCTGATCGAAGCCATCGTGCTGGGTGACGGTGGCGCGCGCCACCTAGCCAGCCTGAAAGCCCTGCTCGACGCCGGCGCCAGCACCCAGCTGACCGACCGCAGTGGCGCCACGCCGCTGCAGCTGGCGCGGTCGCGCGGTTACATCGCCATGGTGCAGATGCTGCTGGCCGCGGGCGCGCGCTGAAGCCGCGGCCATCGCAGACAAGCGGGCGAGCGGCCGAGCGGCCGAGCGGGGTTGGGGTTGGAGCCTGCTTGGCGGGTGCAAAACGTCCACGTCTGCGGCCCGCTCACGTTGCACGGGAGCGGCCGCCGGGCGCTCAGTCCAGCAGCACCAGATGCCCTTGGTCCTGCGCCGCTTCGATGTCTTCGACAGGAAGCGCCACAGAACTCTGCCCGCGTGCTCCCCAAATGATGTCGATCGACCTCCCGCCGAGGCTTTCAACCAGGCAAGGGCCGATGGGGATGTTTTGCTTTCGGCCACTGCCCGACAGGTAGCGGACGGGGCCCGTGATGCGTGCGCGGTGTGTCTTGATGTCCATGGCCATTTCTTGAGGGCAGATCGGCCCCGTGCGTTGAACTGAGCGTGTGCCTTGCACACGGCCCGGTCTGTTCGTCAGCGAACGCACACCACCGCATCGGCCCCGCCACGTTCTCAGCAGGCGCTTACGGCAACCTCAGCGAGCCCATCCGCGACCTGGTCCGGCGCGGGCCGACAGGCTGTCCAGGCAAACCGCTGCGCGCTGCGCGGCTTCTGAGGGCCAGGGGTTCGCTGCAATCTTCGGTTGCGGGCATGGGCTGCGCGCGGCTATTCTGCGTCGGCGGTCCCGGTATCGAACAGGATCTGCACCCCCAACCTGCACCCGCAACCGGACTCTCACCATGCCCATCTACGACAACATCCTGCAAACCATCGGCAACACGCCGGTGGTGAAGATCAACCGCCTGGCGCCGGCCGGCATCAACCTGTACGTGAAGGTCGAAGCAGCCAACCCGCTGGGCTCGGTGAAAGACCGCCTGGCGCTCGGCGTCATAGAAGACGCCGAACGCAGTGGCGCGCTGAAGCCCGGCCAAACGGTGGTCGAGGCCACCAGCGGCAACACCGGCATCGGCCTGGCCATGGTGTGCGCACAGAAGGGCTACCCGCTGGTCATCACCATGGCCGAGAGTTTCAGCGTGGAGCGCCGCAAGTTGATGCGCTTCTTGGGTGCCAAGGTGGTGTTGACACCGGCCACCGAGCGGGCGTTGGGCATGGTCAAGAAGGCCACCGAGCTGGCCGCGGCCCATGGCTGGTTCATGACCCGTCAGTTCGAGAACCCAGCCAATGCCGAGGTTCACAGCCGCACCACGGCGCGCGAGATCGTCAACGACTTTGCCGGCCAGCGGCTGGACTACTGGGTCACCGCCTTCGGCACAGGCGGCACCTTGCTCGGCGTGTCGCGGGTGCTGGCCACCGAGCGGCCCGACACCAAGATCATGGTTTGCGAACCGGCCGACGCCCCGATGCTGAGCGACGGCGCCGTGCAGGAACGCCACCCCGACGGCACGGCCGTGAAGCCCAATGCGTCATGGAAGCCGCACCCGCTGCAGGGCTGGAGCCCCGACTTCATCCCCAAGCTGGCGGGCCAGGCGGTCACTTCGGGGGTGATCCACCAGGTCGTCAAGATCACCGGCCCCGAGGCCATGCACTGGAGCCAGGAATTGGCCCAGAAGGAGGGCATCTTCACCGGCATCTCGGGCGGCGGCTCGTTTGCCGGTGCGCTGAAGGTCTGCGCCGACGCACCCGCCCGATCCACCGTGCTGTGCATGCTGGCCGACACCGGCGAGCGCTACCTGAGCACGCCGCTGTTCGCCGACGTGGGCGCCGATATGAACGAGGCCGAACTGGCCATCATGCGGTCCACGCCCGGCAACCATCTGGCACCCAAGACCTGAGGGTCGGAACGTGCGTTCGGCGCGCAGCCGACCGCACCAGATGGGTGAGGTTGACTGGCGGTTGAGCACATCGCACGCCACGCCAATCGGCACCCGGGTTTGGCCGGGCGCCCACATGGAGCGCCGATCCCGGGCGTCGACCCGTACCCAGAAAAGACACGATTGCGGCGTTCTTGAAGTCGAATTGGGCAGCGTCTCTTGCCATCAACCTAACTTCCATTCGCCGCAGCACATCGCTTGCCTGGTTTCAAAGGCCCAGACTCACGATCTGCGTACGCAGGCGTACAGACCTGCAAGGGCGAAGAAGTTCAGAATTTTTTCTGCGGATTCCGAGTGTCGGCAAACGCAGCAGCAAGCGCGTCTGGTCGGCAACCCGCACCAGATTGTCCGGATCACCACAGGAACTCTTCATGACCCTAACCACTTCACGTCGTCGCTTCATCGAAATCACACCCTTCGCCGGCATCGCGCTGCTGGCTGCGTGCTCGCCGAAGTCCGAGCCCGCTGCCTCCGCGACAAGCAGCACGCCACCGGCACCGATGACGCCGGCGCCATCGCCGGCCCCGATGCCGGCACCTGCCGCGAACGCCGCCGCTCTTCCCATGCTGGACGAAAAGGACGCTCAAGCGGTCGCCTTGGGATACGTCGAAAACGCCACCCGGGCTGACACGACAAAGTTCAAGAACTACGTCTCGGGGAATCAGTGCGGCAATTGCGCGCTTTACCAGGGGAAAGGTGGCGAGACAGCCGGCCCGTGTCCGCTGTTTGCGGGCAAGAACGTGGCCGCCAGCGGGTGGTGCGCGTCCTGGGTGAAAAAGGCTTGACCGCGCTCTGCCCAGTCGGTGCCGCGCAGCAGTGCCGCTCGGCTGCGAGGCCGAGCACTGCGCCGTGAGTTTCGCGCCACGCCACCACCCCAGCTCCAGCTTCGTC
>JANMHH010000142.1:0-6696 GCA_031375065.1 Rubrivivax sp. | reverse complement strand
GACTGCGACGGTTGTTCCCATTCAAACCCGCCACCGACTGGGGCTCAGCCTGGCCATCGCGATGGGTTGGCTGTGGCGCTCGAGCGCAGAAATCCGCGCACCGAGCTGCCGCGACGACCTGCCGCCTTCGCCGATCGGGGGCTTGAACCCGCCTCTTTTGCCGCCACCTGCTGTCCATGAACGACGCCCGCATTCAGATGGCCTGCCCGCACTGTGGCGCTGGCAACCGCCTGCCCGCAGCCCGCATTGACGAAGCGCCCAGCTGTGGCCGGTGTGGCCAGGCCCTGGCTGACGGCGTGCCCATCGAGCTGACCGATGCCAACTTCGACGCGGTGGTGGGCGCCACCCAGCGCCCCGTGCTGGTGGACTTCTGGGCGCCGTGGTGCGGGCCGTGTCAGTCCATGGCACCCGCGTTCAAGCAGGCGGCGACTCAGCTCAAGGGGCGTGCTTTGTTGGTCAAGGTCAACAGCGACGACAACCCGCACCTGAGCCAACGCTTCGGCATCCGCAGCATTCCCACCTTGGTGCGGCTGCAGCGTGGCGTGGAGAGCCAGCGGCAATCGGGCGCGCTGCCCGCATCGGCCATCGTCACCCTGGCGACACGCTGAACGGGTTCGGCTGAGCGTCGGTCAAGGCTGAGACCAGCGCCGAGACCAGGGCCGAGGGCGGCACAGCTTGCGGGCTGACCGCCGCACCGCCCACGGTTGCGCCGGTGCAGCGTCATCAGTTCACAGCTTCGACCCTGAGCAAGGCGGCACCAAAGGCGTCGGAACAACTGGCGGCGCCGGTCTTGCCGCAGTCCTTGGCCGGGGTGCCGTTGGACAAGATCCATTGCAGTCGGGCGCGGCCTTCACCGTCGAGCAGGGTCTTCATGAAGGGGCCGCTCTTTTCCTGGGCCAGGCCTTGCAAGTCTCGCGGCGCGTCCGTGACCATGACGAGCAGGGTTTCGACGCCAGCCGGGCCACCGGCCACCACGTCCCAGCCGGGGCCGGGCAAGCTCATGCGCTGACCAGCCTTGACCCTGTTGTCAGTGGCCAGGTCGTTGGGGTAGAGCAGGTAAAGGCTCTTGCCGTCGCTGCCAGCCAGGGCGATGTACAGATGGCCGTCGCGGGCGGGGGTGATGTCCAGCTCGAGTGCATCGCTGCCGATCTTCAGGCGCTGCTTGCGAGCTGTGGCCACCACGCGGCGGCTGCCGTCGCGCTGTTGGTGCAGTTCGTTCAAGACCTCGGCAGGCGTGGCCACCGAAGGCATCAGCACCGGCGCCACCGTGGCGACAGCCGCAGCTGGCAACGTGGCTGCGGCGCCCACCGCCACCGCCACCGCCGGCACCGCAAACGCGGCGCCCATCCAGGCCGGCACGAAGTTGCCGTTGCCCACCACCGTCATTTGCTGACCCAGGATGCCCGGTTGCCCCGCCAGGCCCGCGGTCACCTTGGCCTGCGCACAACGGGTCACCTCATCAACCGTGATGGCGCCGCTGCCGTCCAGGTCCTTGGCCTGCCCCAGCAGGCAGTCGCGCCAGCCCACGGTGGCAAATCCGCCTTGGGTGCTGCTGTCGAAACTGACTTCGTCGGGTCGGCTGGCGGCCACATGCACCACGTTTTGTGGCAGCGCCTGCGCTTGCTGCATGACCAGCGCAAGGCTGCGGGTGCGGAAGTTGCTGGGCTGCGAGCACACCGCCGGCGCGCCGGCCCGGGTGAACTTGGGCGTGATGACGGCGCCAGCAACGTTGAGCGACCGGGTGCGAAACGGCGCGCCAGCCACGCCGCCCGAAAAACAGGCGTCGTAAAAAACCAGCATCTTGTCGGTGCGCTTGGCCAAGGGCGCCAGGCGTTGGCCCATTTCCACGTTGGTCAGCACCTGGCCGTCGGTGGCCAGCAGGCCCTCGGTGCAGCCATCTTCTTTGACCCGTTCGTCAAAGGTGCGGGTGCCGTGGCCAGAGTAGTAGACAAAGACCCGGTCGCCGTCGGCCACCCGGGCGTTCAAGGCGGTGATCTCGGCGCGGATCCGGTCGGCCGTGGCGTCTTGGTCGCGCAGCACGCGGATGTTGCCCGCCGGTATGGCCATGGCGGCGGCCATGCGCTGAGCGCTGACCATGTCGTGCGGAATGCCTTTGAGCGCTGGCACGGCCGGGTCCAGGTATTCGCCAATGCCGATGACCAGCGCATGACGGGTGTTGCGCACTGGCGGTGTGGACTGCGCCTGGGCGGTTGCTGCCAGCAGGCAGCAGCTGGCCAAGAGCAGAACAGGCAGCACGTTTTTTCGCGGCCTGAGTGCGGTTTTGCTGCGCTGGGGCAGGAGCATCGTCATGCGCTTCACTCCAGCGTGACCACACGAACACGGCGGTTGTCGGCCGACCCGGGGTCGCGTGCATTGGCCAGGTCGCTGGAACCTTTGCCCACCGCCCGCAGACGCGCCGGGTGCACGCCCAATGCAACGAGGTAAAGGCGTACTTCATCGGCGCGATGCTGCGAAAGCTGCTGGTTGGCAGCGGGGTTGCCGCGCGCGTCGGTGTGGCCCTCGATGACAAAGCGGTGGCCTTTGAGGTCGGGCGAGGTCATGGCTGCCACCAGGTTGCCCAGCACGGGTCCACTTTCAGGGCGCACACGGGCCGAGTTCAGTTCGAACTGGATGGCCAGCGACAAACTGGGCGGTGCTTCGGCGGCCGCCGGGCCGTTGGTCGATGGGTTGGCCACCGGCCGCGGTGGCGTGGTAACCGCTGCGGGCGCTGGCGCCAAAACCAGCGCGGGGGGCTTGGACGGTGACGGTGACGGTGAGGGTGACGGCGCAGGCGCAGGCGCAGACAGTGAAGCGGTGGTCGCCGCTGCGGCGGCGCTCGGCGACGTAAGCGCATTCGCGGCGGCCGTGGCCGACGGTGCGGGGGATGTGAGGGCCGGCGCAGGGGCGGGCAACGCCACCGGCACGGCGGCCGCGCTGCTGGCAGCTGGCGCGGTGGCGCTGGGTATCTGACGCACCAACAAGTTGCGGCTGCGCGTCGGCTTCAGCGCTTCGATCATGTCGCGCGTGTCGGGCACCGTTGCTGTGCTGGGCTGGGCAGCCGCGGGTGTCGGGTGCAGCAGCGCGACCCAAGCCAGCAGCAAAAGCGCGCAGCCATTCAAGGCCAGATGGCGGGCCACTTGATGGGCGACACGACGGGCAATTTCATCGCGCATGGGGTTTTCCTTCGTGCCGGATCTGCGCTTCCATCAGGGTGACTTCTCCGGGTTGGTATTCGTTGCTGCCCGCAAAGGCCAGATGGGTGTCGGGCTGGCTCAGGTTGACCAAGGCGCGTGGGGCCACCACGCCCAATGCGCGCGACAGCGTCGTCTGTTGCACGGGGCCTGCGGCGCAGGCCGGCAGCTTGCCTTGGAATTCAGCCGCCCAGCGCTTGCCGGCCGCTTCCACGGGCAGGCAAGGGTAGAAGTAAAAGCGCAATCGTTCCAGCCCGGGTTGGCCCTGCAACTGGATGCCTTTGTCACGCGGCAGGCGGTTGAGCTGGTCGACCAGCACGGTGTAAGTGCCCAGGTCGGCCACGCGGCCTTTGGGGTCGATGTTTTCCAGCCTCACCTGGCCGGGCAGGTTGGTGGAGAACTGCAGCACGAAAACGTCACCGGTGCGCAGCAGCGCGCCGCTGCCGCCCACGGCCACCGGGCGCAGCACGGCAAAGCTGCCCGGGTCCAGCTGTTCCATGGCGTAGCCCAGTGCCGGCACCATGGCGGCTGACTTCTGGCTTTCCGCAGGCGGCAGCGCCGCTTTGTGTTGCAGCGCCAAGCGCCTGAACAGGCCGGCTTCGGCGGTGGGGTTGGTTGCGGCGGCTGGCCCGGTCTGACTGGCCACCCGGCCCAGCACCTGCCCCAGCAGCGGCGAAAGCTTGGCGGCGGGCTCGGCGCCTGAAGCTGCTGCTGCCGCCGGCACCGGTGCTGGCGCGGTTTGGGCCACGGCGGGCCCAGCCGTCAAGACCGTCAGCCACAGCGCGTGCGCTGGGCCGCGCAACTTCATGACGCGGCTCCAACCCGGATGCGCAGTTCTTGCTCGGCGGTGTTGCCCTGGTCATCGGCCACCTGCAGGATCAGGCGGTGTTGGCCGTCAGGCACCACGGCACGGTCGACCACCACCCCGCTTTCGGTGACCGTGGCGTGTTTGCGCAGGCGGTCGGTGAGGTCGATCTTGAGCAGGCCGTACAGCACGCGAAAACTCGATGGCACGATGCGGCTGCCCGGTGTCGGCGTGAAGGCCAGCTCGATGCGCAAGGGCGCTGCCACTGGCGCTGTGCCGCTGGTCGGGCTGAGCACGCGGATGCCCGGCACGTTGCCCTTGGGCACCGGCATGCTGCGCGAGCGGATCTCGGGCGGCGCATTGCGCTCAGCGGTGGCCGCTTGCTGGGCTTCGGCCGCGGTGATGAGTTCAAACCCACCTGCAGCTTGGGCCTGGGCCTGGGCAGGGCCACTGCACCACAAGGCCGCCGTCAGGACAGCCCAGGCGAGACAACGTGGGGTGGTGGACATGGTGAGTTCCTTCTTCGGTGAATTCAGCGACCCGGTCGTGCCGACCAGGTGGCGCCTTGGAATCATTGGACAACGAAGCCCGAGTTTGCCCAATGATCCTGAGGGATACCGCGGAAGCTTCACGGTTGCGGCCGCGTTGGCGCTGCGGATGCAGGGGCACGGACAGAGGCAGGTGCGGAGGCGCCTGCTGAAGCTGACGCAGACGCCGACGCTTCCGCGTTCATTGCCGTGCCGGGCAGGGCTGCCGCAACACCCGACGGCGCCAGCTGCCGCAGCGTGCCCACCAAGGTGGCCAGCGCCACCGGTTTGCCCAACAGCGCGCAACGTTTGGGCATGGGCATGGTGCCCAGGGCGGCGACACGGCCGGTGACGATGACGGCCGGCACCAGCAGCTCCCATTCGGCGCGCAGCTCGGAAATGGCGGCCACCCCGTCGGGCTTGCCGCTGCCCAGGTCCAGATCAAAGACCAAGGCGTCGGGGAAACGAGGCTCATGGTCCAGTTGCAGTTTCAATTGCTCCAGCGACCCGGCGTCCACCAGGGTTGCACCGGCCCCTTCCAAAGCCGCGCGAAGGGCTGCGCGGGGCCCGGTTTCGTCGTCCAGCAGCGCCAACAGCCAGCCGTCCAGGCGGCTGGCGTCGCCGGCCAGCGCCACCGGTCCACCCGGGGTGGGGGCCTGGGGTCCGGTTCGTCGCAGCGCCGCTGGCACCACCACGCGGAAGCGCGTGCCGCGCCCCAGCGCGCTGCGCAGCGGCGCCAGTTGCAGGCCGAGCTGTGCACTCAAGCCCCGCACGATGGCCAGGCCCAGACCGCGCCCCCCGCGCGATGCGCCGCTGGGGTCGCCCAGCTGCACATAGGGTTCGAACACGGCCTGCAATTTGTCGGCCGGGATGCCGCGTCCGTTGTCCACCACGTCGATCACCAGTGCCCGCTCGCCCTGGGCGTTGCGGTGCGGGCGCACCGCCAGCACCACCCGGGCCGGCCCCTCGGCCTGAACGCCCAGGCTGTAGCGCACCGCGTTGCCGGCCAGGTTTTGCACCAGACGGGCCAGTTGGGTGCGGTCGGTAAACAGCCATTGGTGTTGGCCATGGACGCTGATGCGCAGGGTGCTCAGCGGGTGGGTGGCTTGCAGGCTGGTGGCCACACCGTCGAGCACGTCGCGCAGGTCGACCAGTTCGGGGTGTGACTGCAAGGCCCCTTGCTCGATGGCGCTGAACTCGCTGAACTGGTCCAGCATGGCCACCGCGTCGTCGGCTGCCCTCATCTGCTGGCGCAGCAAGTCGGCGCGGCGTGCCGCGTTACCGGCTGCATCGCCCGCTGCCGCGTCACCACCGCGCAGCGCCTCGGCGTACAGGCGCACCGCCTGCAGCGGTTGGCGCAGGTCGTGGCTGATGCTGGCCAGCAGTTGGGTGCGTGCGCCTTGCAGCGCGGTGAGCTCGGCGGTGCGCTGGTCCAGGCTGGTGATGAGGGTGTCGCGTTCGGCCAGGGCGTCGTACAGGCGGCGGTCGCTGGCGCGCATGTGCATGAGGTCGATCCACACAAACATGCCCACCAACACGGGTGTGACCAGCCACAGGCTGGGAAAGTCGGACAAGGACATCTCCCACCCCACCATGGCCGCGCCGGCGGCCAGCAGCAGCGCCAGGCCACCCTCGCGCCAGGCGTGCCAACCCAGGGTGGCCACGCCCACCAGCAGCAGCAGCGCCAACGACGACGCTCCACCGCCCACCGCCGCGTGCGCCGAACCCAGCGCGCCGCCGCAGGCCAGGGCCAGTGCCGCGCCGGGCTGGGCGCGCCGGGCCAGCGCCGCCAGCAGGGCCAGGCACAGCAAGGCCCAGCCCCAGGCCAGCTGTGCTTCGCTGAGGTTGGGTGAATGCGTCAGGCGGCGCACCGCCTGCAGCGAGGCCACGTCATAGGGCAGCAGCCAGGTGCCCCAGGTTTGCATGGCCAGGGCCACCACCCCCAGCGCCACCAGCGCCAGGCCCAGGCGCCGCCGTCGCCGTGGCAACTGCTCGTGGATGGCTGCCGCGCTGGCGCCTGGGGCTCCGTCATCGCTGTGGAGGGCCCCAAGGCCGCCGACGCCACCCACCTGGCCAGCGTGGCGCTTGGCGTGTGCGCCCCACCTGCCAGGCAGACCGTCAGTCGGGCCCGTCGAGCTCATTCCCCGGAGCCGGCGCGCATCGAAGGCACGCG
>JANMHH010000131.1:0-14810 GCA_031375065.1 Rubrivivax sp. | reverse complement strand
CAAGTCGGTCAACTTCAGCTGCAGCTACCTCAACCCCAGCACGGGCAGCTTGCCGGCGCTGGTGGGTGGCAGCGCCGCCAACGCCAGCAGCAGCGCGGCTGCGGCCTGCGACGCCACCGGCAGCAGCCGCAGCCTGAGCTTCGATGCCACCGGCACGGCGGCCATCACGGTGCAGTACAACGATGCCGGCCAGGCGCGATTGACGGCCACCTACACCGGAAGTGGCAGCGAAGCCGGGCTGGTGATCAGCGGCAGCGACAGCTTCGTTGCGGTGCCGTCGGCCTTTGTCGTGGGCGCCTATCCGACCACGGCCATCATGGCGGGCGTGGACTTTGCTGCCACCGTGACGGCGGTCAACGTGTTGGGCGCTGCAACACCCAATTTTGGCCGCGAGGTGGTGGCCGAAGCACCCGCCGTCAGCCTGTTCCGCGCCAAACCTTCAGGCGCGGCGGCGGTCAACGGCAGCTTCACGGTGCCGGCTGCGCCAGCGCCCAGCAACGGTGTTTTCAGCTACAGCACCTTGCGCTGGAGCGAAGTGGGGCGCTCCGAGATGGTGGCTCGCCTGGCCAGTGGCAGCTACCTGGCGACGGGCTTGTCGGTCTTTGGCAGCACCGGCGGTTTTGCGGCTTGCGCAGCACAGGGCGGCAGCTGCACCTTGCCAGCCGGCACCACCAGCACCGTGCGCTTCGACGCGGGCGGCAACCGGTTCACCTTCAGGCACGGGCAAAGCGGCAACTTCAGCTGCGTGGCAGCCAGCTTCCCGGTCGACCCCAACCCGGCGGCCAGCAAAACCTGCACGCTGGCTGCGGAAACGGGCGGCTACACCACCGACCCCGGCACCTTGCTGTTCAAACCGCGTTACCTGACCGTCAGCAGCACCGCCGCTTGTGGTGCCTTCAGCTATGCCGGTCAGCCGTTTTCGGCCAGCGTGCGCGCCTTCAACGCCCAGAACAACATCACCAGCAACTACGACGGCAGCGCCAACACCAGCCCCAACTTTGCCAAGGCGGTGACTTTCAGTGATCCATCAGGCAACAGCCAGGGCACGCTGGCGGGCACGGCCCTGGCGGCCACGGCCTTCAGCGGCGGCACGGCCGCGGCCAGCGCGCTGAGTTTTTCGTTCAACAACAAGCTCACCGCGCCGCAGACCATCCAGCTGCGCGCCACCGACGCCGACGCGGTCAGCTCCAGTGGCCAGGCCGAAGGCAGCATGCTGCTGCGCAGCGGCCGCCTGCGTCTGTCCAACGCCTTTGGCAGGGCCAGCGCTGCGTTGCAGGTGCCGGTGATGGTGGAGTACTGGAGCAACCTGAGCTGGGTGCCGACCAGCGACGACACCTGCACCGCCATTCCCAGTGCCAGCGTGGCGCTGTCCAACCCGCGCAGTCAAACCGGTGCGGTGTCGGCCGCCACCAGCAGCGCCAGCGCTGGCGCGCTGAGTGGTGGGCGCGGTGTGTTGACCCTGGCCGCACCCAACCCCGCCGGCAGCAGCCTGACGCTGGACTTGAGCGTCAACCTGGGTCCAACCACGGCCGACCAGTCCTGCAACACCAGCCACCCGGCCACCGTGGGCGCCAACCTGCCTTGGCTGCGCAGTCGCAACGGTTCGTGCGCCGCCACCTGGGACCGCGACCCGGCCGCGCGGGCCAGCTTCGGCATCTTCAGCCCTGAAACGCGCAAGACCATTCACCTGCGCGAGATCTACTGACCCTGGCCTTTGCAGTTCGCGGTGCACGGACCTTTTCAGGTGCTTTCTCTCGCTTCGATCCGAAAGGGCATCTGAATCGACTCGGCGGCCAGTGCGCCACCGCTGCGCTTGGCTTGAATGGCGCGCAGCAGCAGTTCGCCTGCCGTGCGGCCGATGCCCACGCAGTCCACCGCCACGGTGGTCAACCGGGGGTGGCAGGCGGTGGCCACTTCAAAGCCACCAAAACCGGCGATGGCCAGCCGCTGCGGCACCGCCCAGCCTTGGCGCTGGCATTCCATCAGCGCGCCAAAAGCAGCGTGGTCAGACACGCAGACCACGGCGTCGGTGTCGGGCCAGCGCTGCATCAACTGCACCACACCTTGCGCGCCGTGGGCCATCGACACCGGTGCATGGCCCATGATCAAACAGCGCCCGCTGGGCAGGCCCAGGGCTTGGATGGCTTCTTCAAAACCCCGGCGCCGCTCGGCACCACGGGCGTCACTGCTGGGCACGCCGCCGATGAAGGCCATGCGCCGGTAGCCCCTGGTGTGCAGGTGCCGCACCAGGTCGCCCATGGCCTGGGCGTTGGAAAAGCCCACCGTGTGTTCGATGGGATGGTCGAGCAGGTCCCAGGTTTCCACCACCGGCACGCCAGCGGCCTGCAACATCTTGCGTGCCAAAGGTGTGTGGCTGCCGCCGGTCAGGATCACGCCTTCGGGCCGCCGCGCCAGCATGGCCTTGAGCAAGCGTTCTTCGGTCTGCACGTCGTAGTCGGTGTAGCCCAGCAAGACCTGCAGCCCGGTGGCTTCGATGGCAGCGGTCAGGCCGTGCGCGGTGTCGGAGAAGTTGGAGTTGTTCAGCGCCGGGATCAGCGCCGCCACAAAGCCCGAGCGCTGGCTGGAAAACGTGCGCGCGGTCTGATCCATCACATAGCCCATCTCCAGACAGGCCGCCAAGATGCGTTGGCGCAGGGCTTCGCTGGTGCTGCGCTCGCGGCTGTGGCCGCGGTTGAGGGCGCGCGACACCGTCATCTTGGACACGCCAACCCGGGCCGCCACGTCGGCCATGGTCACCGGCCGGGGCGCGCTGGTCAGGGCGGGCTCGGGCGGTTTGCTGGTCTTGCTGCTGGAACGTGGCTTGGGCATGGGTGTGAGACTTCCGCGCGGGGTGCTTCGGCTGCTGTCATGGCCGAACAACCTGGCCCTAAGGATACCGATAGCGGCTACCCAAGTTCAGCCCAAGGACCGTGCCGATAGCTGGGTCACCACGATGGTCTGAGGGGGCCACGCTGTCCATAACCGGGTAATCACCAGTTACCGGTAACTCTTGGCTTCGGGACACTGGGCGCTGCGCTGCAATTCAAGCGGCGGAGCTGTCGCATCCCTTGAACAAACGCCGCCATGACCAGCGTTGAAGTCTTCGACCCGAGGTTCGCCCCGGTGGCCCACCTGGCTGGGACGCTGGAGTGCTTGTGCACGGGCGCGATTTGGAGCGAAGGACCGGTCTGGATGGCGCAGACACAGCAACTGTTGTGGAGCGACATCCCCAACAACCGCATGCTCAGTTGGCACGCCCAGCGTGGCCTGTCGGTCTGGCGCGAGAGCGTGGAATACACCAACGGCCATGTGCTGGAAGCCGACGGCGCGTTGCTGCACTGTTCGCACGGACAGCGGGCCATCACGCGCACACGCTTTGACGCGCAGGGCCAGGTCATGGATGACCAGGTGGTGGTCAGCCACTACCAAGGCCGGCGGCTCAACTCGCCCAACGACGTGGTGGTCAAGCGCGATGGCACCATCTGGTTCACCGACCCGCCCTACGGCATCCTCAGCGACCACGAAGGTCACAAGGCCGAGAGCGAGCTGGGCGACTGCTACGTCTTTCGCTTTGACCCGCGCAGCGGCAGCTTGCGGGTGGTGAGCGATTGGGTGGAAGAGCCCAACGGCTTGGCCTTTTCCCCTGATGAGTCGATGCTCTATGTCTCCGACACCTCGGCCGCGCTGCGCACCGAGGGCGGCGGCCATCACCACATCGTGGCTTTTGACGTGGTGGACGGGCAGGACCTGGCCAACCCGCGCGTGTTCGCGGTGGTCAGCCCGGGCTTGAGCGACGGCTTTCGGCTGGACGAGCATGGCTTTGTCTACACCAGCAGCCTGGACAGCGTGCAGGTCTTTCACCCCGACGGCACCCGCATCGGCTGCATCGCCGTGCCTGAAAAAGTCGGCAACCTGGTGTTTGGCGGACCTGGCGGCAACGAGCTCTTCATCTGCGCCAGCACGTCGCTGTACCGGGTGCGTTTGAACACCCGCGGAGCCACCGCGTGATGGTGCTGGACTGGCTGAGTGCGCCGCTGAGCGGCAGCGCCGAGCACCACATCGCACCCTGGGCGGTTTGGCATGCCCGCTGCATGGTTCTGGCCTGGGGCGTGCTGTTGCCGCTGGGTGCGCTGGTGGCGCGCTTTTTCAAGGTGCTGCCAGGGCAGGACTGGCCACGGGTGCTGGACCACAAGGCATGGTGGCATGCGCACCGGGCCTTGCAGTGGCTGGGCGTGGGGCTGATGGCCGTGGGCCTGTGGTTGGTGTGGGGCAACGCGGCCGCTGCAGGGCGGGTGGCCCGTTGGCACGCGGTGGCGGGCTGGGTGGTGTGCGCCTTGGGCGCGGTGCAAGTGGTGGGAGCCATGGCGCGCGGCAGCAAGGGCGGCCCCACTGAAGCCACCCTGCGCGGCGACCACTACGACATGACCAGCTGGCGGCTGACCTTCGAGCGCGTGCACAAGAGCCTGGGCTGGGTGGCTGTATTGGCCGCGGTGGGCGTCATCGGCTTGGGTCTGTGGCTGAGCGATGCGCCGCGCTGGATGGCACTGCTGCTGGCGGCGTGGTGGTTGTTGCTGCTGCTGGGCTTTGTGCAACTGCAGCGCGCCGGTCGTTGCATCGACACGTATCAGGCCATCTGGGGCCCGAGCCAGCGCCACCCTGGCAACCACCTGCGGCCCATCGGCTGGGGTGTGCGCCGGCCACAGAGATGGGGGACCCGGCCATGAACAAAGGTTTGGAGTTGCAAGGGGTGGTCAAGCGCTTTGGCGACGTGACCGTGGTGCAGGAGATGAGCCTGGTCGTGCACGAGGGCGAGTTCATGGTGCTGCTGGGCGAATCGGGCTGCGGCAAGAGCACCACGCTGCGCATGGTGGCGGGGCTCGAAAGTGTCAGCGCCGGGCGCATTTTCATCGCGGGGCGCGACGTGACCGAGGCCGCGCCGATGGCGCGCGACATCGCCATGGTGTTTCAGAACTACGCCCTGTACCCGCACATGGACGTGGCGCAGAACATGTCGTTTGCGCTCAGCCTGGGTGGCCGGCCCGACAGCGAAATCAAGGCCAAGGTGGCCACCGCGGCCAAAGTGCTCAACATCGAACACCTGCTGCAGCGCAAACCCAAAGAGCTGTCGGGCGGGCAGCGGCAACGTGTGGCCATCGGCCGCGCCATCGTGCGCGAACCCAAGGTGTTCTTGTTCGACGAGCCGCTGAGCAACCTGGACGCCAAGTTGCGCGGCCACATGCGGGCTGAATTGGCGCTGCTGCACGAGCGCCTGGGCAAGACCACGGTCTACGTCACCCACGACCAGGTCGAGGCCATGACGCTGGCCAACCGCATCGTCATCTTCGACAAGGGCCGCATCCAGCAAGTGGGCACGCCGTCGCAGGTGTTCAACGAACCGGCTTCGTTGTTTGTGGCCGCCTTCATTGGCACGCCCAGCATGAACCTGCTGCCGGTGCGTTTTGTCGATGGCGCCGACGGCGGCCTGCTGCAGGGTGAGGGCGTGGACCTGCCCGCGCCAGCTTGGTTGCGCGGCCGGCTGAGCAGTGCCGAGCAGCCCTTGACGGTGGGCATCCGCCCTCAGTTCTTGCGCCTGGCCACCGGCCCTTCGCACCTGAACGTGAAGATCGACGTGGTGGAGTACCTGGGCACCGAGAGCCAGGTGGTCGGCCACATCAACGCCCCCGGTGGCCAGCGCTTCACCGCCACCATGCCCGGCAATGCGCAGAGCCTGTTGCACACCAGCCAGAGGCTGTGTGCCGAGGCCGAACAGCTGCACATCTTTGACACCGCGTCGGGCGCCGCACTGCGCCCAAACCGCTGACCACTTCAACCCCAGCCCCCAGTTCCCGTTCCACCCAGGAGACACACCATGCAACGCAGAAACCTGATCAAAAGCGCCGCCATCACCGTCTTTGGCGCCGGCCTGCCCTACAGCGGCGCCATCGCCCAGAACCGCTATGCCAAGTACGCCGGCAAGACGGTGGTGATGAACATCCCCGCCCACCCGCATTACGACGCCATGAGCAAGGTGCTGCCCGAGTTCACCAAAGAGACCGGCATCAAGGTCGAAGTGGACAAGCTGGCCATTGGCCGATTGAAGGAGAAGCAACTGCTGGAGATGGCCAAGCCGCAGGGCGACTACGACCTGGCCTGCTACATCGTGATGTGGAAGACCGAGTACGTGTCCAAGGGTTTGGTGCAGCCGCTGGAGCCGTTTTTTGCCAACGCGGCTTTGGCCGACCCCGCGTATGACATGAAAGACATCATTCCCATCTACCTGGAGAACCTGGGTTTGGTGGGCGGCCCCAAGGACTACCTGGCCGGCCCGGGCGCCAAGCTCTACGGCCTGCCTTACGGTGCCGAAACCTCGGTGCTGGCCTACCGCCGCGACATCTTCGAAAAGCACAGCCTGAAGCCGCCCGAAAACTACGAGCAGTTTGGCAAGCTGCTGCGTTTCATCAAGGACAAGGAAGGCATGGGCGCGCTGACCTCGCGTGGGCAGGCCGGCCACCAAGCCGTGCACGCCTGGCTGCTGCACCTCAACCCGCTGGGCGGCAGTGTGTTTGACGCGCAATGGAAGCCGCGTTTCAACGACGCCCAGGGCGTGGCTGCGCTGAAGTTTCTGCAAGAGGTGGTGGCCACGGGGCCGGCTGGCATCCCAGGCTATGGCCAGGGCGAAGCCAACACCGCTTTTCTGCAGGGGCAGGCGGCGATGTACCTGGACTCCACGTCGCTGGCTGGGGTGGTCAACGACCCGGCACGCAGCAAGGTGGCGGGCAAGGTCAGCTGGGCGCTGCACCCGGCGGGCGTGAAGCGCGCGTCGCAGTCAGGTGGCCTGGGTCTGACGATCCCTAAGAACGCCAAGAACGCTGAAGCCGGCTTCCTGCTGATGCAGTGGCTCACCTCCAAGGCGCAAGACAAGGCGGTGACCAAGCTGGGCGGCGCACCGATGCGCAACTCCACGCTGGGCGACATCGACCTGGTGCGCCAGTACCCCGAGTTCATCACCTTCAAGGAAGCGCTGAAGTACTCCAACCCCGACTGGCGGCCCATCATCGCGGTATGGGACAAGATCAACGTGCAGGCCTTGGGCGTGGGCATCAGCGAAGCTTTGACGGGCAAGAAGAGCGCTGAAGACGCACTCAACGGCCTGGTGCCGCAGGTCACGCAGATCATGCGTGAGGGCGGCTACAAGATCTGACGCGATAAGCAAAAGCCCAAGCCGCGGCCCCAGCCCCAGCCCAAGCCCAAGTCATGCGCACGCCCCACTGGGTACTCGCCCTGTTTGTCGGCCCCGCCGTTTTGGTGATGGCCGCGGCATGCCTGTACCCGGTGCTGTCGGCGTTTCAGCTGAGCCTGTTTGACTGGAGCATGGGCACCCCTTGGAGCAGCGCCAAGTTTGTCGGGCTGGACGGGTTTGTCTCGGCCTTCAGCAACCCGCGCGTGTGGTCGTCGCTGTGGACCACGCTGCTGTTTGCCGCCGTGTGTGTCAGCGCCGAAATGGTGCTGGGCATCGCACTGGCCTTGGCGCTGGAGCATCCGGTGCGCGGCATGGCCATCTTTCGCACGCTGTTCATCTTGCCGATGATGATCGCGCCCATCGCGGTGGGCCTGGCCTGGCGCTACATGTTTGACGCGCAGTTTGGCTTGATCAACGCGCTGCTGGTCTTGGTGGGCATACTGGCGCAAACTTGGCTGGCCGACCCCACGCTGGCCTTCATCGCCATCGTGATCGCCGACGTCTGGCAATGGACGCCATTTGTTTTCATCATGATGATTGCGGCGCTGGCCGGGGTGGACGGCTCGGTCATCGAGGCCTCGCGCATCGACGGCGCCAACTGGTGGCAGATGACCTTTCGCGTCAAGCTGCCGATGGTGATGCATGTCATCGCCATCACCTTGATGATGCGGCTGATCGACGCCTTCCGCGTGCTGGAGGTGGTCTACGTGCTGACCTTCGGTGGCCCGGGCGACAGCACCGAAATCCTGGCCCTGCACATCTACAAAACCGCCTTTGTCGGCCAGCAACTGGGTGTGGCTGCTGCCATCAGCGTGCTGCTGCTGGTGGTGGTGGCCTTGCTCAGCTGGGGCGCGCTGCGCCTGTCCAACCCCATGAAGGGTGAAGCCCGGTGAAGCGCCCGTGGTGGTTGGTGGCGGGGCACTACGGCATGCTGGTGGCGCTGGCGTTTTTGTGCATCGCGCCCATCGTGGTGATCTTTGCCACCAGCCTGCGCCAGCAGGTGCAGATCTTTGCCGAGCCGCTGAACTTCATCTTCATGCCGACGCTGGAAAACTACCGCGCGGTGCTGCAGGAAGACAAGTTCGACCGCTACCTGATGAACAGCCTGTTTGTGGGCATCGTGTCGACCGTGATCACGTTGGTGCTGGGCTGCATGTGTGCGTATGGCCTGGCGCGTTTTCGTTTTCCGGGCCGTAACGCGGTGGCCTACACCAGCCTCTTGCTGCGCACGGTGCCTTTGGCGGTGTTGGCCATTCCGGTGTTCATGATCTGGAGCCAGTGGCAGCTGGTCAACAGCCTGTGGGGTCTGGTGCTGCTGTACGTGGCAGTGAACCTGCCGTTCACGGTGTGGCTGCTCTACGGCTTTGTGTTGCAGGTGCCGGTTGAACTGGAAGAGGCTGCGGCCATCGACGGCTGCGGGCCGGTGAAGGTGTTCACCAAGGTGCTGTTGCCCTTGATGGCGCCGGGGCTGGCGGCGGCGTCGATCTTCACCTTTCGCATCGCCTGGAACGAATTCATCCTGGCGCTGGTGCTCACCGACCGCAGCACACGCACGCTGCCGGTGGCGGCTTCTCTGTTCATCACCGACATGGGCGTGGACTGGGGCAAGGTCATGGCCATGGGCAGCCTGATTGCCATCCCGCCGCTGATCTTCACCTTTGTGGCGGCGCGGCAGATCATCACTGGCTTGACGGCGGGTGCGGTCAAGGGGTGAGGTCTGCTGTGCAGCGGTGTAACGCGGGCCAGCGCGCCTGGCGCCGGCGGGTCAGTGCTGTGCCTTCTCACACCACTTTGCGTTCAATCGCATGGAAAGTTGGGGTCGAATCAGGCGGCTTGCGGCGCATTGCTGACTTTCGATCTGCGGCAGTCTGTGGCGATCGCGTGCGCTTGGGGTGCCCTGCTGCGCTCATGTCCCCCGCGCCGGGCTTCGCCCGCCGCTCCTCCTAATACTTCGCTCCGCAGGGTACCCCAATCGCCCGCTCAGGCACCAGCGGTGGCGTGCCGATTTTTTTGGACCGCCACCATGGTGGATGGACGAGGGCAATGGGTACCGGGCGCAGCGAAGTATTAGGAGGAGGGACCGGCGAAGCCGGTCCTGGGGGACATGAGCGGAGCCCGGTACCCGTTGGCCTCGTCTCGCCACAGACCGTGGCGCGCTTGATCGCGGCAGGTCGGATGGGTGAGTTCAGCTCCAAGAGCTGAGCGACTGCAATGCGCCGAAAGCCGCCGAGGCGTAGCAATCCGGATTGATGCGAGTGAACGCGAATTTGGTATCAACCGTGTACGCCGTTTGGACCGCTGATGCCGCTCAGGCCGTTTCCTGGAACGCGTCGCCCAGCGCGCTGACCATGCGCTCAATCTGCGTCGGCGTGCTGATGAAAGGCGGCGCCATTTGGATGGTGTCGCCACCGTAGCGCACGTAAAAGCCTTTCTGGAACATCGCCATGGCGACCTGATAGGGCCGCTTGAGCGGCTCGCCTGGAGCGGGCGCCACGGTGATGCCGGCGGCCAGTCCGCAGTTGCGGATGTCGGCCACGTGGCGTGCGCCCTTCAAGCCGTGCACGGCGTTTTCAAACATCGGTGACAACTCGCGCACCCGCTGGATGGCGTTGTCGCTGTCCAGCAGGTCCAGGCCGGCGATGCCGGCTGCACAGACCACCGGGTGCGCCGAGTAGGTGTAGCCGTGCGGAAACTCGAGCAGGTAGTCGGGGCCACCGGCGTCCATGAAGGTGTCATAGATCTCCTGGCGCGCCACCACCGCACCCAGCGGCTGCACACCGTTTGTGACCTGCTTGGCGATGTTGAGGATGTCGGGCGTGACGCCAAAGGCTTCGGCCCCGGTCCAGGCGCCCATGCGGCCAAAGCCGGTGATGACCTCGTCAAAGATCAGCAGGATGTTGTGCGCGGTGCAGATCTCGCGCAGGCGCTGCAGGTAACCCTGCGGCGGCACGATGACGCCGGCCGAGCCGGCCATCGGCTCGACGATGACGGCGGCGATGTTGGACGCGTCGTGCAGGCCGATGATGTTCAGCAACTCGTCGGCCAAGTGGGCGCCTTGCTCGGGCATGCCGCGCACAAAACTCCCGTTGGCGGGCTGCGTGTGCGGCAGGTGGTCGGCTTCGATGCCCTGGCCAAACAGCTTGCGGTTGGCCACCAAGCCGCCCACCGAAATGCCGCCAAAGTTGACGCCGTGGTAACCCTTGATGCGGCCGACGAGCCGCGTCTTGCCGGCCTGGCCCTTGTGGCGCCAGTAGGCGCGCGCCATCTTCAGTGAGGTGTCGGCGGCTTCAGAGCCTGAGCCGGTGAAGAACACGCGGTTCAGCCCGGCCGGCATGCGCTCAACGATTTTGTTGGCCAACTCGAACGACAGCGGGTGGCCAAACTGGAAGGCCGGTGCGTAGTCCAGCGTGGCGGCCTGGCGGCTCAGCGCCTGCACGATTTCTTCGCGGCCATGGCCCAGGCCGGTGCACCACAGGCCTGACAGGCCGTCAAAGATCTGCCGGCCGTCGTGGGTGGTGTAGTAGGTGCCGCTGGCGCCCGTGATCAGCCGCGGGTTGGCCTTGAAGTCGCGGTTGCCGGTGTAGGGCATCCAGTGCGCGGCCAGGTACTCGGCGTCGGTGCGCTGCGGTGTTTGGGTCCACTTTTCAGGGGCGTTCATCGTGATCTCCTGCTGGATGCGCAGGGCCGCAGCCCTGCAAGGCGGTCAATGTGCCGCGATTTGTGCTTGAATCAAAGCACGCTCAACCAAGGCTTACTTTAACGTTCATGCAAGCAAAGAACCCCACCCTGCTGGGCCAGGTCGCTGACATCGACCTGCGCCTGCTGCGGGTCTTCAAGGCCGTGGCCGACAGCGGTGGCATGGCGGCGGCCGAGCTCAAGCTGAACATCGCCATGTCCACCATCAGCCGCCACATCAAGGACCTGGAAGAACGGCTGGGCCTGGTGCTGTGCCGCCGGGGGCGCGGCGGGTTTGCGCTGACCCCCGAAGGCGAGCGGGTCTACGCCGCCACCGAAAACTTGCTCAGCGCCACCGAATCCTTTCGTGGCAGCCTGCATGACATCCACCAACGCATGGGCGGCGACCTGCACGTGGCGCTGTTCGAAAAAACGGCGTCCAACCCGCAGGTCCGCATTGCGCAGGCGGTGGGCGCCTTTCGCGCGCAGGCGCCCACCGTCAACCTGCACCTGCACGTGGGCACCATCACCATGATCGAGCGCGGTGTGATCGACGGCCGCTACCACCTGGGCGTGATTCCCGAGCACCGGCGCAGCGACAGCCTGCACTACGACGAACTGTTTGACGAGACCATGCTGCTCTATGCCGGGGCCGGCCACGCCTGGTTTGCGCCCGGCGACAAGCGGCGCGACTGGGCCGCGCTGCGCGGGCAGGACCTGGCCGGTCTGGGCTACCACTCACCGAACCTGGAACTGACGCAGGCCAAACGGCTGGACCGCGCTGCCAGTGCGTCCGACCAAGAGGCGGTGGCCACCCTGGTGCTGTCAGGCGCCTATGTGGGCTTTTTGCCCGACCACTACGCGCAGCCCTTTGTCGCTGCCGGCCAGATGCGCGCCGTGGCAGCCCCGGTGTTGAACTACCGCTGCCGCTTCTCAAGCATCCGGCGCCGGGCGCCCGCTGCGCTGCGCATGACGCAGGCCTTTGCCGACTGCCTGGTCCAGGCCCACCGCGCGGCTTGATCGCGCGCTGGACTTCAGCCGTGCAGTCTGGAACTGCGCGGCACCGAAGCCAACAGGAAGTCCATCTGGTCGGACACGATGCGCCGGCCGCGCAAGATCATGTCCTCGTGCAGGCTGGGCACATAGGGCATGTAGAGCAGCGACATGCGGGCCTCTTCGGGCATCCGGTTGCCTTTGTGGCCGTTGCAGGCACGGCAGGCGGTGATGCAGTTCATCCAGGTGTCCTGCCCACCGCGTGAGACCGGGCGGATGTGTTCGCGCGTCAGGTCGTCCAGGTGGAAGCGGCCGCCGCAATAAGCGCAGACCTGGCGGTCGCGCGCAAACAGCTTGGGGTTGGACAGCGCGGGCGCCTGCCGCCAGGCCCGGCTGGGGATGGCGCCGCGCACCGCCACGATGGGGTGCACCGAGATGCGACTCTGCAAACCCGTGCTGCGCTGAAAGCCGCCCCTGAGCACGTGAAAGGCATCACCCAGGGTCCACGAGACCGCGTCGCTCGCGTACAGCACCGCCGCCTCGCGTGGGCTGATCCACGCTTGTGGGCGACCCGAAATGTCGAGTTGCAGCACGTCCATAGGCGCGAGCGTACCCGATCCCTTGGGCTGTCTGCCACCAAGGGCCTGTGACACTGGCGTCAGGTGTTTTCCAGACCCCGGCGCGCAAACAGCCGCCGCAACGGGCGGCTTTTAGAAGCATCAGCCTAGAAAAAGTCACGCAGACTGGGACACGGTTGCCCGTAGAGTCTGCAAAATAGAACGACCGTTCGATTTTATGACCCCGCCGTGACAACACCCTTCGAAACCAGCGCCGCCCGCCAGCCCACCCGGGCCTTGCACAAAGGCCAGCAAACGCGCGTGGCCATTCTGGAGGCGGCCTTGGGTCTGGCTTCGCACATGGGCCTGGAAGGCCTGTCGATTGGCGCGCTGGCCGAGGTCATGCAGATGAGCAAGTCGGGTGTGTTTGCGCACTTTGGCTCGCGTGAAGAGCTGCAGATTTCCGTGATCCGCGAGTACCACGCGCGCTTCGAAGAAGAGGTCTTTTTCCCGGCGGTGCAAGAAGCGCGCGGCCTGCCGCGTGTGCGCGCGCTGTTCGAGCGTTGGGTGCGGCGGGTTTCGGTCGAGGTCGACTCGGGTTGCATCTACATCAGCGGCGCGGTTGAGTTTGACGACCGCCCCGGCCCGGTGCGCGACGCGCTGGCCACCATGGTGCAGGCTTGGCATGCCGCGCTCGACCGCGCCATTCGCCTGGCCATCGGTGCAGGCCACCTGCGCGCCGACGCCGACCCCACGCAAATGCTGTTTGAAGTGCACGGCCTGATCCTGGCGCTGCACCACGACGCCCGCTTTCTGCGCAGCCCCGGCGCCACCGACCGTGCGCGCCTGGGCTTTGACCGCATCCTGGCCAGCTACAGCGTCGACGCTGTCAAGCCGAGCCGTTCCGCCGCGACCAGCGCGCGTCGCTGAAACCCCTTTTCCAGTTTTTCGTTACCAGGAGCCGTCATGCCCAGCTACACCCCTCCCTTGCGCGACATGCAGTTTTTGCTGCATGAAATGTTCAACGTGGCTGATGAACTGAAGCTGTTGCCACGCCACGCCGAGATGGACGTCGACACCATCAACGCGGTGCTCGAAGAAGGTGGCAAGTTTGCCGCCGAGGTGGCGTTCCCGCTCAACGTCAGCGGTGACGCCGAAGGCTGCACGCTGGACAAGACCACCCACGAAGTGCAGCCACCGCAGGGCTTCAAGGAGGCCTATGACACCTATGTGCAAGGCGGCTGGCCGTCACTGGCCTGCGACCCGGAGTTTGGCGGCCAGGGGCTGCCCTTGGTGGTCAATCACTGCTTCTACGAAATGCTGAACTCGGCCAACCAGGCCTGGACCATGTACCCGGGGCTGTCTCACGCGGCTTATGCATGTCTGCACGCCCACGGTACGGCCGAGCAAAAGGCCACCTTCCTGCCCAAGCTGACGCATGGTGAATGGACCGGCACCATGTGCCTGACCGAACCGCACTGCGGCACCGACCTGGGCCTGCTGCGCACCAAGGCTGAACCGCAAGCCGATGGCAGCTACAAGTTGACGGGCCAGAAGATCTTCATCAGCGCCGGCGAACACAACATGGCCGCCAACATCGTGCATTTGGTGTTGGCGCGTCTGCCCGACGCACCGGCCGGCAACAAGGGCATCTCGCTGTTTGCGGTGTCCAAGTTTCATGTCAAGGCCGACGGCAGCCTGGGCGAGCGCAACCCCATTTTCTGCACCGGGCTGGAACACAAGATGGGCATCAACGGCAGCGCCACCTGCCAGATCCACCTGGACGGCGCCGTGGGCACCTTGGTGGGCCAGCCCAACAAGGGCCTCAACGCGATGTTCGTGATGATGAACGCCGCCCGCCTGGGCGTGGGCAACCAAGCCGTGGGCCTGACCGAAGTGGCCTACCAAAATGCGGCTGCCTACGCCAAGGACCGCATCCAGATGCGCAGCCTGTCAGGCCCCAAGCGGCCCAACCAGCCGGCCGACAACATCATCGTGCACCCGGATGTTCGCAAGATGCTGCTGACCGCGCGCGCCTACGCCGAAGGCGGCCGTGCGCTGGGCATCTACATCGCGCTGCTGATCGACAAGGAGTTGGGCACCGAAGACGACGACGAGCGCAAGGAGTGCGCCGACCAAGTGGCGCTGTTGACGCCCATCGTCAAGGCCTTCCTCACCGACAACGCCTGGTTGGCCACCAGTCACTGCCTGCAGGTCTTCGGCGGTCACGGCTACATCAAGGAATGGGGCATGGAGCAGTACGTGCGCGACGCCCGCATCAACATGATCTACGAAGGCACCAACACGGTTCAGAGCCTGGACCTGCTGGGCCGCAAGATCCTGGG
>JANMHH010000110.1:0-8180 GCA_031375065.1 Rubrivivax sp. | reverse complement strand
CGACCGCATCGTCAGCGGCCTGGGCCTGGACAGCCTGTGGCCCCAGGTTTTTGCGGCCTATGCGACGTGTGCCGACGCGGCGGTCAAGCTGGTCGGCTTGCCGTACGAGGCCTACAGCTTGGTGCTGTTTGTGGCGCTGGGCGCCGTGGCGGTGCGAGTGTCGCGAACCGCTGCCTGACCATCAATTCAAACTTCGGACTGTCCTGACATCGCCAGCGCCCCCATGCGCTGCACAGAAACAGGCGCGGAATGCCCTTGAACGGCGTGACGAACAACGTTGTGTTTGCCTTCAGGCAAAGGATCATTCGGCCTGCGACTTTCGGATTGATCTCGGGTCCAAACCGTGCGCCAAGTCCTTCACATCAGCTGCGTCGGCGATCAGCTGCGTCGGCGAGCAGTGCGTTGATGAATTCGATGTAAACCGAATTGATGAACAAACGGATGATCTGGTTGAGGACCTTGTTGGTGATTGCTCGACGTCGCGCCTCTTGCGCCGCGTTTGGCCAACACTGATTGCGACCCAGAAGTGGACCGGTCTGACCAGAAGGCAGAGGATCAGTACCAGTCCAATCAGCAGAGCAATCATTGAGTGTTCATCTTTCAGGTGTCTTCGGCGTCATCGATAGGGTGACGAAGCATGGCCATCAACGCCCTTGCTCCAAGCGTCGACTGGTTTCAAAGTGGTTGCACTTTTGATACCATTCCGCCATGTTGGTGGTTGTAGACACGAACGTTTTTGTGGGTGCCTGCCTGGGCCGGGGAGCTTCTGCTGCGGTGATGGCGGCCTGCTTGCAGGGCCATGTGCGCGCGCTGATGGGCGCGGCGCTGCTGGCCGAGTTTGAGGACGTGCTCGGCCGCTCCGCGCTTTTCGACCGAAGCCGCCTGAATGCCGATGAACGCAGCGAGTTGCTCGACATCTTTTTAGCCCATTGCCGCTGGACCCGCATCTATTACGGCTGGCGCCCCAACCTGCGCGACGAGGGCGACAACCACCTTGTGGAATTGGCTGTCGCTGGGGGTGCAAGCTGGATCTGCAGCCACAACCTGCGCGACCTGAAAACGCATGAACTGACTTTCCCAGGTCTGGGTCTGGCGACCCCGGCGCAATTGCTCAAATTGATCAAAGCGAAGGAAATCCCATGAGCGCGTTGACCATCCGCCTGCCTGACGACAAGTACGAAAGACTGAAGGCCTTGTCCAAACGCCGTGGCACCAGTGTGAACCGGCTGATGGATGAGATGGCCACCTTGCTGCTGGCCGAATTTGACGCCGAGGCCCGCTTTGCCCTGCGCAGCCAGCAGGGACTGGGCCAGTCTGCGCGAGGGCTGGCTTTGCTGGCCAAGGCGCAGGCCAAGTAGCGCGAGCGCAGGCCCGGCAAACGCCTTGCGAAGAGCCCTCAAACGCGCGCCGTGCGGGCTTTTCTGAGACTCAGCGCCAAACCAACCAGGGCCGAGCCCACCAGCACCACCGTAGCCGGCTCGGGCACCTGCAGGCTGGCAGCGACAAAGTCCTGCTTGCCGGCACGGGTCAATGCAAAAACGTCGTAGCGGTTGCTGATCAAGCTGGCCTGCGCCAGCATTTGCGTGGCCAGCACGCCATGGTTGCTGCCGTCGCTCAAGCTGCCCAGTGAAGTCAGTGACTCGTCGGTGTCGTAGACCAGGTTCCACACCGCCAGCTGAAAGGCGGTCGACTCGGCGGCGCTGTCAACCCGGGTTGGATCGGCGTTGGCCCAGGTGATCAGTTGACCCAGTCGCTGCGCCACGGAAACACCGTCGGGCCGGTTGGGGCTGAGCACAAGCCGGCCTTGGAAGTAGGTGGTGGCGTCGACCACGGCATAACCGGTCATGGCCGTGCTGCTGAACGAGAACGACTCTTCCAGTTCGATGCAGTAGGTCAGGAACGCCGATGAACTGAGCGCCCCGGCACCGACCAAGCTGCCGCGAAAGCCGCCGGCCCGGCCGTTGTAGTCGGCGTTGACCTCAGAGGCCCGGCTGACCTGGACCGTGTTGCCCGAGCCAAAGGCCCAGCCGGTCAGCGTGACCTCGGCCGCCCCACTGGCCAACGAAAACGTCGACAGGGCCAAGCCCGCGGCGACACCAACAACGCTGATGTTCATGTGCATGCTGCGCCACACGATCGGCGCAGGGGCGTGCCGATTTCCGATGACGGGTATGGACCGGTTTTCGGCTGCGGTCAGGGCAACTTGAGATCAGCTTGGGCCAAGTTGTGCTGAGCGAACTTTCCGGTGCGCCAGACGCGCAGCAACTGACCGCCGTGGCATCAGCCTCGGGCCTCGCGGCCGATCGACGAGCCGACAGCGCTTGCCGCGCTGCAACGCGCAGCGCCGCGCAGAAATCCACGGCAAAACTGCACACGGGCCGTTGCAACCCCCTGGTTACGAACTGCAAGTTTGGTGAATACTCTGGGCATCCCAAGACGCAGGGGTGGCCTTCAGTCAGCTGCGAACTTGGAAACCCTGCGGGGGTGGCCCAGTGCCAACCGCGGCGGCAAGCACTTCCGACCCACCGCGCAGCCCGTCTTTCGGCCGCGCCCCTCGCCACCCAGGGGAACCCCATGAGCTTCGTCTCACGCTTCATCGTCCTGATCGAAAACCGCCGCTTGCACAAAGCGGTCGTGGTCACGGTCACCGCCATCTCTGTGCTGCTGTCGGGTTTTGGCCTGACCGCCGCTCATGCCGCACCCGGTGGCAAACAAAAACGCGACAAGCTGGCACGCGACCTCAGCGAAGAGATCGTGCGCACTGGCGCACCCAAGGCCAAATGGGCACGCGACCTGAACGGCGTGCGCCACATTCAGGCCATCGTCGTCAGCGACGACCCCAACCAGCAGATGAGCAGCCTGCGCGCCTACATCAAGAGCATCGGCGGCGCAGTGCACGCGGTGCATCCGGCCGTGCACGCGATGACGGTGCAGATCAAGGCCAGCGACGTGGCTGCGCTGTCGCAGCGCGATGACGTCGTCAGCGTCTCGCCCAACCGCGAAACGCAGCGCACCTTCAGCACGCTGGAATCGATCACCGGTGCGCTGGCCAGCACCGTGCGCACCTACAGCTCCAAGACGGCCTATACCGGGCTGGACGGCAACGGCATCGGCATCGCGATTCTCGATTCGGGAATCATGAAGCTGCATGACACCTTCGAGGATCCCGCCTGCAATGGGTGCATCCGCGTCAAGGCCAACGTCAACATGCTCAATGCGAGCCTGGCCAACTGGTCCACGGCGGGTGGCGGTGCAACCTCGCTGATGCCCGGCAGCGCGGCGCTGGCCGCTTATGACGCCGCCATCGCCGCCGATTCGGTGGTCACGCAAGACCCCTATGGCCACGGCACCCACGTGGCGTCGGTGGCCGCCGGCCGCTACTACCCGCCTGCGGCGTCGACGCAGCAGGACGCCAACGGCATCGCGCCCAACGCCAACCTCGTCGACGTTCGGGTGCTCAACAGCACTGGGTTCGGCACGGTAAGCGACGCGCTTGAAGGCATCCAGTGGGCGATCTACAACGCCAAGAAATACAACATCCGCGTGCTCAACCTGAGCCTGGCCGCCAGCAGCACCGAGAGCTGGCAGACCGACCCGCTGTGCGTGGCGGTGCGCAGCGCTGCCGCCGCCGGCATCACGGTGGTGGTGGCGGCCGGCAACTTCGGCACCAACCTGTTGGGTCAGGAGACCTACGGCCGCATCAGCTCGCCGGGCAACGACCCGACAGTGATCACCGTGGGCGCCGTTAACTTCAAGGGCACCACCGCGCGCAGCGACGACGTGGTCAACAATTTCAGCTCACGCGGCCCGACGCGCGGCAGCAGCGTCGACAGCACCGGCGTGCGCCGGGTCGACAACCTGCTCAAGCCTGACCTCGTCGCGCCTGGCAACAAGATCGTCGGCGCTGCCGCCACGGCCGGCAATGCGCTGACCTGGAACTTCCTGGGCAGCACCTACAAGAGCGCGCTGAGGGATCCGCTGGCCATCACGCCCACGCTGGCGGAAACGCAGATGATCCTCAGCGGCACCTCGATCGCGGCACCCGCCGTGTCCGGCACCGTGGCACTGATGCTGCAAGCCAACCCGGGCCTGACACCGGCCCTGGTCAAGGCCATCTTGCAGTACAGCGCCCAGCCGCTGGCCGGCGCCAACCTGCTGCAGCAAGGCGCGGGCATGCTCAACGTCGAGGGCGCGGTGTCGATCGCCAAGGCGCTGCGCACCGACGTGACAAGTGCCATCGCCGCCGGCACCATCACGCCGGGCTCGACGCTGCTGGCGGCCGGCAAGGCGATGCCACTGGGTTATTCGACGATCAACGGCGTGACCTTCAACTGGTCGTGCATGATCTTCGCCGGCGGCAACCAGGTGCTCAGCGGCACCGCGCTGCTCAACTACCAGCCGATCTACGACTCGCGCCTGACCTGGGCCAATGGCGTGGTGCGCAAGCGCCAGGCGGTGTACTGGTCGGGCACCGGCATCACGCCCAACACCTTCGTACAGAGCTTCACCGATGTCGCGGCGCCGAACCAGACGCTGCTCGCGCCCGGGGTGGTGAGTGCCAACCTGCTGGCCGGCACCAGCTCCAAGACCGGCAAGACCGGCGTCTTCATCCCCACCGCCACGCTGTCGGGCTGGCTGATCAGCGGCAGCGGCCTGGTGCTGGGCACCGGGCTGGTGCTGAGCGAAGGCCTGGTCCTCAGCGAAGGCCTGGTGCTGAGTGAAGGGCTGGTGCTGAGCGAAGGCCTGGTCCTCAGCGAGGGCCTGGTGCTGAGCGAAGGCCTGGTACTCAGCGAAGGGCTGGTCCTGAGCGAAGGCTTCGTACTCGGCGAACCCTGAGCCCGCACCTGCAAGCCCGCAAGGGCTTGCGCGGTAGACGCTGGCCCGCATGCGATTTCACCCCTGGTGGCTGAGCCTGACGTCTGTCATCACGACACCCACTTTCTTCATCGGCACGCCAATTGGAGCGGAGCATGACTGCCCTTTCCCTCTTCATGACCTTGCTCAAAAATCACCGCCCGACATCGGGTGCACAAACACGTGAAGACCGCACATCGGCGTCTGTGACCGACGGTTACGGCAGCCCACATTCGCGCACAATGCTTGCATCCCAAGACGCAGGGGTGGCCTCGGTCAGCTGCGAACTTGGAAACCCTGCGGGGGTGGCCCAGTGCCAACCGCGGCGTCAAGCACTTCCGTCCCACCGCGCAGCCCGTCTTTCGGCCGCGCCCCTCGCCACCCAGGGGAACTCCATGAGCTTCGTCTCACGCTTCATCGTCCTGATCGAAAACCGCCGCCTGCACAAAGCGGCCGTGGCCACGGTCACCGCCATCGCTGTGCTGCTGTCGGGTTTTGGCTTGACAGCCGCCCATGCCGCGCGCCCGCAGGGCCACGACAAGGCCACCAAGGTCGCCCGCGATCTTGACGACGAGGCCCTCAACGTCGGCGCGCCCAAGGCCAAGTGGGCGCGCGACGTGGGCGGCGTGCGCCAGGTGCAGGCCATCGTCGTCAGCAATTCGGCCGATCCGGCGCTGGCCAGCTTGCGCGCCTGGGTGATGAGCACTGGCGGCTCGGTGCATGCGCGGCACGCCGGCATCAACGCCTTGACGGTGCAGATACCGGCCAACAAGGTGCGCCAACTGGGTCAGCGCGCCGACGTCATTGGCGTCTCGCCCAACCGCGTCACCACGCGCACCGCCAGCACGCTGGAATCGATCACCGGCGCGTTGGCCTCCAACGTGCGGACCGGCAGCACCAAGACCAGCTACAGCGGCTTCGGCGGCACCGGCATCGGCATCGCCGTGCTCGATTCGGGTGTCATGAAGACGCACGAGGGCTTCCAGACCGCCGGCGCGGCCAACCGGGTCAAGAAGAACGTCAGCCTGCTGGCCAACACCCAGGCCAACTGGACCACCGGCGTCGACGGCACCACGTCGCTGCAACCCGGCAGCAGCGCGCTGAGCGCCTACGAGAGCAAGATCGACAGCAGCGGCCAGTCAACCATCGACGGTTACGGCCACGGCACGCACGTGGCGTCGGTGGCCGCGGGGCATGCGGTGCTGTACAGCAGCACCACGCCCGACACCACCGGCATCGCCCCGGGCGCCCACATCTACGACGTCAAGGTGCTTGACGACACCGGCCAGGGCACGCTGAGCGACGCCATCGAAGGCATCCAGTGGGTCATCTACCACGCCAAGGAATACAACATCCGCGTGCTCAACATCAGCCTGGCGGCAGCCTCCACCGAGTCCTGGTTGACCGACCCGCTGTGCATCGCGGTGCGCAGCGCCACGGCCGCCGGCATCACGGTGGTGGTTGCAGCCGGCAACTCGGGCCTCAACGCCGCCGGCCAGCAGGTCCACGGCACCATCAGCGCGCCCGGCAATGACCCGTCGGTGATCACCGTTGGCTCGGTCAACACCAAGGGCAACACCGCGCGCAGCGACGACACGGTCAACAACTTCAGCTCGCGCGGCCCAACCCGCGGCGGCACCATCGACGCCGCCGGCGTGCGCACAGCCGACAACCTGCTCAAGCCCGACCTGGTGGCGCCGGGCAACAAGATCATCGGCGCCATGGCCACCAAGGCCGGCAACAGCACCTTGACCAACCAGAACTTCCTGGCCCGCACCTACGCCGCCGACCTGGTCACGCCGCTGGGCCTCACACAAACCACGTCCGAAACGCAGATGCTGCTCAGTGGCACCTCGGTTGCAGCGCCAGTGGTGGCCGGTGCCGTGGCCGTGCTGCTGCAAGCCAATCCAGGCCTGACGCCGCCGCTGATCAAGGCCATCCTGCAATACACAGCGCAGCCGCTGCTGGGCTACAGCCTGCTCGAACAGGGCGCCGGCCTGATCAACCTGAGCGGCGCGGTGGCGCTGGCCAGGGTGCTGCGCACCGACCTGGACACCGCCATCGCGGCCGGCACCGTCAGTGCCGGCGGCACGATGCTGGCCAGCGGCATGTCGATGCCCAGCCAGAGCTCGACCATCAACAGCGTCAGCTTCAACTGGTCGCGCATCGCCTTTGTCGGCGGCAACCAGGTGGTCAGCAACAGCGCGCTGTTCACCCGGTACCAGCCGATCTGGGACCCGCGCACCACCTGGGCCGGCAATGTCGTGCGCAAGCGCGACGCCGTGTACTGGTCGGGCACCGGCATCGCGGCCAACACCTTCCCGATGAACTTCACAGACGTGGCAGCGCCCAACCAGACGCTGCTGAGCGCCGGCGTCGTGCGCGGCAACTCGCTGGCCGGCAGCAGTTCGCTGGTCGGCAAGACCGGCGTCTTCATCCCCACGGCCAAGCTGTCGGGCTGGCTGATCAGCGGCAGCGGCACGTCGCTGGCAACGGGCCTGGTGCTGAGCGAAGGGCTGGTGCTCAGCGAAGGGCTTGTCCTGAGTGAAGGGCTGGTGCTCAGCGAAGGGCTGGTGCTGAGCGAAGGGCTCGTGCTCAGCGAGGGCCTGGTTCTCAGCGAGGGCCTGGTGCTCAGCGAAGGCCTGGTGCTCGGCGAGCCCTGAGACAGGACGCTTCACGTTCCAGACAACCGCCACGCGCCGGCCGAACACTGGCGCGTGTGCGGACCTCTGGGCTGACCGAACCAGCCCAAGGGGCCGCCGGTCTCTGCACGATGTGGGTCTCGACCGCTGCCAACGCGCAGTCGCAGGCCGGTCGCTCCTGGTGCATCGATCGTGAGTGGGGATCAGACCACCAGCACCCGCAACGCCTTTTGCAGACCCTCGACCTTGTGGCCTTTGCGGGCGCGCTTGCCCACGTAGGCCGCCAGAGCGCTGGCCTTGAGCAGCTCTTCCTTGGGCTTGGCACCGCGCCCGGTGCCTTGCACCAGCAAGGTATCGGCACAACTGGCCACGCTGACCAAGGGCGTCTTGGCGTCCACGTCCATCAGGGTCAAGCCTTTGCCGCCCTTGTTTTGCAGTTTGAGTTCGTCCAGCGCAAACACCAGCAGCCGCCCGTCCATGGCCAGACAGGCCACCCGGCGGTGGGTGGCAGCCACCACCACCGGGGGCAGCACCAGGTGCTGCGGCTCCAGCGTCAGGAAGGCCTTGCCGCCGCGGTTGCGGCCCAGCATGTCGGCAGCCTTGGCCAGCAGGCCAAAGCCGCCGGTGTTGGACAGCAGCAGCGTGGCCTGGGCCGGGCCGGCAAAGTAGTGCGCGATCTGGGTG
>JANMHH010000100.1:0-3488 GCA_031375065.1 Rubrivivax sp. | reverse complement strand
CACCTGTGGATCGGCGTTTTCAAGTGCACGCTTTATGCGGCGCTGTTGTCGCTGGCCGGTTGCCGCGAAGGCCTGCACGCCGGGCGCGACGCGCAGGCGGTTGGCCTGGCCACCACCGCTGCGGTGGTCAAGGGTTTGGTGTGGATCATTGCTGCGGCCTGCGCCACCACCGTGGCCTTGCAGGCCTTGGGCTTTTGATGGCCCCCGCAGTGCCCATGCCCATGCCCATCCCGATGCTGCAGGTGCAGGCACTGACGGTGGCCCACGGCGACCGGGTGGTGCTGCACGACATCAGCTTTGACGTGGCCGCTGGCGAGGTGCTGGTGATCCTGGGCGCCAGTGGCAGCGGCAAAAGCTCGCTGTTGCGCGACCTGATCGGGCTGCAGGCCCCAGCGGCCGGGCGGGTGCTGGTGGAAGGCCAGGACTTGTACGACGGCGAAGAAGTCGCGCTGCAGCGCCTGCGCCGCCGTTTTGGCGTGATGTTCCAGGCCGGTGCGCTGTGGAGCGCCATGACGGTGGGCGAAAACATGATGCTGCCGATGAAGATGTTCAGCCCGCGCAACCGTGCCCAGTGCCGGCAGCATGCGCTGGAAAAGCTGGCGCTGGTGGGCCTGGAGGCCGCGTTCGACCTGATGCCCGCTGAACTGAGTGGCGGCATGCGCAAGCGCGCTGCGTTGGCGCGCGCCTTGGCGCTCGACCCACCGCTGCTGTTCCTGGATGAACCGGGGTCGGGGCTGGACCCGGTCAACGTGGCGCGCCTGGATGCCCTGATACTGCAGCTGCGCGGCCAGCTGGGCACCTCGGTGGTGATGGTCACGCACGACATCGACAGCGCCTTTGCTGTGGCCGACCGGGTGCTGTTTCTGGACGAAGATGAAAAGACCATGACCGCGCTCGACACCCCGCAAGCCCTGCTCAGCGCCGGACCACAACGGGTGCGTGAGTTCATGCAACGTGGGCGTGAGTCGGTGCCTCTGTCTACCGCCCTGTCCACGGTCATGCCCACCGCCCAGACACCCGAGGTGACACCGTGACCCGCAAACCCAATGTGGTGCGCATTGGTCTGTTTGCCGTGCTCGGGCTGGCCTTGTTGGTGGCGGCGGTGGTGGTGGTGTTCGGGGCCCGGGTGTTCAAGCCCAGTGAACGCGCGGTGATGTTTTTCAGCGGTTCGGTCTACGGCTTGCAGGTCGGCTCACCGGTGGTGTTTCGCGGGGTGAGGCTGGGCAGCGTCAAGTCGATGGACGTGTCCAGCGTCGGCGGGCGCTTTGCGGTGCCGGTGGAAGTCGAACTCGACAGCGAACGCCTGCGCACCATCCATGGTCCCGAGGTCGCCGATCCCCTGGCCGGGCTGGTGCAGCAGGGCCTGTCGGCCCAGTTGGCCACGCAGAGCCTGTTGACGGGGCAGCTGTATGTCGACCTGGACCTGCGCGGCGCCGGCCAGGTGGCCCAGCGCGACGCGGCCGGCCGGACCCGGATCCCCACCACCCTGACCCGCTTTCAAAGCCTGCAACAGCAGCTTGACGGCGTGGACGTGTCGCGCATGTCCAAAGACCTGGCCGAGACCCTGGCGGCAGCACGCGGCCTGGTGGCCGGGCCCGAAATCAAGCAGACCTTGGCCGAACTGGCCCAGGCTTCGGCCGCGCTGGCGCGCCTGGCGGCTTCGATGGACAAGCGTCTGCCCGGCCTGGCTGACAGCGCGCAAGGCACGCTGCGCCAGGCCGGCGAGGCTTCAGTGCGGGTGGGCGGCGCGGCCGACCGGGTCACCGGCGCGGCCGACCGCGTGGGCTCGGCCGCGGTGCGCGCTGAAACCCTGCTGACACCGGGCTCGCCCTTGTTGGCCAGCGTTCAGCAGGCGGCCGATGAGCTGGGCCGCAGCGCGGCTGCGTTGCGCAGCGCCACCAGCGACGAATCGGCCAGCCTGCAAAGTGTGCAGCGCGCCATGGGCGATGTGTCCCGGGCCGCACGCGCGGTGCGCGAACTGGCCGATCAGATCGAGCAGCAGCCGCAGTCGCTGATCCGCGGCCGGGTGGCTGTGCCATGAACCGCAGCCCCTTGAGGAGTCGCCCTTTGAAGTCCTTGCATGCAGGCCTGCTGATCGGCTTGACAGCGGCTGCCTTGCTCGGCGCCTGTGCCAACCCCGGCCCACCGTCACAACTCTACCAATTGCGCGCCGCAGCGCCGGGTCCCGTTACCGCGCCGCCGCCGGGTGGGGGTGTTCAGGTGCTGCAACTGCTGGCCGTGAGCTTGCCGGAAGTGCTGGAGCGCGACGCCATCGTGGTGTCGCAGGGCCGTTCGGGTGTGCAGGCGCTGGGTGGCCACCGCTGGGTTGAGCCCCTGCGTGACGCCGTGCCGCGCTTGTTGCGCCACGACCTGGCGCTGTGGCTGGCGGTGCCGCAAGTGTGGGCGGCGCCGCTGCCGCCCGGTGTGGTGGCCCAGCGTCAGTTGCGCGTTGAGTTGCTCAGCTTCCAGGCCGACGAGTCGCGCCGCCAGGTGCAGTTGTTGGCCCGCTGGACCCTGAGTGAACCCACGGGAACAAAGCCGGTGTTGACCGGTCTGCAGGAAATCGCCACCCCGGTGCAGGGTGGGGACGTGGACGCACTCGTCGCAGCGCACAGGCTGGCCTTGTGGCAGTTGGCGCAGTCGATCGTGGTTGGCCTGGGGCGCTGAGGGCTGGTCAGATGGGCAGCATGCGGACCAGGCCGTTGCTGGCGGCTGTCTGCGGGCCAGCAGCAGGTGTCCGCTTCAGCTGGCGTGCAGTGCCTGGATGCGCGCTGCCGCGGCCAAGGTCTCGCGGTAACCGGCCAAGATCGCGCGCTCGCGGAACTCTTGCGACAGGTTGACCCAGTAGCCAAAGTCGGGGTGCAGCAGCAAGTCGGCGGACTGTGCGTCGGGGCGGGTCAGGGCGCGTTTGCGCAGGTCACCCGCGCGGTAGCGCTGCAGAGCCGCTGCCGGCGCGCGGTCTTCGTGGGCTGAAGCGTCGACCGCCAAAACCTGGCTGGCGCCGAGTTGGCGTGCCAGCCGCACCGGCTGCGGCAGCAGGCTGTCGGCGTCGTCGTGCAATTGGCCGCGGATGCGAACCGGAACGAACTGGCCCGGGATGGCTGAAGCGGCCTGCACGGCCAGACCTGCGTCGCCACGGTTGAAGGCTACTGCGGTGTTCTGGTTGGCCAGCCGGGCCACGCAGACGGTCATCACTGGCAGGTCTTCGAGGCGGCCCGACAGGCCGCGCAGGCGCAGCTGCTCGCGCACCAGCTCGGCCACGGCCGAGCCGCTGAAGCGCTCAGGGCTTGCGCGGCCCCAGCCGGCCAGCCGGGCCAGCGTCAGCGGCTGCAGGTCCAGCGCCATTTTCTCGAGCTCGGGTCCGGTCAGGCCCGCAGCACGCAGCACGCCCAGCAACGCGCCGGCTGACGCGCCAACGATCAGGTCGGGCGTGTGGCCCAGCTCGTGCAAGGCCTTGAGCACGCCCACGTGGACAAAGCCTCGTGGGC
>JANMHH010000084.1:0-8071 GCA_031375065.1 Rubrivivax sp. | reverse complement strand
CTTTCGTTTGACTGGCGGCGCGCGATCTGTAGACGCGCACGTTTGGCTGGACGCCTACAACCAGCCGCTGCTTGACTTTTTCAGCGCGCAGTTGCAATGAAAGGCGCCTTGTCCAGCGCTTTGAAAAGCGCGCTGGACAAGGCGCTGAGAACGGGCGCCGAGCCAGTTTTTGAGGACGGGCGCTGAATTCGGGCGCTGCGGCTTGCAGTGCCTGGGGATGGCCCCATCTGCCAAAATTCGTTTTTGTCCAGCAGGCTCGCCCCAACACCCATGGTCCCGCATCTCACCACCGCCCTCACCGGACCGATCAACGAGCTCGAACAGCGCGTGCTGGAGTCCATGCCTGCCATCGAACGCTGGTTTCGGCTGGAATGGATGGAGCACACACCGCCGTTTTACAGCGCGGTGGACCTGCGCAACGCGGGCTTCAAGCTGGCGCCGGTGGCCACCGATCTGTTCCCGGGCAGCTTCAACCACCTGACCACCGAGATGCTGCCCCTGGCCGTGCAGGCGGCCATGGCGGCCATCGAAAAAATCTGCCCGGAAGCGCGCAACCTGCTGTTGGTGCCCGACTACGACACCGCCGACCCGTTTTACCTGACCAGTCTGGAACGACTGGTTCAGATCTTCACGCAGGCCGGTCTGAACGTGCGTTTGGGGTCGGCCGATGAAACGCTGGTCACGCCCAAGGTCTTGCCTTTGCCCGATGGTGGAGAACTGGTGCTCGAGCCTTTGCTTCGCAACCGCGGGCGTCTGGGGCTGAAGGACTTCGACCCCTGCACGATTTTGCTCAACAACGACCTGGCGCAAGGCATCCCGCGCTGTTTGCACAAGCTGCACGAGCAATATCTGTTGCCACCACTGCATGCTGGCTGGACGGTGCGTCGCAAAAGCCGCCACTTCCAGAGCTACGAAGAAGTGGCCAAGAAGTTTGCCAAGCTGCTGGGCATGGACCCTTGGTTGATCACCCCCCTGGGCAGCCACTGCGGGGAAGTCGACTTTGACGACGACAGCGGCTTGGAATGTGTGCGCAGCAACGTCGACGCCGCGCTCGCCAAGGTGCGCCGCAAGTACAAGGAGTACGGCATCAACGAACGGCCCTTCGTGGTGGTCAAGGCCGACCATGGCAACCGGGGTCAGGGCATCTTGACGGTGCGCGATGCCAAGGAACTGGACAGCCTGCAGCAGCTGCGAGACCGCATGGGGCTGGCCAAAGACGGCCAGGCCATCACCGAAGTGCTGATTCAGGAAGGTGTGCCCAGCTACGAGCGCATCCACCGCGCCGTGGCCGAGCCGGTGGTCTGCATGATCGACCGCTACGTGGTGGGGGGCTTCTACCGCGTGCATGCCGAGCGCGGTACCGACGAGAACCTGGGCGGCCCGGGTTCAAGCTACGTGCCCCTGGCCTTTGCCGAGAGCAGCCAGCTGCCCCGTCCCGGCGCCAAGCCGGGCGCCAGCGCGCCCAACCGGTTCTACATGTATGGCGTCATTGGCCGTCTGGCCATGTTGGCCGCGGCCTATGAGCTGGAGGCCACCGACCCCGATGCCGAACGCTTCGACTGAGTCTGGGTAAAGCCCACGGCCGGGGCGTCGTTGCAACGGATTATGTTGCGGCGCAGCATCAGTGCAGGGATTCGGCCACAATGCAACGCGGTTCCCCGTAAACCACCGATCTGAGTCCATGAGTCAGCCCTCCAGACCCGCCGCTCCCGGCGCCTTGTTGTCGTTGACGATCTCTGCGGTCGGGGTGGTCTATGGAGACATTGGCACCAGTCCGCTCTATGCGCTGAAGGAAGTCTTCGCTCATGGGCGCGTACCGTTGACGCCCGACAACATACTGGGTGTGCTGTCGCTGGTGTTCTGGACGCTCACGGTGGTGGTGCTGCTGAAGTACGTCACCTTGATCTTGCGCGCCGACAACAACGGCGAGGGTGGGCTGATCGCCATGTTGGCGCTGGCGTCACAGGCAGTCAAAGACCGCCCTGTCTTGCGCAGGCGCCTGTTGATCCTGGGCATCTTTGGCACCGCCATCTTTTTTGGCGACGGCGTCATCACGCCAGCCATCAGCGTGCTGTCGGCGGTCGAAGGGCTGGAGATCGCGGCGCCGGGTTTGCACCGTTATGTGGTGCCGGTGACGCTGGTGGTGTTGACCGCCCTGTTTGCCGCCCAGCGCTTTGGCACCGCGGTGGTGGGGCGCTGGTTTGGCCCCATCACGCTGGTCTGGTTCGCCGTGCTGGCGGTGCTGGGTGTGATGCACATCGCCAGCAACCCAAAGGTGTTGACGGCGCTGTCGCCACATTGGGCGTTGGGTTTCATCTGGTCGCAGCCCGGTGTCGCTTTTGTTGCGCTGGCGGCGGTGGTGCTGTGTGTGACGGGTGCGGAAGCGCTTTACGCCGACCTGGGGCACTTTGGCAAAAAACCGATTCGTCTGGCCTGGATCCTGGTCGTCATGCCGGCCTTGGTGCTGAACTACTTTGGCCAGGGCGCCATGCTGCTGTTGCACCCCGAGAACGTGCGCAACCCTTTTTACGAGATGGCGCCGCAGTGGGCCCTGTTCCCGTTGATCGGCTTGGCCACGGCGGCCACGGTGATTGCTTCGCAGGCGCTGATCACGGCTGCGTTCTCGGTCACCAAACAGGCGGTCCAGCTGGGCTACGTGCCGCGCTTGCGGCTGATGCACACCAGCGTGCGCGAGACCGGCCAAATCTATGTGCCCTTTGTCAACTGGGCGCTTTACGCCTGCGTGGTGTTTGCGGTGGTGCTGTTTGGCAGCAGCAGTGCCTTGGCTTCGGCCTATGGCATCGCGGTGACCATCGACATGACCATCACCACCGTGATGACCTTCTTTGTCATTCGCTATGCGTGGAAGCTGCCGTTGGCTCTGTGTGTGGCGGCCACCGGCTTCTTCTTCGTGGTGGACCTGGTGTTTTTTGCCGCCAACGCGGTAAAGGTGCTCGACGGTGGCTGGTTCCCGCTGCTCATTGGCGCCGGCATGTTCACCTTGATGCTGACCTGGAAGGCAGGCCGGCGCCTGATGTCGGAGCGCATGCGCGATGAATCCATTGAACTGGTGCCGTTTCTCGAGTCCCTGTTCTTGAGCCCCCCGGTACGGGTTGACGGCACGGCCGTTTTCCTCAGCGCTGAAGCGGGCTCCACGCCCTTCGCCCTGCTGCACAACCTCAAGCACAACAAGGTGCTGCACGAGCAAAACCTGTTTGTCACGGTGGTGCACCACGAGGTGCCTTGGATCGGTTTCAACAGGCGTTGCCAGGTCGAACCCCTGGGCCGCAACTGTTGGCAGGTGACGCTGCACTTCGGCTTCAAGAACGACCCCGACGTGCCTGAGGCGCTGAAGTTGCTGGCCAGCCGCGGTGTGCAGCTCGACGACATGGAAACCAGCTACTTCCTCAGCCGCGACACCGTGGTCCCCACCTTTGGCGGCGGCATGGCCATGTGGCGCGAAAAGCTGTTTGCCAGCATGCACCGCAACGCAGCCGGGGCCGCCGACTTCCTGAACCTGCCCACCAACCGCATCGTCGAGCTGGGGACCAAGGTCGAGATCTGAACCTCAGGCCGCCAGCAGGCCGGTGAACAGCGGATCGTGACGGGACCGTGGGCGGTAGTGGCCCAGGCGCCGCGCGATTTCGGCGATGTGGTCGGGTGTGGTGCCGCAGCAGCCACCGGCGATGTTGAGAAAGCCCGAGCGGGCAAACTCTTCCATCAGGCCACCGGTCACGTCGGGGGTCTCATCAAAACCGGTGTCGCTCATCGGGTTGGGCAAACCGGCGTTGGGGTAGCAGCTGACGTAGGTGTCGGACGCCACCTTGGAAAGTTCTTCGATGTAGGGCCGCATCACGGCGGCACCCAAGGCGCAATTCAAACCGATGGCCAGGGGCTTGGCGTGGCGCACCGAGTGCCAGAACGCGGCCACGGTTTGCCCGCTGAGGATGCGCCCGGAAGCGTCGGTGACGGTGCCCGAAATGATCACCGGCAGGCGCTCGCCGGTGTCTTCCATCAACTCGTCCAGCGCAAAGATGGCCGCCTTGGCGTTGAGCGTGTCGAAGATGGTTTCCACCAGGAACAGGTCGCAGCCGCCTTCCAGCAGACCTTCGGCTTGTTCACGGTAGGCATCGCGCAACTGATCGAAGCTGACGTTGCGCGCGCCGGCGTCGTTGACGTCGGGGCTGATGCTGGCCGTGCGCGGCGTAGGCCCCAGGGCGCCGGCCACGAAGCGGGGTTTGTCGGGCGTGCTGTACTCATCGGCGGCGCTGCGCGCCACGCGGGCCGCCGCCACGTTCATTTCGCGGGCGATGTGGCCCAGCGCGTAGTCTTCCTGCGCGATGCTGGTGGCCCCAAAGGTGTTGCTTTCGATGATGTCGGCGCCGGCCGCCAGGTACTGGGCGTGGATCTCGCGAATGACGTCGGGGCGGGTCATGACCAGCATGTCGTTGTTGCCTTTGAGGTCTTTGCTGTGCTGGGCAAAGCGCTCGCCCCGAAAATCGGCCTCGTTCAACTTGTAGCGCTGGATCATGGTGCCCATGGCGCCATCGATGATGGCAATGCGCTGCTGCAAAATGGCGGCCAAGGCAGCGCCGCGGGTGTAGGACTCAGCGGGTGCGTTTTTCACAGCCGACCCAGGCAGACCAGTTGAAGCGTTCATGCCGACCATTGTAAGAAGCCCGTCAAGCCCTTGCGCATGAAGCATCTCTCCCCCCTTCAGACTTGGCAGTACCTGCAAGATCATCCCGAAGCCTTGTTTGTCGATGTGCGGATGGAGATTGAGTACCTTTATGTTGGCCACCCACCCGGGGTGGTCCACATCGCCTGGTACGAGTACCCCGAGATGCAAGCCCACCCGCGGGCCTTTGTCGATCAGGTCAGGCGCGAGGGCGGGCGGCCTGACCGGCCGGTGGTCCTGCTGTGCCGTTCAGGCAAACGCACCGTGGATGCGGGCTTGGCGCTGGAAGCGGCCGGCTTCGAACAGGTCGTCAATGTCCTGCACGGGTTCGAGGGTGACCTGGACGAGCACTTCAAGCGAGGCCGCTTGAACGGTTGGCGCTGCGACGGCTTGCCCTGGGAGCAACTCTAGAACGCGGGGGGTTCCCCAAGACGCCGCCATGCGGCTGGGCTCAAATGGGGCGGTACTTGCGCCGACGTTTGCGCCGCTGCGGCAAATTGAGCTCGGTTGCAAAGGTCGACTTGCTGCGCCGGTTCTGGCGGTCAACCCGGTTGCGCAGCCAGATGTCCAGCGCCGCCATGCCCTGCATGATCGGCACCAGGGCACCTGCAATCAGGCACAACCAGGTCGACGAGGCTTCGCGTTGGTAGATCGAGCCGACCTGCGTCAGCACGTTGACGGCCGCAACCATGCACTCCTGCCCAGCCACCACCGCCAACACGATCAACACGGCGGCTCCGGCACGCCACAAGGTTTTGCGGTCACCCTCGCTGCTGGCATCCGAGAAGGCCATCCAAAGGCCGGCCAGGAAGCCCAGAAGTTGAACCGCGACCGCTGCGCCGACCCAGACAAAGTTCCAGCGCAAGCCGGGGCGCATGCCTGCGGCAACGAGCCAGCCCGCCTGCACTGCAATGGCGAGGGCGGTCAGCAGCACACTGCAGACGATCAACACCAGCCAGTTGCGGCGCCGCATCAGCCACCATGCGACGGGCACACAAAGCGCCCAAGGCAGCAGCCACAACGCGGGCACCAGCAGCCAGCGGTAACCCAGCGGGAACGGCAACGCTTCGGCAGACAGGGTCAGCAGCATCGAGCAGGTCAGCCCCAAACCCAGGGCCGCGCCAGCCAGAGTGGCTGCACGCCAGGAGCCAGGCCCTTGGGCTCGGCGAATCCAGGCAATGAAGACGTGGGCACCCAGAAGGGTAACCACTATGGCCATCAACCACAGCAACAGTGAAGTCTCGCCAGACGGCATCTTTTAGGGGGGGCTGGGTTGACAGGTTGTCAAAGACGCGATCATCGCATTGACCGAGCGACGAACAAAGTGAATTTAACTCACACAGAAGTGTGAATACTTGGGTCAAGCAGGCCGCTTCAGGGCGTGATGGCGGCCGCTTCGGCCAGCGGTGCTGGTGCGGTGGGGTCGAACAGGGATGGTCTGAACATCGGCCCGGCGACCGTGCCATCGCCGTCGGCCCACAAGGCCAGGACCGAAGCCGTCATGGGCTTGGCAAAAAGGTAACCCTGCAGTTCGTCGCAACCCAACTTCAGCAACTCGTCGCGTTGGGCTTCGGTTTCCACACCTTCGGCCACCACCCGCAATTGCAGCGAATGGGCCATTTGCACAATCGCCCGCACGATGCTGCGTGCGTCCTCACTGGAGGCCAGATCCTGGACAAAAGCACGGTCGATCTTCAGTTCGGCCGCCGGCAGCCGGCGCAGCGCAGCCAGGCTGGAGTAGCCGGTGCCAAAGTCGTCGATCGAGACGTGCAAACCGCAGCGGCGCAGACGCTCGAAGGCGTCGCGCGTGATGGCGGTGTCTTCCATCGCCACGGTCTCGGTGATTTCGCAGGTCAGCCGGTTGGCAGGGATGTGATGGCGGGCCAACGAAGCTTCGATTTGCGGGACCAGATCGTCGCGGCGCAGCTGGTGGCCTGAAAGATTGACCGCAATCCGCATGCGCAAGCCGGCCTCGCGCCATTGAGCAGCCTGCCGGCAGGCCTCTTCGATCACCCACAAGCCGATTTCACAGATCAGGCCGTGTTTTTCCGCCATCGGTATGAACACCCCGGGGCTGATCATCCCGCGGCGCGGGTGCTGCCAGCGCAGCAAGGCCTCTGCGGCCGTCACTTGCAAGGTGCTGGCATCGATCTTGGGTTGAAAGTACAGCTGGAACTCGTTGCGGGCCAGGGCCTGGCGCAGGTCCAGCAACAGTTCAGCCTGCTCGCGCAGCGTCACGCTCATGGCGGGGTCATAGAGCGCGTGCGCTCCGCCGCCCCCATGTTTCACCGTGCGCATGGCCATGGCCGCCTGGCTGAGCAAGCGGGGCCGAGAACCATGGTCGGGATAGCAGGCCACGCCGACGGACGCGGTCGCTTGCAAAGTCAGCGCTTCGACCTGAAAAGGCTGACTCAGGGCCTCGGACAGCGCCGCAGCCGCGGGGCCCGAAGAGTCCAGCCCCGTCCTGAGCAGCAGCACAAACTCGTCACCCGCAACCCGTGCAACCGGCGTGGCCTGGCCGCAAAAGGCCTGCAGGCGTTCGGCCACGGCCACCAGCAGGCCATCACCGACCCGCAACCCGTAGCCTTCGTTGACGGCCCGGAAACCGTCCAAAGCCACGTAAAGCAGGCTCAGGCTGCCTCGATCCTGGTCGGCCCTGGCCACTTCCGGCTCCAGCAGGGCTTCGAGCTCAGCGCGGGTCAGCAAACCGGTCAGGGGATCGCGGCCGCGCAGTTCTTCGAGTTCAGAGTTGGCATCTTGCAGGCGGGACCGAAGGCGACGCCGGCTGCCCGAAAGCCGGCTGACCACGACCAAGGCAAGGATCAGCAACACCATGCTGACGCACAGCAGCTGCGCCAAAGGCGAGCCGGCGACGTGCGCCACGATGTCTGCGGTAAACGACCCCATGGGGAGTTATCGGCCCGGCCCGCGGCCGCTTGAGCGCCAGCCGCTCAGGACGTCTTGAAGCCGATGCCCCTGCGCTGACGAACTTCGGGCTTGACCCGATGCTCACTTTCCAGCTGCGACAAAAATTCGTCCGGCAACAGCGTTTCGCCCAGGATCTCGACTTGGCGTTGCACAGCGGCAAAGTCGCCCGGCACCAGCAGGTCCAAGGCGCCCAGGCGCGCAACCTGCTCCGGGGTCAGGCGCGAAGCATCGCCTTGCAGCGCCTCGGCTGTGAACATGCGCAGGCGTTGCTCGGCCTTCAGCGGTTGGAAGCGGATCTTGAAGGTGAAGCGCCGCAGCGCGGCCTCGTCGAGCTCATCGAACAGGTTGGTGGTGCAGATGAAGACCCCGGCGAAACGCTCCATGCCTTGCAGCATCTCGTTGACTTCGGTGACTTCGTAGTTGCGCTCGGCCAGGCGGCGACTGCGCAGAAAGCTGTCGGCTTCG
>JANMHH010000057.1:0-40385 GCA_031375065.1 Rubrivivax sp. | reverse complement strand
CGTGAGCGCTTGTCGCCGCTGGTGCAAGGACCGGCCTTGTCGTGGTTGGTGGCTCGAACCCAGCCGATCTGACCCGGCGAGGCGAGCAGGGCTGAGCGCCCGTCATCTGTTCAGGCACGCCCGAGCCGCGGGCACAGCCAGCGGGCTGCCACCCGACGTGTTCAACACCGCCGCGCTTCGGGGCAGCGCGCATTGCGCGCCGGGTTCCTGTGGGCTACCGTCGGCCCGCGCCGTTGGCGTCGGTTATTCGCCGCACTCACCCTGGCCTGTCCAAAAATCAAGGAGACTGTTTTGAAGCTTTCAACCCTCATCCAATCTGCGGCCCTGGCGCTGACCTTGCAACTGAGCGCGCCCGCCTGGGCCCAGGTGCCGCAGTACGGAACTTCAGTGACCCTCGAACAAGCGCGCAAGGCGCTCGCGGCCGCTGCGGCCGAAGCGCGCAAGAACCAATGGCCGGTGGCCATCGCCATCGTCGACAACGCTGGCCAACTGGTGGCCTTTGAGCGCATGGACAACACCCAGACCGCCAGCACGATGGTGGCGCAGGACAAGGCGGTGTCGGCCGCCATGTATCGCCGTTCGACCAAGGTCTTTCAAGACCTCATCGCAGGCGGAGGCGTGGGCCTGCGCGCCTTCAATCTGCGTGGCGCGAGCACGGTCGAAGGCGGTCTCACGCTGATGCTGGACGGCAAGGTCATTGGCGGCATTGGCGTCTCGGGTGTCAACTCGGACCAGGACGGCGTGGTTGCCAAAGCCGGTGTCGACGCCGTGGCCGCGCGCTGACGTTTCACCGGGTGGGGCGGCGGTGACATCACGCAGGCCGGTCTGCTGCCCCGCCGCACCGGCCTGATCGCGCGATGACGGCTTCGGGGCCTACCGGCAAGGGCGAGCCTCGCCCGACCCCATCGAGTCCAGGTGCTGGCCGTCCCTTCAGACCCTTCAGTCCCTTCGGTCCCCTCAGCCAGTCTTGGCAGCAAGATGAAGCCATCCACCGCCTTCCGTCTGGGCATCGACCTGGGCGGCACCAAGCTTGAATCTGCACTGCTGGATCCACAGGGCCAGCAGGTGTGGCGCGATCGTCAGGCCACGCCTGCAGGTGGCTACCCCGCCACGTTGGCGGCCCTGCTGGCGGCGGTGAAGCAGGCGCAGGCGCAGCTGGCCCAGCTGGCGCCAAGCGCTGTGTTGACCGTTGGCGTGGGCACCCCTGGCACGCAGATGGCTGACGGCCGCATGAAGAACTGCAACTCCACCTGCCTGAATGGCCAAGCCTTGCAAGCGGACCTGCAGGCAGCGCTGGGACAGGCGGTGAGCTTGGCCAATGACGCCAATTGCCTGGCGCTGTCAGAGGCGACCGACGGCGCCGGTGCCGGCGCGGCAGTGGTGTTCGCTGCCATTTTGGGCACTGGCACGGGTGCGGGCATCGCTGTGCATGGCCGTGTACTGAGCGGGCCCAACGGATTGGCGGGTGAGTGGGGGCACAACCCACTGCCTTGGAGTCTGACCGACCAAGACCCCGACTTCGCCTGCTACTGCGGCCAGCGCCGGTGCATCGAGACCGTGCTCAGCGGCCCCGGCATGGCACGAGACCACGCGGCGCGGCATGGCGGTGCGCTGTCGGCCGCGGACATCCACCAGCTGGCTGTGGCGGGTGACGCGGCTTGTACCCAGACCTTGGACCGCCACACGCACCGCCTGGCGCGCGCACTGGCCAGCGTGATCAACCTGCTCGACCCGGACGTGATCGTGCTCGGCGGTGGCCTGTCGGCCATGAGGCACCTCTATGAACAGGTGCCCGCGCTGTGGGGCCAGTGGGTGTTTTCAGCAGGACCGGGTGAGGTGGTCCGCACCCGGCTGCTGCCGGCGTTGCACGGCGACGCCTCAGGCGTGCGCGGTGCCGCTTGGCTCTGACGTCCGCCCGCGCTGGCCTGAAGCCGACGCCGCGACCAGACGCTCATCGGCAACGGACCCCGCAGTTCAGCCCAGCCAGCGCGCAGTTCATCGCACAACCCTTTTGGCCGGTGGCCTGCGCGGGCTACATTGTTTCCAGGGCGGCGCGTTTCCTGTGCGGCTGCCCTGATCGACCCCTCCTCCGCGATCCGGGCACAACCCATCATGGATCGCTTGCAACGGGGGCCCGCGTCAGCTGGCCCCCGTCTTTTATGGCGTCGGCCGCTGTCAGCCCTTGCCGTGCTTGGCGATCAAGGACTTGGCGCTGTCGAGCAGCACCTTGCCCTTGAAGCCGCGCTTGTCCATGTCGGCCACCCACTCGTCGTCGATCAGGCTGGACAGCTTGACGAACTCTTCGCGCTGCGCGGCGGTGAACTGGTGGATGCTGTTGCCGCGGTCCGCAGCAGCCTTGCGGCCGTTGGGATCGTTGCTTTGCTGGGTCTTGCCCAACCAGGCCGAGGCCGCCATGCCGGAATTGGCGTCGATGACCTTTTTCAGATCGGGCGCCAGGCTTTCGTAGCGCGGCTTGTTCATGGCCATCACAAAGGTGGTGGTGTAGAGCGCGCCGGCGCTGTTGTCGAACTCGCTGTGGTACTTGGTCAGTTCGTGCACCTTGACCGACGGCACCACTTCCCAGGGAATGACGCAGGCCTCGATGGTGCCCTTGCTCAGCGCGTCGGGAATCTGCGGCAACGGCATGCCCACCGGGGTGGCCCCCACCGAGGCCAGCATCTTGGTGATCTGCCGCGTGGGGCCGCGCACCTTCATGCCTTTCAGGTCGGCCACGCTGCGGATCGGTTTGTTGGCCGAGTGAAACATGCCCGGGCCGTGCACGTGCAGCGCCAGCACCTGGGTTTCCTTGAACTCGTCAGGGCACTGGGTCTGGAAGTATTCCCAATAGGCCTTGGACGTGGCCTCGGCGTTGTTCATCATGAAGGGCAGCTCAAACACCTCGATGCGCGGGAAGCGCCCGGCGGTGTTGGCCGGCAGTGTCCACACGATGTCGACCACACCATCACGCGCTTGGTCGTACAGCTGCACCGGCGTGCCGCCCAACTGCATGGCCGGGTAGCCCTCGAACTTGATGCGCCCACCGCTTTCTTTTTCAACCTTGTCCATCCACGGCTTGTGCATGGTGAGCCAGACGTTGCTCATTGGCGCCATGAAGGTGTGGAACTTCAGCGTGACGCTTTGCTGCGCCAGGCCAGAAAGGTGGGGTGCGCCCAGCACCGCTGCGGTGGCGGCGCCCTGAACAAATGTGCGGCGTTTCATGGGTGATGTCTCCGGTGGGTTGAACGGCTCAGAACTTAACGGGGGCCTTGGTGGCTGGTGGTCGCGGTTTACCCTGATGCCACCGTCGGCCCGCTAGCCCACGTACTTCACCAGCCACAAGCTGATGGGTGGGAAGAAAAGCAGCAACAGGGTGCGCAAGGTGTCGCTGATCAGGAAGGGCATGACACCGCGGTAGCTTTCGGCGATGGGCACGTCCTTGGCCATGCCGTTGACCACGTAAACGTTCAGCCCCACGGGCGGCGCCAGCATGCCAAAGCCCACCGTCATCAACACCATGATGCCGAACCAGATCGCCACGCTTTCTTTGGGCATGCCAAAGTCCAGGCCGATGACCATCGGGAAAAAGATCGGGATGGTGAGCAGGAGCATGCTCAGTTCGTCCATCACCGCACCCAGCACCACGTAGAACAACAGAATCGCCGACACCACCAGCAACGGCGACAAGCCCCAGCCCTGCACCACGGCAGCCAGCTGCGCTGGCACCTGGGTCAGCGCCAGCGCCGAGTTCATCAGGTCGGCGCCCAGGAAGATCATGAAGATCATGGCCGACGACTCGGCCGTGGCGTAGAAGCACTGCTTGAACTTGGGCCAGGTGATCTCGCGCTTGAGCAGCGCGGCGATGAAGGTGGCCGCCGCGCCCACGCCCGCGCCCTCGGTGGGTGTGAACACGCCGCCATAGATGCCACCAAAGACCACGATGAAGATGATCGCAATGGGCGTGATGCCGGCCAGTGCGCTAGCGGTGACGGCCGGTGCTTCGTCGTGCTCAGGCGCATGGCCCGGGAACAGCCGCACGTAAATGGCAATCGCCGCCATGTAGCCCAGCATCGCGATGATGCCCGGCACCATGGCCGCGGCAAACAGTTTGGCGATGTTCTGCTCGGTCAGGATGGCGTAAATCACCAGCGGCACCGACGGCGGAATCAGGATGCCCAGGGTGCCGCCCGCAGCCAGCGTGCCGGTGGCCAGGCGGCCGCTGTAGCCGTGTTTGCGCATCTCGGGCAGCGCCACCTGGGTGATGGTGGCGGCGGTGGCCACGCTGCTGCCGCAGATGGCGCCAAAGGCCGCACAGGCCATCACCGAAGCCATCGCCAGACCGCCCTTGAAGCGCGCCATCACGGTGGCGGCAAACTGAAACAGCGCGCGGCTGATGCCACCTTGGGTGGCGAAATTGCCCATCAGGATGAACAGCGGAATCACGCTCAGGTCGTAGCTGGCAAAACGCGCAAAGGCCTGGGTGTTGAGGAAACTGGCCAAGGGCAGCCAACCGGCCTGCAAGACATAGCCGGTGCAGCCGGCCACGAACATGGCCGCCGCAATGGGCGTGCGCAGCGCCATCAGCACCAGCATCACGCCAAAGATCAACAAGGTCAGGGTAATGGGCGTCATGCGCCACCCCGTGTTTCGAAGCCCCGCGCAGCCTGGGTCAAGGCGATCAAGGCCGCCAGCAACAACGGTGGCACGATGCCGCAGTAAACGATCCACTCCGGAAAGCCCAGCATCATCGAGCCGGACTGCGCCTTCCAGGCGCTGATGCCGCCGACGGCGCTGCGCCAGGCCATCAGGCCCATCATGGCCCCCACCAGCAGCGCGCCCAGTCGGTCCAGGCGCAGCTGCGTGGCCGGGCTGGCCCGGGTGGTGAAGAAGTCCACCGAGATGTTGCCGCGCCGGTACTGGCACCACGGCATGAACAAGGCCACCGCCGCGCCGGCGGCCGAGCCGGCCAACTCAAAATCACCGACCAGCGTCCAGCCGGTGGTGTTGCGGCCGATCACGCTGACGCAGGTCATCAGTGTGATCACCGTCAACAGCACACCGGCGGCCACCGCGCAGATCTTGGCCAAGTTTTCCAGCAGTTTCAAAACCAGCTCCTCTCACCTTGGGATCGACACGGTCAACTTCTGCTCCCTCGGCAAGACCCCATTGTGTGTCGGGCCTGTGGCGATTCCGGCCCGCGAGACACAGGGTCAACCCGATCTGACAGCCCCTCTGAACCGGGGCTTGTGCACGTGTCATGGCCCAGACCTTGGCACCGCCTGGATGACCCATCAAGGCAGAAAGGCCCGGGCCGCCTCAAGCCGTCAGAACCGGGCGAAGTATTCGCAACGTTGCCACTGCAGCGGGTCTTTGGCGGCTGCAAACCGCGCCAGTTCCTGCCGCTTGACGGTGTCGAACACACCCGCCAGCACCGGCCCCAGCCCTTGCTGCAACACCGGGTTGGCAGCCAGCGCATCCAGGGCCTGCAACAGGCTGCCAGGCAGGGCCGGTGCCGCGCTGGCGTAAGGGGCTTGGGTGGCCGGGCCGGGGTCGAGTTTTCGCTGCAAACCGTCCAGCCCCGCCCAGATCTGGGCGGCGATCATCAGATAGGGGTTGGCCATCGGCTCGCCCAGGCGGTTTTCGATGCGGGTGGCCGGGTCCTGCGGTGCGCCCAGCACGCGCAGCAGCGCACCGCGGTTGTCGCGGCCCCAATGGGCCGCTGGCGGGGCCATCACGCCGCCTTGGAAGCGCTCGTACGCAGGAATGGTGGGCGCGCACAAGGCGGCCATGCCGCTGGCGTGGTGCAACAAACCGGCCAGCCAGTGCGCGCCGGTGTCGGACAAGACTTGGCGCGCGTCGTCGGCAGCGCCGGCACCGGCCTGGCGCTGCATCGCGTTGTGGCCCGCCGAGTCCAGCAAGGACTGGTGCAGGTGCCAGCCACTGGCCACCGCGTGGGGCAGCGGTGGCTTGCAGACAAAACTGGCGTGATAGCCGGCGCGGCGCAAGGCCTGGCGCACGCCGTTGCGAAACAGCACCATCTGGTCGGCCGCGGTGAGTGCGTCGGTGGGCGCAAACACCGCTTCGAACTGGCTCGGGCCCAGTTCGATCTCCAGCGAGCGCAGCGGCAAGCCCAGGCCCAGCGCGGTGCGGCGCACGATGGCCAAGGGCTCGTGCGCCAGATCGGCCCAGGCGTCGCCCAGCAACTGGTAGCCCGGGTGAACCAGGCGCAACGAGGGTGGCTCAGCGGGCCAGGCGGCCTGTTCGGCGGCCAGGCCGTCGTCGGTGATGCGGAAGATGTGGAATTCCACCTCCAGCCCGCACTGCAGTCCGTAGCCGGCCTGTTTCAGCAGGTCCAGGGCGCGCAGCAAGACCTGGCGCGGGTCGGCCAGCACCGGGCTGCCATCGGCCCACAGCGCATCGGCGCGCAGCCAGGCGGTGTCGCTGGCCCACGGCAAGACGCGAAGACTCGTGGGGTCGGGCAACAGCAGCGCGTTGTTGGCCGGCCCAAAGCCGGCCCCAGCCGACAACGCGCCGGGCTCGAAGACCTTGAACGCCGTGCGGTCGGAGGTGTCTTTCAGGAACATGGTGCTGACCATGCCCACGCCGTCTGACAACGCCGACTGCAGCGCGGCGCCATCGTCGCCCAGCACCAGCGTCTTACCGCGCAGCGTGCCGTGCAAATCGGCCCAGACCACACGCACCTGTTGCAAACCGGGGACGGGCGCCTGCGCCAACGGCGCGCCCGGCGCCAGCTGTGCCATCAGCGCGCTGCAGGCCGCCTGTCGGGCCGCGCTGTCCACACCGGCGCGTCGAGCCAGGGTCATGCGGGCGCAGAAGCGTGCCGTTGCAGCCAAGCCGCCGCAGCGCGTTTGGCCTGGGCCGCCTGTTGCCAGTGGCTCTGCCACTGCGCGGCCGGGGCGATGCAGTCCATGGTGTCGGGGCCGGTCAGCGCAGCCGCTTGTTCGGCCGTCAAGACCATCGGCGGCGTGCCGCCTTGCTGCACGGTGGCGATGGCCTTGAGCAGCAGGCGCCGGTTGGCCATGATCACCTTGTCGCTGGTGCCCAGGTGTTCACGCGTGCGGTCGGCGATGGCGCCCATGCTTTCCACGGCCCACTGGTCGTGCAGGTTGATGTCGTCCTCGCCCATGCCCAGGAAGGTGCGAGTGCGCTGCTCTTCAGGATTGAAGTTCCAGTGGTCGTGGCGGCCATGGATGGGCACGTAATCGGGCAGCGTCATGTGGGCCAGGCGCTGCTGGCGCATGGTCTCCTGGTCCAACGGGTCGGCGAAGCTGGTGAAGAAGGTGTACCAATAGGTGTGGGTGTCGTCCACCGGCACATGCACCTGCGTGATGGTGACGGTCTCGCTCAACGGGATCACAAAGGTGTGGGGGAAGGCGGCGTGCGTGACCCGCACATGGGTCAGCTGGTCGTTGATGAGCCTGAGCGTGGTCAGGCGGGTCAGGCCCGGCGTCACCTCTTCATGGTGGATCTGGGGGCTGCAGACCTCGCGCATCACGCGCGTCATCGGCCAGCGTTCACCGTCCACTTCGCCCACACTGGCGGCTCGGAACTGGCGGCCATAGGTTTGCTCCAGCGACTCGTCCTGCAGGTAGCGGTGCAGGAAGCTCGGGTGCGCGGGGTCGATGCCCACTTCAAAGGCCTGCAGCCAGTTGCAATGCCACAGGCCCTTGAAGGCAAAGCTGTGGCTGGCCGGGGCGGTGAAGGCGTCAAAGGCCGGCAACTCAGGTGGCGTGCTGCCTTCCGGGCCCAGGTAGGCAAAGATCACGCCCGACTGCACCTTGACCGGGTAGCTGCGCTGGCGCACCCGTTGGCACAGCAGGGAGCCCATCGGCTCGGCCGGCGTTTCCAGGCAGCGGCCATCCACTGCGAACTTCCAGCCGTGAAAAGGGCAGCGGATGCCCTCGGGTTCGTGGCGCGCAAAGGCCAGGTCGGCACCGCGGTGCGGGCAGTCGCGGTCGAGCAATCCGTAGCGGCCCTGGCCGTCGCGAAACAGCACCAGGTCCTGGCCCAACAGCCGCACCGCCTTGATCGGACGCTGGGCCATGTGGGGGTCCAGGCGGGCGTCAAACTCGTCGACCAGCGCAGCGGGTTGCCAGTAGCGGCGCATCAACTCGCCGCAGGGAGTGCCAGGGCCGATGCGGGTGATCAGTTCATTTTGGCCGGCTTGCATGGTGCGCGGCAGTCTAGGTGCAGCCTGCCGTGCAGGCAAGCTGCCGTAAACACGCGGAACAGGGCGGTCAGGGCGCTGGACGCCGGCGCCTTCAAGTCCCCAGAATCTGCGGCCCGCCAGGTGCTTGGAAGATGTGGCGCACCTGCTGCGCCATCGAACCAAAAAGGCGTTGCGCCAGCCCGGCGTCTTCAACACCGAACACGATGTGGCTGCAGCCCAGCTCACGCGCCACGGCTGCAATGGTCGGGGCGCTTTGCCCAATCCTGACGATGCAGGTGTGCGGCACGCCGGCAGCCAGCAGCTGCCGGTGCGCAGGTTCAAGGCTTTGCTGACCCCAGTCCATCAGCAATTCGTGCAAGACCGGTCCTTCAAAGTACATCGCCACGTGCCCCGTGACTTTTCTCTGCACATGCAGCAAGACCACCTCGCAGGGCGCTTGACGATAAAGACGATCCGCCTCGTCCACCGCAGAACGGATGCGCTGCGGGTGGTCGGCCTCGATGTGAACCAGCACACGGTTGATGAGGTGGTCCTTCATGCTGGCTGCTCCGCAGGCACGTGGCTGCGACTGGCCAACCATTTACCCAGACTCACCACCGCAACGGCACAGGCCACCGGCAACACAGAGTGCAGCAGATGTTGGTCAGTCGTCCAGCCCGCAATCGACGGATCGGACAAGGCCATTTCACCGGCCACCCAGCCCAACAGCGCGGCACCCACCGTGACGACGACCGGCCAACGTGTCATCAACTTGAGGATCAAAGTGCTGCCAAAGATGATGAGCGGGATGCTGATCACCAAACCAATCACCAGCAGCGGCACGCTGCCCTTGGCCGCGGCGGCCACGCCCACCACGTTGTCCAGGCTCATGACCAGGTCGGCGATGATGATGGTCTTGACGGCCTGCGCCAGGTTGCCGTGACTTTTGATGTCACCGTCACCGTCATCGGCGTTGATCAGCCCAACACCAATCCAAACCAACAAGGCCGCACCCACCAGCTTCAGGTAGGGCAGCGACAGCAGGTACACCGCAAAGAAGGTCAGCACCACGCGCAGCAACACCGCGCCGATGCTGCCGAACAAAATGGCCTTGCGTTGTTGCGCCGGCGGCAGCGAGCGGCAAGCCAGGGCAATGACCACGGCGTTGTCGCCACTGAGCACGATGTTGATCATGATGATCTGCGACAGCGCGATCCAAAATTCCGGGCTCGAAAGAAGGGACATGCAAGCTCCTGCCAAACGCAAGGGACCGAACTGGACCCGACGGCAAGAAGCTTAGGTGGCGGCGCTTTCTGCAGACTGCCAGCATGCTGTCAGTCACTGCCCGCCCAACTGTCAGCAACTGCTGAGCAAGCTGTCAGCCCGCTGACAATGGCGGGCGCCTCCGAACATCACGGCGGCTGGTTGTGCAGCAGGGAAAAGTGCACACTGAACGTGTTTCCGACACCGTCGGTGTCTTCTTCCAGTGTGATTCGGGCGCCGTGGCGCGTGGCGATTTCGCTGACGATGGCCAAGCCCAGCCCGCTGCCATCTTGCTGGGTGCCCAGCAAACGGTGAAAGCGTTCGAAGATGCGATCACGCTCCTGCACCGGGATGCTGGGGCCATCATCGCTGATCGACAAAAGACAGTGACCCGGCTCGCCGCGCCGGGCGCGTACCGTCACCCGACCACCCGACTGGCTGTAACGAACGGCGTTGTCGACCAGGTTGTTGATCAACTCGCGCAGCTGGTCGCGGTCGGCGTCGATCATGAGCACCTGACCAGCACCCTCAAAGCCCAAGTCGATCTGGCGCTTGAGGGCTTCGGGCACCCAGTCCATGCTGACTTCCAGCGCAAAGGCATTCAGATCCAGCGGTTGCAAGGGCATGCTGGCCCACGAGCCAGGTTCGTTGCGCGCCAAGGAAAGCAGTTGCCGCACCAACCGCGACATGCGGTCAGCGCTGAGGTAGAGCTGGCCCAGCGAGTGGCGAACGCGCTCGGGGTCGTTCTCGCGCAGTGCAATTTCAATCTGTGCTTTGAGGCCGCTGACAGGGGTCTTGAGCTGGTGCGCTGCGTCGGCCACAAAGCGGTTCTGGAAGTCGAACACACGGCCCAGGCGCGCCATCAGCTGGTTCACTTCATCGACCAGCGGACGCACTTCACCCGGCACGCTGTGGGTGGCAATGGGGCTCAGGTCCCGGTGCGAACGGTTGGACACTGCACCGCTCAATTTTTGCAAGGGCTGCAAGCCGCGCGAGACGCCCAGCCAGACCGCAGTGGTGGCCAGCACGATCAGCAGCAACTGCGGCACAACCACATAGGCCAGCATCTCAAAGGCCAGGCGCGAGCGTTTGTGCAAGGTCTCGGCCACCTGAACCTGAACCCGGATGGGCGGGGCCACGGTGGTGATGGGAAACCAGGCCACCAGCATGCGCACCGGCTGCCCGCCCACGACGGCGGCATAAAAAAGCGGCTTGGCGTCGGTGCCGTCTGGCGGCTGCGGCAGGTCGGCGTCGCCCCCCAGCACGGAACCGTCCTGGGCGTAGACGCGAAAGAACAGCTGGTCTTCCGGGTCTTGCAGCAGCACCTGGGAGGCCGCTGGTGGTAGTTCAAGATGCGCTCGCGTGCCATCAACCTTCACGTGCAAGACGATCTCGCGCGCAATCTCGTTCAGCGCGCGGTCGTAGGCGAGTTGCGAGAAGCGTTTGGAATTCCAGAAGGCCAGCATGGAGTCAAACACCAGCAGCACCGCCAGCGGGCCCAACAGCCAGAGCAACAACTTGCGCCGAAGAAAGGGCTCGGCCCTATTCTTCACGGCGGTCCATCAGGTAGCCCATACCGCGCACGGTTCTGATCTCACAACCCAAAGGCTCCAGCTTCTTGCGCAGGCGGTAGACGGTGACTTCGATGGCGTTCTCGGCCACCACATCGCGCCAGCCGTACAGGTGGTTGATCATCTGTTCCTTGTTGACCACGCGCCCGGCCCGCAACATCAGCAGCTCCAGCAACGCCAGCTCGCGAGGCGACAACTCCAGCGCCTGTTTGTCGTAAAAAACCCGGCGGCCCACGGTGTCAAAGCGCAGCAGGCCTTGTTCAAGAAACGGGGTGGCATTGGAGCCGCGCCGCAGCAAGGCCCGCACACGAGCTTCGAACTCGGGCAGATCAAAGGGCTTGGCCAAATAGTCGTCGGCACCGAGGTCCAGGCCGCGCACACGGTCTTCCAGCGCGTCCAGCGCGGTCAGCATCAGCACCGGCAGGGTGGAGCGGCGCGCGCGCAGTCGGCGCAGCACTTCCAAGCCCGACAGACCGGGCAGGCCGATGTCCAGCACCGCCATGTCAAAAACCGTCGAAGTCAAGGCGCGGTCGGCTTCGTCGCCCGATGACACGATGTCCACGGCATGGGCCGACTGCGCCAGCGCGCGGGCCAGCGCATCGGCCAGCACCGTGTCGTCCTCAACCAGCAATATCCGCATGGGGCACTCTCATCGGCAGACGGTTGTCCGGTCGGCATCGTAAGCCCGGGTTTCGCCCGGCTCAGACCATTGAAACTTTCGGCCATCGACCCCAGGGTGTGTCGGCGCCGAGACGCCGACCATGCGCTACATCAGAACAATGTCGTACTGCTCGGGGTTCATCCCCGGCTCGGCGCTCAGCGAAATGGGCCTGCCAATGAATTCGCTCAAGCCTGCCAGGTGCACGCTCTCTTCGTCGAGCAGCATTTCCACCACCGAGGCGCAGGCCACCACCCGGAATTCCTTGGGGCTGAACTGGCGCGCTTCACGCAGGATCTCGCGCAGGATGTCGTAGCAGACGCTGCGCGCGGTCTTCACCTGGCCACGGCCCTGGCAGGTGGGGCAAGGCTCGCACAGCATGTGGGCCAGGCTCTCGCGGGTTCGTTTGCGCGTCATCTCCACCAGACCCAGCGCGGTGAAGCCGCTGACGGTGGTGCGTGTGCGGTCGCGGGCCAGCTGTTTTTTCAGCTCGGCCAGCACCGCCTGTTGATGGTCTTCACGCGTCATGTCGATGAAGTCCGCGATGATGATGCCGCCCAGGTTGCGCAGGCGCAGCTGCCGTGCCACGGCGCCGGCGGCTTCCAGGTTGGTCTTGAAGATGGTGTCGTCGAAATTGCGCGCGCCCACATAACCACCGGTGTTGACGTCGATGGTGGTCAGCGCTTCGGTCTGGTCGATCACCAGGTAGCCGCCGCTTTTCAGATCGACCCGCCGGGACAGCGCACGCGCGATCTCTTCTTCGATGCCAAACAGGTCGAAGATGGGGCGCTCGCCGCGGTAGTGGTCGAGCTTGGCCACCGCGCTGGGCATGTAGGTGTCGCCAAAGGCCTTCAGCGCGTCACATTGCATCTTGCTGTCGATGCGGATGGTCTGGGTGGCTTCCACCGTCAGGTCGCGCAGCACCCGCTCGGACAGCGTCAGGTCCTGGTGCAGCAAGGACCCCGGTGGCTGGCTTTGCGCGCGTTCGCGGATCAAGGCCCAGGCGCGGCGCAGGTAGGCAATGTCTTCGGCCAGTTCGGGGTCACCGGCCTCTTCGGCGTTGGTGCGCAAGATGAAGCCACCGCCCGCTTCACCGGCCAATGTGGTGACGCGGGCTCGCAGTTGTTCACGCAGCTCATGCGAACCGATCTTCTGACTGATGCCGATGTGGCTGTCGTGCGGCAGGAACACCAGCATGCGCCCGGCGATGCTGACCTGCGTGGTCAGGCGTGCGCCCTTGGTGCCGATGGCGTCCTTGATGACCTGCACGGTCAAGGTCTGGCCCTCGAAGATCTGGCGCTCGATCGGCACCAGTGGCGCATCGGGCTTGGGCAAGCCGTTTTGCAGATCGGCCACGTGCAAAAAGGCGGCGCGTTCCAGACCGATGTCGATGAAGGCGCTTTGCATGCCCGGCAGCACACGCACCACCTTGCCCAGGTAGACATTGCCCACCAGGCCGCGCTCCAGCGTGCGTTCGATGTGCAGTTCCTGCACCGCGCCGTTTTCGACAACGGCCACCCGCGTCTCTTGCGGCGACCAGTTGATCAGGATGTCTTGGTTGGCCATGGCCTGCAGTCTAGTTGGGGTGAAGGTGGGGGCGCCGCGAGGTCGGTCACGATGGCCAGCGCCGCCGGACTCACAACGCAAGTGGCACGCCCGCTGTGCGCAACAGCTGCGCCGTCTCGAACAAGGGCAGGCCCATGATGCCGCTGTAGCTGCCGTCGATGTGCTCGATCCAACCCGCCAAGGCACTTTGAATGGCATAGCTGCCGGCTTTGCCGAAGGCATCGCCACTGGCCACGTAGGCCTCGATCACGGATGCCGGCAGGCTGGCAAAACGCACGTGCGAGGTGCTGAGCACGCGCCGCGTGCGCCGGCCGTCGTGCAGCGCCACCGCCGTCAAAACCCGGTGGGTGCGGCCGCTGAGCAAGCCCAAGGTGGCGCGTGCCGCTTCGGCATCCACGGGCTTGCCCAAAATGCGCCGACCCAGCGCCACCGTGGTGTCGGCGCACAGCACCGGCGCCGGCGGCAAGCCTCGCTGCAAGCGCCGCGCCACCGCCGCCTGGAGCTTGGCCGCGGTCACACGCTGCACGTAGTCGGCCGGCAGTTCAGCGGCTCGTTCGGCCTCCAGCGCCTCGGCGTCTTCGTCGGGGCCGGCCAGCAGCAGTTCATGCCGGGCCCCGATCTGCTGCAGCAATTGGGCTCGACGTGGGCTTTGCGACGCCAGATACAGGGTCGGCGACGGTTGGCTCAGGGGTTTGGCGTGCATGACACCATTGTCGTGGCGTCGGGCTGCATTCGTTCAAGGGATCGCCAGCTGCTCCGGGTCCGGGCAGACTGCAGCTCAAACTCAATGGCTACCCCATCGATCGGAGATGAAGATGTGCATTCGCTGGCGCGACGTCCTGGCCCGCGTGGCCCAGCAGTGGAGCCCATCACGGCGCTGGTTGCGGGCGACCGTCGCCAGCGCTTCGCTGGTGGTGGCCATCACAGCCCCCCTGCATGCGGCGTCACTTCGCTTCGTGACGCACACCGTCACCGACCCCCAGTTTGGCAACATGCGCGTGGGCACATTGAGTGCACCCGAGGGCTGGCGTGTCAACTCGCAGGTCAAGTGGGACTATGGCAGCGCGAACTACCCCGTGCGCACGCGGGTGCGGGCGGAATCGCCCGATGGCCGCATGTGGATCGAATTGCTCCCCTTTGACGTGGTCTATTGGTTCCAACCGGTCTACCAGCCTGTGCCCGTTGGCCAACGGTCGTTCGGTGCGGTCTACGCGCCCAACGCCACCATCGATCAGGCCATGGAGCACCTGATCGTCAAGCCGGCCCGGGGACAGATGCCGGGCTTTGCGATCGTCGGCCGCCGCCCCGTGGACACGGCGCGTTTGGCCAAGGCCTTCAACCAACCCGCGGTACCCGGTGAAGCCATGGCCATGCGGGTGACCTACCAGGTGGGTGGGCGGCCGGCCGAGGAAGAGTTTTTTGGCTACTACACAGCCACCCACACCATCCCCTACAGCGGCCCGCAAGGGCAAAGCGCCGAGTACCACCGCCTGCTGGTCCTGCCTCACGCGGTGGGCGCCACCGACGGGCTGCTGCCCAGCGTCTATCCCTTGCTGGCCACCATGGTGTCTTCCATTCGCATCGACGAAGACTTTCTGCGTCACAAACAAGCCGTCAGCCAGCACATCATGGCGCAGTTCAACGCCAACCTGCAGCGCGGCTACGACCGCATCGCGGCGGCCGGTCAGTTGTCACGCACCATCAGCGCCAACAACGACGCCCTGCTGTCGTCGATGCAGCAGCAGCGCGCAGCGCAGCAGCGCGCCGACGCCCAGCGCCGCTCTGCGGGTGCGGCCGCGGGTTCGTACGACGCCAACGACCAGTTTTCACAATACCTTCGCGGCACCACACGCATGAGTGACCCCTACTGGGGCACTTCCGACCGCGACAGTCAGTACAGCCAGCACTGGACAGACGGCCAGGGCAACTACCGCGCCAGCAACGACCCTTCGTTCAACCCCAATGTGGGCGGCACCAGCGGTGCCACCTGGCAGCGGATGCAACCCGCACGGTGATTCGGCCGCGCAGGCAGACGAAGCGGTGATGCGGCAGCGCCTGCAAACACCACCGTGGGGCGCCAGATAGGTTGCGGCTTGCGCCACAGTGCTGCGACTGGAGGGCGCAAGTTGGTGCGACCAGCCTGGCTATCACAAGCCAGAGGAGTTGGATCGCGAGGTTCCGATCAAGAGCGACGTCATTCCTGCGAGGCAGGAGGCTTGCCTGCTCAGCTTGCTGGTGCGCGGGCGGGCGACAACGGCTTTGCGGCACCCCCATCGTGCTGGTGACGGGGCGCTATCGACCCAATGCGGTACCAGACGTCGCGTGATTCAGTGCCCGACAGCTGCCCTTCAACGGCAAGAGCTGCAGTCACCGGGTTCACCCTGCTCGATCAAAGTCTGGCTGCCCGCCAGCTCCAACCACACCAGCTAGGCTCGCAAAAGCGACAGCGGGTGATCGTCAAGGTCTCCAAAACAGGCCTGCATCAAAAGTTGCGCACTTTAACTGTTGAAGTGGCTGAGCGGCGCCGTGGCTGCACCCCAGGCGTTCTGTGATTACGCTGTGAAGCCCGGCAGATGATTTATCGTAAAGCCATGACTGCGCCTCAGGAGCCCAACGAACTCGCTGACCCCAGCGCACCAGTTGACAACAGCGAGGCCGCGCGCATCGATCGCGCCCTGTTGTGGCTTGAACGCCAGCGTGGCGACTTGGACGATGACCTGCTTGATCTCGCCTTGTCCCCGCTGCGTGAACGCTTGCAGGCGCTGCAGGCGGGTGCGCCTTCAACACAGCAGCTGCGCCAGGTGACGGTCATGTTTGCAGACGTGGTGGGCTCCACCGCGCTGGGCCACTCACTGGAACCCGAAGACATCAACTTGGTGATGGACGGCGCGCTGGCCCGATTCACCGCCATTATCGAGCGCTGGCAGGGCCGCGTGCTGCAGTACACCGGCGACGGGCTGCTGGCCGCCTTTGGCACCACAGCCGCGCACGAAGACGACGCCGAGCGCGCGGTGATGGCCGGCCTGGGCATCGTTGCCGAAACCGCCGTGCATGCCGACCGCGTTCGCCGCCAGCACCGCCGCGCTGGGTTTGACGTGCGCGTGGGCTTGCACACCGGCCCGGTGCTGCTGGGCGGTGGGGTCGACGGCGACAACACCATTCGCGGCAGCACCGTCAACCTGGCTGCGCGCATGGAGCAGAACACCGCCCCTGGCACGCTTCGTGTCAGCGCCGACACCTGGCGCCAATGTGCGGCCGGTTTTCTGGGCGTGGAGCAGCCGCCCTTGATGGTGAAGGGACGCACTGAGCCCATGCGCACCTGGATCATCGAACGCACTCGGCCACGCCACGACCGCAGCGCGGCACGCGGTGTGGCCGGCCGGCGGGCACCACTCATCGGGCGTGAGACTGAACTGGCCTTACTCCAGCAAGCCTGGCAACGGCTACACCAACCTGGCGTCACAACCTGCGGGGTCAACGTGGTGACCTTGATGGGCGACGCTGGCCTGGGCAAGTCGCGCCTGGAGGCCACTTTTGACGAATGGGTCCACGCCCAGGATCAGCCAGCCCTGTGGCTGCGCGCGGCTTGCCAACCACAGACCCAGCGCCAGCCTTATGCGATGCTTCGCGGCCTCTTGGCCGACGCGCTGCAACTGCCCGACAGCGACACCGCGCCACAAGCACGCGAGCGTTTTGTCGCCGCCGTGGTGCCGCTGTTTGAGCGCGGCGAGGGCGAAGCCCAAGCTCACGTATTGGGCCAGTTGTTGGGCTTGAACTTTGCCGACAGCGCGCATGTGCGCGGGCTGCTGGGGCTGGGCGCACAAATGCGCACCTTGGCGTACCACGCCGCCGCGGAAGTGCTGATGCGCTTGGCTGCCAAGCGCAATTGGCCGCTGGTGCTGCGGTTGGAAGACCTGCACTGGGCCGACGCCAGCAGTTTGCACTTCATGCGCCACCTGCTGGCCCTGCCCGCCAACAGGCCGCTGCTGGTGCTGGCCTTGGCCCGGCCCACACTGGACGAACATGACGACGCCTGGCGCGCCGTGGAAACCGCACGCATCCACCTGCAGCCTCTGCTGCCCGCCGCCCGCGCTGCTCTGGCCGATGCCCTGCTGGCCCCTCTGCCGCAGGTGCCGCAAGCTTTGCACGCGCTGCTGCAGGACCGCGCGGCAGGCAATCCGTTTTACATGGAAGAACTGGTGCAGATGTTGCTGGACCGGGGTGCGCTGCAAGCCACCGAAGCATCCACGGACGAAGCACCGGCATGGCGATTTGAGGCAGCTCGCTTCGACGCGTCGAGCCTGCCCGCCACCTTGACGGGTGTGCTGCAAGCACGCATGGACGAATTACCCGCCGAGGCCCGCCTAGCACTGCAAAAAGCTTCGGTATTGGGCGTGTTGTTCACCCGCGCCGACTTGAACGGGCTGGACGAGACCGCACCGCTACAGTTACAGGCGCTATTGCGGCGCGGCCTGTTGGTGCCTCAAACACGCGGCGCCTTGGACACCGAAGACCAGCACGCTTTTGCCCATCAGTTGCTGCACCAGGTGGTCTACAGCAGCCTGCTGCGACGCGATCGGCGTGAAGCCCATGCTCGAGCGGCGCATTGGTTTGCGGCGCAACAGGGCGCGCACTCGGCTGACTTGCTGGTTACCACGGCCGACCACTTCGAGCGCGCGGATTTGGCCTTGGATGCGGCGCACTACAGCCTGCTGGCCGCCGAAGAGTTGGCACCGCGTTTTGCACACGATGCAGTGGCTGAACAAGCCGCCCGCGGGCTGCGCTTGGCAGCTGAGGGTGACCACGATCGACGCTGGCGGCTGCTGCTGGTGCGCCAGCGGGCGCTGCGGCACAGCGGGCAGGCGCAGGCTCAAGAAGAGATGTTGGCGGCATTGGAGCAGCTGGCCCAGCGGACGGGCGACCCCAAGCTGCAAGCCACCGCTTCGATGCGCCGGTTGGTGTCGCTTCAGGAGAGCGGGCAGACTCAGCGAGCGCTGGAGGTGGCGCCAGCGTCAGTTGCTCTGGCGCGTGAAGTTGGCGATATCGATTTGGAGACGGCCTGTTGCAACGCTTGGGCTGGCGCATTGCGCTCCAGCGGGCAGCACGATCAAGCAGAAGTGGTGGCAAACCAGGCCTTGCCTAAAGCACGTGCCGCTGGGCTCAGTGCCATTGAAAGTGAGTTGCTCAACGGACTGGGAGCGGTGGCCATCGAGCGCGGAGACTTGGTCACCACTGAACGCTACGTCCGACAAGCGCTGGTGATCGACCGCAAGTTGCACAACCGAGTTGGGGAATGCGTAGCCCTGGTCAACCTGGGGGTGAATGCGCTTCAGCGGGGCGATTTTGAACAGGCCGAATCCGATCTGGTTGAAGCCATGACCCTTAGCCGGGGCATCGGTCGGCGGCAATTCGAGATTGCAGTCCAGCTCAACCGTTCCGCTTTGGCACTGGCTCTCGAACAGTTTGAAATGGCCGAACAAACCGCTCGCAGTGCGCAGCTGTTGGCACAGTCAGTAGGCAATCTTGAATCGGTGGCATTTGCGGACATGAGCCTTGGGTCAGCATTGCTGGCCTTGAATCATCCGCAAGCGGCAGAGCTTGCTTTTGGGGCCGCCCATCAAGGACTTCTGTCGCTCCAATTGCCGCACTTGGCCATAGAGGCCACTGGCGGTTTGGTTCGATCAGCCTTGGCTCAGCAGCAGCAAGAGAAGGCTCTGGCTCTGGCGGAGTCTATTCATGTCCACTGGCTGGATCGAGGCCATTTCATCGGCGTTGAGCGGCCCTGGGATCTGTGCCTGGCCTGTATTGAGGGCCTTGGGGACAACGATCCGCGAGCCAAAGCACTGGGCCGCTTTGCTTGGGAGGGCATAGCCGCCCAAGCCAACAAGCTACCCGTTGGACTCGCTCGCGATCAATTCTTGACCGCACATTTGGCGCATCGCCAGATGCGTCAGTGGGCAACAGCTGAAGGCTGGTAAAAGCCGCCTTCAAGCTGCATTGCCCGTTCCAAACCAACGCTCGCCTGTCCTCAAACCTTGAGCTTGCGTCGCTGGCTGGCCAAGCCCAGCGCCAGCAAGGCAAGTCCGCTGAGTAGCCAGGTGGCGGGCTCTGCTACCTGTCCCGTTCCTGAACTGGGGGTTCGGTCGAGTTGATAGACCGACACTTGGTTCACCACCAAACCTCTGGTGTAGTCGTGCCGCGGATTGAATACCGGATCGCCTCCGAATACAGGAAATGTGATGAAACTGGACGACTGGAAGGGCTGGAATGGCATCCCCGAAAGGACGTCCACTGTGCTTTGGACAAAGTCGTAAAGGTAGTAGCCGCTCCATTGCTCAAAGGCGTTTCCGGTTGCCGCATCGTCGTAAGTTCCAGAAAACGCAAATACGTAACTTCCGACTTCCTGACGTTGGAATTTGATGAACAGCGACCCCGTTCCCAAGCCTGTGGCTGCAAGCAGCCCACCCGAACTGACGCTCGGACCGCCGACAGACTGGCGGTCTGGCACCGCCAGTGACATGGAAAGCGTGTAGGCCAGACCTGCACTGTAAGTCGCAGCCAAGCCCTGAACATCAGCCGTGTTCTCTGCGCGCTGCACCTGCCCTAAACAAGCGTCGGCTGCTCCAGTATTGAGTCGACGCGTGTTGTTCACGTCGCACTGCGTCAACGTATTGACGATTCGGGTGGGTGGGGGTGGGTCACCGCCTGAGTTGGTGTTGGTCAGCGCTCGTTGCGCCAATGCCGTGCCACTGGCCAGAGTCAGGAGCGCCATGCACAGCACCGCCCCTAACGGATGCTTGTTGTTCACTGGTGAGGTCATGGCTGCAATCTCCGAGAATTTTTTCTGCTCTCTCAACACTTTACCGGTTACGGTCGATGAGACACCCCCTGAACTGAGGGGTATCGCCATCGCGCCTCGGCGGCGCACCACCTGGCTCATCGGGGGCCACCGCAAAAAGAGGGCAGCCTCAGCTGCCCTTTCCTGCTTTGGCCCTCAGGCCAAGCGCATCACTCTGCCGTCTGACTGCCCGAATCGGCCTCCACCTTGGCCAGCTGCACCGCAGCCAGAACTTCGGCTTCTTTCATCGTGATGGCGCGACGCTCGCTCTCGTCCATCTCCTGCTTGGCCTTGCGGGCCACGTGGAAGGCCATGCCAGTGCCGGCGGGAATCAAGCGACCGACGACTACGTTTTCCTTCAGGCCACGCAGCTCGTCGCGCTTGCCCATGATGGCAGCTTCGGTAAGCACGCGGGTGGTTTCCTGGAAGGAAGCCGCGCTGATGAAACTGTCGGTCGACAACGACGCCTTGGTGATGCCCAGCAGCACATCGGCGTGTGTCGCAGGGATCTTGCCTTCGGCGCGCAAACGTTCGTTGGTGTTGAGCAACTCGGAACGCTCGATCTGTTCACCGGCGATGTAGCTGCTGTCGCCCACGGCCGTGATCTGCACGCGGCGCAGCATCTGACGCACGATGACTTCGATGTGCTTGTCGTTGATCTTCACGCCTTGCAGACGGTAGACGTCCTGCACTTCATCGACGATGTAACGCGCCAGCTCTTCGATGCCCATCAGGCGCAGGATGTCCTGCGGGTCGGCGCTGCCGTCGACCACCAGTTCGCCGCGGTTGACCACCTGGCCTTCGTGCACCAGGATGATCTTTTCCTTGGCCACCAGTTCTTCGTGCACGGTGCCTTCGGGCGAGGTGATCTGCAGGCAGTGCTTGCCCTTGGTCTCCTTGCCGAAGCTGATCGTGCCGGTGGGCATAGCAGTTTCAAACGCCCTCGGGGACGACGGGTGACGGGCCTGCGGCGGCCTTCGGGGGGTCTGAGGTGCCTGGATTTGACGACCTTGTCGTCGCGCAATGCATGCTTCGGCATGCCCTTGGGCGTTCACAAGGTTCGATGGTGACCACGTCCTCAGGGTTGACCCTGATTCCGATGGTGCCGCGCTGGCGCGTCGCGCGACGCTGCCCCCGCTGCGGTTCGGCGTTGCGGCCCGGAGCGAGGTGTTTGTGACGGCCTGCGTGGCTCAAGCGGCTTCGGTCCTGCCTCGCCTCGCGCGCTCGGCCCCTGGGCGGTGGCTGTGGATCCAGCCCCACGTGGGCCAGGATCTTCTCGATCACCAGCCCTCCGAGGATGGCTGCGATGATCTTGAGCTCGCCGGCGCCGCAGTTCGGGCAATGCGCCAGGTCGAACTCGAACACGCGCTTGAGCAAGCGTGCCCATTCATCACCTGACTTGCCTCAAACCAGGCATCCGTCAGCGGCCGCTCCTGGCCGGAAGCAGACGCGGCGCTCCAAAACGAAGCCCCAAGAGGGAACCAACGACTGCCCATCCCGGTTGGTGTCGCACCTACCCAGCGACTGATCGGCATCGGCGCTGACTAGGACAATCATGAGATGCCTCAACCAGTTCGCTCCCGCATCAAGGCTTGCGCGCTGTGTCAAGTGGTGAGCAACACGCTGTACCGTGTGGTGCATGATGCCCCGAACAATTGGGTGCTGATTTGTTCCAGTTGCAGGGCAAAGGTGGAAACCGAACCGTCGTATCGATACGGTGGCACGTGGAAAGCCGACAAACGACATTGATGCAACTTCACTGTTTTGCTTTCTGCGGACGCGCTTTAACGGTCACTTTTTGATCTGACACGCGGGCAATTGGCGTCCAGTCCGGCAAGCGAGCCGCCTCAGGTGGCTTGACAGGCACCTGCGCACGATTTTTCGCTGAGCCAACTTCGGCGGAAGCTGAGGCTGAGACTGAGGAATACTCTCTCTAGGCCTTGCGGGTCAGCTGTTGACTGCTGCATCAGTCCAAACAACCCGTCGCCGCCCTCGCGCGACGGTTCACCCTGTATCCCCTTGGCCGACTCCGACTTCAGTCCCACCAAGACCAGCACCCTTGAAGAGTTGCGGCGCGTGCACGCGCTCATGCAGCTGGAGCAAAAAGAAGACCTGGCGCAGTTCAAGCTCAAGAACGCCAAGGCCAGTATTCAGGAACGGCAGCGGCGCGGCTTCACCTGGTACCCCGTCACCATCAGCAAGGAAGACATCGGCTTTGGCGGCAAGATGATGCTGGAGCTGGAACGCCCCGCAGCCCAGCAAGGCCTGCACCTGTTTCAGGTTGGCAAGAACGCCTCGTTGTTTGGCGCTGCGCCTGCCCACTCGGCCGACCAGCCCACGCTCAATGGTGTTGTGACTGGCGTGCGGCGCAACAAGCTGCTTCTGACCACCACGAAGGAAGAACTGCCGGACTGGGTGCAGGCCGGCGGCAGACTGGGTATCGACCTCACCTTCGACGAGGTGAGCTACCGCGAAATGGACCACGCCTTGAGCGAAGTGATGGGTGCCCGCGGCAACAGGTTGGCCGAGCTGCGCGACGTGCTGCTGGGCGCCAAGCAGGCCCGCTTTGGCGCGCCCCAGGCCGACGCACTGTTCTATCCCAGCCCGCTCAACGACTCTCAGCTGGCGGCCGTGCACCATGTGATGGAGGCACAGGACGTGGCCATCATCCACGGCCCTCCCGGCACGGGCAAAACCACCACGTTGGTGCAGGCCATCCTGGAAACCATTCGGCGTGAGCGGCGCGTGCTGGTGTGCGCGCCCTCGAACACGGCTGTGGACCTGCTCACCGAAAAGCTGGCCGAGCGCGGCGTCGGCGTCATCCGCATGGGCAACCCCAGCCGTGTGTCGGACCTGCTTCTGGAGCACACCCTGGATGCGCAGGTGATGGCCCATGCCAGCTACAGCCAGATGCGCGCGATGCGCCAAACCGCCGACCAAACCCGCGAAGCCGCCCATCAAGCGCTGCGCACCACGGGCTATGAGGAGCGGCAGCAGCGCCAGCTGCTTCGAGAAGAAGCGCGGCAGCTGTTCCAGCAGGCCGACGATCTGGAGCGCTACATCACTGAACAGGTGCTCGAGTCCGTGCAGATCATCACCTGCACATTGGTGGGCGCCAGCAACCGCAACCTCCGCCACTTGAGCTTCGACACCGTCTTCATCGACGAAGCTGCACAAGCGCTGGAGCCTGGCTGCTGGATCCCGGTTGCCAAGGGCCAGCGCGTGGTTCTGGCGGGCGATCACCACCGGCTGCCGCCCACGGTGAAAAGCGAAAAGGCCGCCCGTGAAGGCCTGCGCGAAACCCTGTTCGAGAAGTGCATCAAGCGGCAGCCAGCCACCGCCCGCATGCTCACTGTGCAGTACCGCATGCACCAACAGATCATGGCCTTCAGTTCAGAGCAGTTCTACGGCGGTCAGCTGCAAGCGCACCAGAGCGTTCGTGACGCCGGCCTGGATGCCTACGACCTGGACTTTGCGCCCGACCTGCCCGTGGAGTTCCTCGACACAGCCGGTTTCGGCTGCCTTGAAATCACCATCCCCGAGAGCCGATCCACGGCCAACCCCGAAGAAGCGGATCTGCTGCTCCAGCGCCTTGCCCAGCTTCTGGAGCGCTATGACCCAGCCGCACACGAGCAAGACCCGCTCACCATCGGTGTGATTGCCCCCTACCGCGCCCAGATCAACTGCTTGAAGGACGCCATCGAGGAAAACGAACAGCTGGGCGGTCTCCTGCAACACCGCTGGCTCAGCGTGGGGACCGTCGATTCGTTTCAGGGCCAGGAGCGCGACATCATTGCGATTTCACTCACGCGCAGCAACAACGCTCGCGAAATCGGCTTCCTCTCGGACATCCGGCGCATGAACGTGGGCATGACCCGCGCGCGCCGCAAGTTGCTCCTCGTCGGCGACTCGTCCACGCTCGGCTCACATCCGTTCTTCAAGGAACTGCTGACCTACGTGCAGCGCATGGGGGGCTACAGAACAGCCTGGGAAACTGTTGACCAGCGTTGATCGCATGGCGCCAAGCGCACGCACGCGGCGGCCAAGGTGGATGCATGGCTCGGTAACGTATTGGGTGAGACTGAGATGCCGGCGTTTCCGCCTGGGCAGGCTGAACAGGCTCAGATCGAGATCCAATCGATCACTGAACGAGTCTTAGAGCGACGGAAAGCGAATCGCGGCTTGCGCAGGTAACTTGTGCATGCACGCAACAAACAGCGGGCTGACGAGCCAGCCCTCCAGCCAGGCCCGCAGCGATCGCAGGTTCTGCGTTGCAAACCATTCCGGGTCCACCGAGGCGAACTGGCGGACAAAGGGCATCACTGCCAAATCGGTGGCGCAGGGCGTGGCGCCGCCCAGGAAGGGCGCGTCGCGCAGCCTGGCCTGCAGGGGTTGCAGCAGCAGATCCAGCGCCCTGTCGCGGTGTGCCTCTGGCGTGAAGGCATCACTGGCGTAGCGCTGGGGGTACTTCCAGCGGTCCAGGTGATGCTTGAAGTCGCCGTCGTTGCGCTGCACCAAGTCCAGGTTGGCTGGCGACTGCGCCCGCGCCCACCAGGTCTGCGCATCGGGCTCGGTCAGTGCCCAGCGCAAGATGTCCCAACTCTCCTCGATCACGCTGCCATCAGGAAACTGCAGCACGGGTACTGTCGCTTTGGCTGACAAGGCCAGCAAGCTTGCTGGCTTGTCGCGCAAGCTGACCTCCACCGCCTCGAAGGCCCGCCCAGCCTGCAGCAGCGCCATGCGTGCGCGCATGGCGTACGGGCAGCGGCGAAAGGTGTAGAGCCGCGGCAACGGTGAACCTCGCAGGGTGGGTGGTGCGTGCGGTGTCAGGGTCGATGGGTTCATGGGCAGGGTCGGTGCAGTGCTACAGGTCAACCTAGACCGGGTCCCCAGGCCGCTGGCCGTTGACCGCTGGCGGCAGGTTAAACCAATGGGCACACCTTACCGCCTGGCGCAGCGCTGGTGAGCGCTACACGGTAGCGTGTCCAGTGAGAGCCCTCGCCGATGCTGGCGTTCGTTGATCTTTCAAGCAGTGCGTGGCTGGGGTCGCTGCCAGAGGTGGAGCTGGGCTTCATACTGGCTAAATGAGAGCTCCAGCTCCGCGTGACCCGTGGCATTTGACTCGAAGCGGCCTGTGAGACCGTCAGTGTGATGGCCCTGCAGCTAACGTCCAAAGATCCATGGCCGCTGCCGGTGATGAAGGATAAAGCCGCGCCACTGACATGGCGCGTCGAAGCGGCTATAGCCGGACTGCCGTATCCCGAATCAGACTGAATCGTTCAGGCCACTGAAAATCTCCTGGAACAAGCGCGCCGCTGTTTCAGCGGCACGGCGTTCGGTGGCGCGCCTGGTGACGACCCCCCCCTTCCAGGGCAACCGGTCGCATCGCGGCGTGCTTCGTTTTTCGGCCTTGCACACGGTCGCGCCACAGGCGGAACGATCCCGGCTTGAGTTGCCGACGCATCAGTGCGATGACTGCGGCTTCGTCCAACCCAAACTGGGTCTTGATGGCTTCGAAGGGAGTACGGTCTTCCCAGGCCATCTCGATGACTCGGGACAGGTCTGCAGTACCGAGAGCGTGAGTCGGGTTGGTCATGGTGAATGGTAAGCACCAGCCGGGCCACCGATCTGCACCCCGCCAGCTTTAGGCGATCAGGTCCAGACCGCGTACTGGCGCCAACACCGAATTGACCCGGGCAGCCAAAGTTCAACTGATCCACGGGTCAGCGTATGAAGCAAGCATCCTCAACGCATGACCTTGAGGACCATGGGTCAGTGGGTTGTCGGCACAAGGGGTCCATGCGGATCGGTGGCGAAGCCGTTGCTAAGTCCATGTCGGCGCTCGCGCGCCAGGGCAAAAAATGCGGCGGCCTACGACCACCGGCCGCCCCAACGCCGCTTTCACTCGCGGTGGTAGGGGTGGCCTTCCAAGAGCGACCAAGCTCGGTACAAGGCCTCAGCCAAAAGCACCCTGGCAAAAGCATGCGGAAGGGTCAGGTCACTCAGCCGCATGGTTTCGTCGGCGCTGGCTTTCAGCGCCGGATCCAGGCCATCAGGCCCGCCAATCAGCAAGGCAGCGTCACGCCCGTCACCCCGCCAAACGTCCATGCGGTGCGCCAATTGAGCGGTGGTCAGGCGGCTGCCGTGTTCGTCCAGCACCACCCGGCGCACACCCTTGGGCAGGGCGGCGTCAAACCGGGTGGCTTCTGCCGCCATGCACTGCGCAGCGGTCTTGCCGCTGCTGCGCGGCTCGGCCTTCAGCACCTTCAGTTCCAGCCGCATCTCAGCCGGCAGGCGCTTGGCAAACTCGGCCCAGGCCTGGTCGGCCCAGCCCGGCTGGCGCTGGCCCACGGCCACCACCAGCAGTTTCATCAGCCGCGTGTGGGCGCTTTACGGGCGGGCGCCTTGCGGGCCGGTGCCTTGCGCGGGGCCGCGGTTTGGGTCGCAGCTGTTTTGGTTGCCGCGGTCTTGGCGGTCGCGCGTTTCGGCGCGGCCGACTTGGTGGCCACGCGCTTGTAGGCGGCGGTGCGGTTGGCCATCTTCTTGTCGGCCTCGGTCTTGGCCGCTTTGCCACCCGCACTGGGCCGGCTGGGCGAAGCCGGTTTGGCCGCAGAAGCCTTGGCCGAAGCGCGCACCGGCGCCTTGGCCGCGGTGGCGCCGGCGGCCAGGCCCGCAGGTGCCGCCGACTGGGCTGCCACCCGCCGCGGTGCGCGCCGTAGTGCGGGTTCAGGCTCGCTGGCCTTGACCAGTTTGGTGTTGACCTCGCCGACCTTCATGCGCACCGACTTGCCACCCCAGATTTCTTCCAGGTGGTAGTACTCGCGAATGCCCGGCTGCATGACGTGCACCACGGCTGCGCCGCAGTCCACGATGATCCATTCGCCGTTGTCCTCGCCTTCGGTGGACAAGATCGGCATGCCTGCCGACTTGACGCTGTTGCGCACGCTGGCGGCCAGCGCCTTGGTTTGCCGGTTGCTGGTGCCCGACGCGATGATCACGCGTTCGAACATCGAGCTCAGGTGTTCGGTGTTGAAGACCGTGATGTGCTGTGCCTTCACGTCTTCAAGACCATCGACGATGGCGCGTTGCAGCTTGCGGATGTCCATTCAGCTCCTGACTGGGCTTGGATAGAGCCCGTGCGTTTCAATATAGCGCGCCACGGCGGGCGGCACCAGATGCGAGAAGTCCGCGCCCTCGAGGGCGCGGCGGCGGATGTCGGTGGACGAGATGTCCATCATGGGCAGCGCCACCTGGCGATGGGCCAGGCGCTGCACGTCGGGGTGGGGCCGCGGGGCCTCTGACGCGGCTGGGTCTGCAGGGTGCAGCGGCCGGTTGGCCACCGCCAGCACCACCAGCGCCAACAGGGCCTGCCAATCGCGCCAGGTGTGCAGCGTGGTGTACTGATCCTGGCCGATCAACAAGAACCACTCGGTGCCTGACTGCGTGGCCGCCAACGCACGCACCGTGTCCAGCGTGTAGCTGGGGCCCGGGCGGTCGACTTCGATGCGGCTCAAGCCAAAACGGGGCTCGTCGGCGATCGCCGCCTGGACCATCGCCACGCGGTGAACGGCGGGTGTGATCGGGCGCGTCTTTTGCCACGGCTGACCGGTGGGAATCCACAGCACCTGGTCGAGCGCCAAGTTGTCCAGGGCCGCATGGGCCAGGGCCAGATGGGCCAGGTGCACCGGGTCGAAGGTGCCGCCCAGCAGCCCCACACGTCGCGTCATGCAGCCAGCCAGTCACGCGGTGGCAAGAAGTCTGTGTACAGGCGGGCTTCGGGTGAGCCCGCTTCGGGCTGCCAGTCGTAGCGCCACTTCACGATGGGCGGCATGCTCATCAGGATGCTTTCGGTGCGGCCGCCGCCGTGCAGGCCGAAGTGGGTGCCGCGGTCCCAGACCAGGTTGAACTCAACATAACGGCCTCGCCGGTAGGCTTGGAAGTCGCGCTCGCGTTCGCCAAAAGGCGTGGCGCGGCGGCGCTGCACGATCGGGCGGTAGGCCGGCAAAAAAGCATCACCCACCGAGCGCATCAGCGCAAAGCCCGACTCGAAGCTGCCTTCATTGAAGTCGTCGAAAAAGATGCCGCCCACACCACGGGCTTCGGCGCGGTGCTTGAGAAAAAAGTACTCGTCACACCAGGGTTTGAAACGGGCGTACAGGTCGGCGCCATAGGGCTGCAGCGCGTTGGCGCAGCTGCGATGGAAGTGCACCGCGTCTTCTTCAAAGCCGTAATAGGGCGTGAGGTCCATGCCGCCGCCAAACCACACCACCGGCGCCTGGCCCTGGGGGAAAGCTGCCAGCAGCCGCACGTTCATGTGCACCGTGGGCACAAAGGGGTTGCGCGGGTGCATCACCAGTGAAACGCCCAGCGCCTCAAACGGCGCGCCAGCCAATTCAGAGCGGTGTTGGGTGGCCGACGGCGGCAACGAGGCGCCTTGCACGTGGCTGAAATTGCAGCCGCCACGCTCAAGCACGTGGCCCTCTTCGATCAGCTGCGTCAGGCCGTCGCCGGTGAGTTTGCCGCCGGCCGGGCGGGTCCAGCCGTCCTTGCGAAAGGGCAGGCCATCTTCTTCTTCGAAGGCCGCCACGATGCCGGACTGCAGGCCCAGCAGGTAGTCTCGAACCGCCACGGTATCGACCATCTTCAGCTTTCCACCAGGCAACACGACACCGCTTGGCGATGCCGCTCAGAGGGCGCTGCGTTGTTCAAGGACATCAAGGAGATCAAGGTGAATCAGTGCTTGATGGCACGGTGACCGATGTCGCTGCGCCAGTGTGCGCCTTGCAACTTGACCTGTTGCACCGCCGCCAGGGCACGCTGTTGCGCCACCCGCACCGAGTCACCCAGGGCCGTGACGCACAGCACTCGTCCCCCCGTGCTGCGCAGCACACCGTCGGTCAATTCGGTGCCGGCGTGGAAGACCTGCAGGTCTTCGCTGGCACTGGCCACACCGGTGATGACGTCACCCTTGCGCGGGTCGGCCGGGTAGCCCTGCGCCGCCACCACCACACCCAGCGCGGTGCGGCGGTCCCACTGCAATTCAACGCCGTCCAGCCCAGGGCCGGCGGGGTCGGTGGCGCGCATCAGCACCTCGAAGAGGTCGCTCTTCAGGCGCATCAGGATGACCTCGGCTTCAGGGTCGCCCAGGCGGCAGTTGAACTCCACGGTGCGGGGTTGCCCGTGCGCGTCGATCATCAAGCCGGCGTACAGGAAGCCGGTGAACGGGATGCCGTCCTTGGCCATGCCGGCGATGGTGGGATGGATGATTTCGTGCATCACCTTGGCATGCACATTGGGTGTCACCACCGGCGCCGGTGAATAAGCGCCCATGCCGCCGGTGTTGGGACCGGTGTCGCCGTCGCCCACCCGCTTGTGGTCCTGGCTGGTGGCCAGGGCCACCACGTGTTTGCCGTCGCACAGCACGATGAAGCTGGCTTCTTCGCCCGCCATGAATTCTTCGATCACCACCCGTTCGCCGACTTGGGTGAGCATGTGGTCGATGGCGGCGTGGGCTTCATCCAGCGTCATCGCCACCACCACGCCCTTGCCGGCTGCCAGTCCATCGGCCTTGATGACGATCGGCGCACCGTGCTTGGCCACGTGGTCGTGCGCCGCCGCCGCTTCGGTGAAGGTGGCGTACAGCGCCGTGGGGATGCCGTGGCGCTGCATGAAGGACTTGGCGTAGGCCTTGGAGCTTTCCAGCTGCGCGGCGGCCTGGGTGGGGCCGAAGATGCGCAGGCCGCGGGCGCGAAACACGTCCACCACGCCCGCCGCCAGCGGCACTTCGGGGCCGACCACCGTGAGCACGATTTTTTCGGCCTGGCAGAAGTCGGCCAGCTGTTCGGGGTCGGTCAACGGCAGGTTTTTCAAGCGCCCGTCCACCGCCGTACCGCCGTTGCCCGGCGCCACGTAGACCGCCTGCACCCGCTCACCCTGGGCCAGCTTCCAGGCCAGTGCATGTTCGCGGCCACCACCGCCAATGACCAGGATCTTCATGACGGCACCCCGGGGCGGGTCCATGCAGGGCTGGGAGTTTGAAGCAGGTCGGCCAGGAGCACGGGCAGGTGTTGGGGCAAATGTTGGGGCAAATGTTGCGGCAAGGGATGAGCCAGGTGATGGGGCAGGCGGTGCTTCATAGGCTGGCGTTGTGGTACAGGTCCTGAACGTCGTCCAGGTCTTCGATCACGTCCAGCAGCTTTTGCATGCGCACGGCGTCTTCGCCTGCCAGTTCGATGTGGTTTTCGGCGCGCATGGTCACCTCGGCCATCTCGGGCTTCAGGCCGGCGGCTTCCAGCGCCAGCTTCACGGCTTCAAAGTCGGGCGGTGCGGTCAGCACTTCGATCGAGCCGTCGTCCCCCGTCACCACGTCTTCTGCACCGGCTTCCAGCGCCACTTCCATCAACTTGTCTTCGTTGGTGCCGGGCGCAAACACCATCGAGCCGCAGTGCTTGAACTGAAAGGCCACCGAGCCTTCGGTGCCCATGTTGCCGCCGTATTTGCTGAAGGCGTGGCGAACCTCGGCCACGGTGCGCACGCGGTTGTCGGTCATGCAGTCCACGATGATGGCCGCGCCGCCAATGCCGTAGCCTTCGTAGCGAATTTCTTCGTAGCTCACGCCGTCCAGGTTGCCGGTGGCCTTGTCGATGTTGCGTTTGACGGTTTCGACCGGCAGGTTGACCGCCTTGGCCTTTTCAATCGCCAGGCGCAGACGCGGGTTGATGCCGGGGTCGCCGCCACCCAGGCGGGCCGCCACCATGATCTCGCGGATCACCCGAGTCCAGGCCTTGCCGCGCTTTTCATCCTGCCTGCCTTTGCGGTGCTGGATGTTGGCCCATTTGGAGTGACCCGCCATGAAGTGCTCGATTCCCGTGGTTGGCCGCTGGAAGTGCACGGCTGAAAAACAACCCGTCATTTTACCTGCCGGCCTGAGTGGGCACGAAAGCATGGTTTGCGCCTGCACGCTGCGCCTCAGGGCAGCCCCGCTTGAGCAGCCCGGCAGCAGCCGCTAAGGTCGTGCGTGTCAACCCGCGCGTTACGAGCCGTCATCTGCAAGCAGCGCGATTCAAGGAGCATCCCATGGACTTTGACACTTTCATCGACCAGGCCTGGACCGACCATGCCACCGACCCGGCCGCGGTGGCAGCCCGCCTGCAAGCCCAAGGGCTGGCGCTGGTGACCGACGCTTCGCAATTGGCCGGCATGGCCCATCTGGCCCACCACGTCTGGGGCTCACACCTGGCACGTTGGCATGAAGGGCTGCAATTCCAGCAGCAGCTGGCCGCCCTTCCCTGCTGTGAAGCCGGTGGCCCGCAGGCCCAGGCCATCGCCCGCCATGTCAGCGCGCTGCGCTTGGCCGGTGGCCTGGGCGACGACCGGGCCAGCCTGGGGGCGTCCGACCGCATCCGCTTGAACGCGATGGCCGCCAACAACCTGGCCGAACACGACGCGGCGCGCGCCAGTGCTTTTTTGCACGCGGCCCTGACCGAGGCCCAGGACGCAGGCCTGCCCGACACCGACCCCTTCCACCGCGCCCTGGCCGTCGCCGGCAACAACGTGGCTGGCACCCTGGAAGAAAAGCCCACGCTGACAGCGGGCGAGGTGCAGCTGATGATTCAAGCCGCCCAGGCCGGCCGCAAGCACTGGGCGATCGCCGGCACCTGGCTGGAAACCGAGCGCGCCGAGTACCGGCTGGCGTTGAGCTGGCTGAAAGCCGGCCACATCGACCAGGCCCGTCTGCACACGCAGAGCTGCTTGCAGATCGTGCAAGCCCAGGGCGACGTGCCGCTGGAGGCCTTTTTCGGCTGGGTGGTTCTGGCCCAGGTCGAGCAGGCCGCCGGCAACGCCAGCGGGCTGGCCCAAGCGCTGAGCCAGGCCGAAGGCGCCTTTGCCGGTTTGGACGAAGGCGACCGAGGCTGGTGTCAGGCCATTCTTGACAAATTGAAGCTTGACAGCGCGCCTGCCCGACTTTTGCAGGGGTAACCAGCAGGGCACACTGGCATGATCCGCGCGTAACTAACTTCGGTGTGACCGTGATGCAGCTGCAGCGTCGACAAATCGTTTTCAGCCTCGGTGCGGCGGCGGCCACGGTGGCTGCGCCCGCCCGGGTCGGCGCAGCGGAAGCAGGTGTCGGCAGCGACGAGATCCTGATCGGCCAGAACATCACGCTCGAAGCGGGCCGCAACGCCTATGGCACCGAGGTGCAAGGCGGCATACGGGCTTGCCTGGAGGAAGTCAACCGCACGGGCGGTGTGCAGGGGCGTCAGATCAAGCTGCGCACCTTGGACGACGAAAACGACAGTGGGCGGGCCGCCGCCAACGCCAAGCAGCTGTTGGCCGAAGGCAGCTTCGTGCTGTTCGGCTCGATCGAAGGTGGGCCGTCAACGGCGGTGATGCAGGTGGCCGTGGAGCAGGGTGTACCTTTTGTCGGCCCCATGGCCGGCTCGCCGGGGCTGCGGCGGCCGCACCAGCGCCTGGTCTACCCCGTGCGGGCTGAACACCGTGAGGAGTTTCGCGCCCTCATGACCTATGGAGCCAGTTTGGGCTTGCGCCGTGTTGCGCTGTTCCACGCTGATTCGGCGGTGGGCCGCGAACACCTGGGCAACGTCGAAAAGCTGGCCGCCCAGACCGGCATGACCTTTGGCGGTGGCCTGGTCAACCGAAGCGGCATGAATGAGCAGCAGCTGGCTGCCGCGGCCGCCGAGATGGCCGCGCAAGGGGTTGACCTGATGCTTAACCACGGCTCGGCTTCGCTGTACGGCAAGCTGATCACGCAAGCCCGCAAGCTGGGCGTTCGCACCCAGTTCTGGGGCGTCAATTCGGGCTCCACCCCGCTGGCTGCCGCGCTGGGCCCGATCGCCCACGGCATGGTGTTTTCGCAGATCGTGCCCAACCCTCGATCGGGCAAGACGACCCTGGCCCGTGAGTACCAGACCCGGCATGCGCGCAGCAACCCAGGCCAGCCGCTGTCCTATGGCGGCCTGGAAGGCTTCATGACCGCCAAGGCGCTGGTGTTGGCGCTGCGTGCGGCCGGCACCAACCCCACCCGAGCCAGCCTGCAAGCGGGGCTGCAGAATTTCGAAGCCGACCTGGGCGGCTTGCGGCTGCGCTGGCAAAAGGGCGACCACAGCGGCAGCGCCTTCGTCGACTTGGCGATCGTGGCCAACGACGGCCGGTTTGTGCAGTGAGCGGGCGAACCTGGGTTGCGCACCAGGGTCAGAGGGGTTGGCGACAGGGCGACTAGACTTGCACGGCATCCAGCCGCTTCAGGAGCGCCACCGCCATGCCCGATCCCATCCTCGTTGCCCAGCGCGGCACCATTGCATGCCACCTCTTGCCGGCCCTGGCCAACCGCCATGGGTTGATCACCGGCGCCACCGGCACCGGCAAATCCATCACGCTGCAAACGCTGGCTGAAAACTTCAGCCGCCTGGGCGTGCCGGTCTTCATGGCCGATGTGAAAGGCGACCTGACCGGCATCACCCAAAAGGGCACGCTGAGCCCCAAGGTGGCCGGCATCCTCAAGGAGCGCGGCCTGGCCACGCCAGAAAGCACCCAGTGCCCGGCCACGTTGTGGGACGTGTTTGGCGAACAGGGTCACCCGGTGCGCGCCACCGTCAGCGACATGGGGCCGCTGCTGCTGAGCCGCATGCTGGCCCTCAACGAAACCCAGGCTGGCGTGCTGAGCCTGGTGTTCAAGATCGCCGACGACAACCAGCTGCTGCTGCTGGACATGAAAGACCTGCGCGCCATGCTGCAGTTCGTGGGCGACAACGGCAAGGACTTCACCACCGAGTACGGCAACATCAGCGCCGCCAGCGTGGGCGCGATCCAGCGCGGGCTGCTGCAAATCGAAGAACAGGGTGGCGACCGATTTTTTGGCGAGCCCATGCTCGACATCAGCGACTTTATGCAAACGGTGGACGGCCACGGGGTCATCAACATCCTGACCGCCGACAAGCTGATGAACGCGCCGCGCCTGTACGCCACCTTCCTGCTGTGGATGCTGAGTGAGCTGTTCGAGCTGCTGCCCGAAGTGGGTGACCTGGAAAAGCCCAAACTGGTCTTTTTCTTCGATGAAGCCCACCTGCTGTTCAAGGATGCGCCGCCGGCCCTGACCGAGCGCATCGAGCTGGTGGTGCGGCTGGTGCGCAGCAAGGGCGTCGGCGTCTACTTCGTGACCCAGAACCCGCTCGACGTGCCCGACACCGTGTTGGCCCAGCTGGGCAACCGCGTGCAGCACGCGCTGCGCGCCTTCACACCACGCGACCAAAAGGCGGTCAAGGCGGCCGCAGAAACCATGCGCGCCAACCCGGCCATCGGCGACATGGCCACCGCCATCACCGAGCTGGCGGTGGGCGAAGCGCTGGTCAGTTTTCTCGACAGCAAGGGGCGCCCCAGCGTGACCGAGCGTGTCTATGTGCTGCCACCCGGCAGCCAGATCGGTCCGATCGCACCCGAGCAACGCCAGGCGCTGCAGGCCGGGTCCTTGGTGGCCGGCGTCTACGAAAAGCTGGTTGACCGCGAGTCGGCTTACGAACGGATCAAGGGCCGCACCGCGCCAGAAGGCGCAGCAGCCCCGGCTGGCGCGGGGCCCGCCAACAGCGCGCCTGGCGCGCCTGCATCAAGCGGGGGCATCAACATGGGCACACCCACCGCAGGCGGAACACTGGGCAGCCCGGCACCCGAGGCGGCCCGCGCTGGCGGCGGCATGATGGACATGCTGAAAGACGCCGTGCTGGGCACCACCGGGCCGCGCGGCGGCCGCCACCCCGGTTTGGCCGAAAAAGCCGCGTCGTCGGCGGTGCGCAGCATCGGTTCGGCGGTCGGGCGCGAAATCATCCGGGGCGTGCTGGGCTCCCTGCTCGGCGGTTCGCGTCGGCGCTGAACGGCGGCCTTTTGTCGTTGCACCCGCTCACCACCGGCACCCACCCTTGCAACGCACCGATGAACTGCGCCAGACCCTGACACAGCGGCTGCAGGCCTATCCGGCGCGCAGCATCGAGCCAGGCGCCTTGCGCCGCGCCGCCGTGGCGCTGGCAGTGGTGGACGCGGGACTGGGAGCCGACCTGCCCGGCTTCACCGCGCACAGCCGCTGGAGCACCGATGCCGCCCTGGTGCTGACCCGCCGCGCCGAACGCATGAACCGCCACGCTGGGCAGTGGTCGCTGCCCGGCGGGCGCATCGACGCGCTCGAGACACCCCTGCAGGCCGCCTTGCGCGAACTGCAAGAAGAAGTCGGCCTGGTCGCCGATGCCGGCTGCGTGCTGGGCACGCTGGACGACTACGCCACCCGTTCCGGCTTTGTCATCACGCCCTATGTGGTCTGGGCTGGCAGCGCAACCACGCTGACACCCGACCCAGCCGAGGTGGCCAGCGCCCACCGCATCCCCTTGACCGAGCTGCTGCGCGACGACGCCCCGATCCTGGACCCACCGCATGCCGGCTTCGACCAGCCGGTGCTGCGCATGCCGCTGGGCGACAACTGGGTGGCCGCGCCCACCGCGGCCATCCTGTACCAGTTTGCCCAGCAATGCCTGCTGGACCGCGCGATGCCGGTGGCCCATTTCGACCAGCCGCGCTTCACCTGGAAGTAGGCCGTCTGGCCTGCGTCAAGGACCCGGGTTGATGCGCCTGGCATGTACCGCTCCGGCAGGCACAATCGCCCCGCCCACATGGGCGCATTGAAGAGGAAACCACCATGCTGAAGTGGCTGCTGATCGCCTTGCTGGCGCTGCCCGTACTGCTCTTGCTGGCCGGCCAGGCGGGCCTTTTGCGTGGGCAGGCACCCAACAACCTGGGTGTGCGCGATGGCAAGCTCAAGCCGCCGTCCAAGACGCCCAACAGCGTCAGCAGCCAGGCCGCGCTGTGGCCCGGGCACGAGCAGCTGGCCTACGCCAACATCGCGCCGCTGGCTTTGCTGGGCAACGGCCCTGACGCGGCCAAGGCCACCTTGGCCAAGCTGCAAACCCTGGTTCAGGCCATGCCGGGCGCCACCATCGTCAAGGCCGAGCCCGATTACCTTTATGCCACCTTCACGACGTCCGCACTGAAGTTCACCGACGATGTCGAGTTCTGGTTGGACCCTGCGGCCGGCGTGGTGCAGGTGCGCTCGTCATCGCGCCTGGGACGCAAGGACTTGGGTGTCAACCGCGCCCGGGTCGAATCCATCCGCCGATTGCTGCACCTGGCCTGATGGAGGGCGACGCCGGCCGCGGCCGGTCTGGCGCGGTTCGGCTCGCGGCGCTTGCACGGCGTTTCGCGCATGGTGGCACCGCTTGGTCGCCGGTCCATGGCGCAGAAGCCGGATCATCGCCACAGTTCACCCCGAGCCAACCCGTGCCCGCCCCGCAACGACGCCATCATGTGGATTCAAATCATCACCCACACCCCGCTCTGGGTTTGGGGTCTGTTGACCGCCTTGCTGGCCCTGGGGCTGTGGCAACGCCGTGAACGGCGCGTGCGGCCCTTCCAGTTGTTGCTGCTGCCAGCCATGCTGATGGCCTTGGGCCTGTGGTCGATGGCACCCGGCTTTGTGGCCCAGCCCGTTTGCGCCCTGATCTGGGTAATGGCCGTCGCAGCATCCTGCTGGCTGGGGCTGCAACTGCCCCGTCCGCAAGCGGCACGTTGGCTGGCCGACGTCGGGCAGCTGCAGTTGCCTGGCAGCTGGGTGCCCATGGTCATCATCATCAGCATCTTCAGCTTGCGCTACGCCACCGGGGTGAGCTTGGCGCTCAACCCGCATTGGCGCAACCTGGCCAGTGTTCAGTGGCCCTTGGCGCTGACCTTCGGCCTGCTGAGCGGCCTGTTCCTGGGCCGTGCGCTGGGGCTGTACCAGCTGACCCGCGCGCTCCCAGTTCAAGCAACAACCGTCGGTGATGCCCAAGCTGCCCACTGAAACCCCGCCAGCGCTGGCCCCACCCGCGCCCAGCACGGCCTGGCTGGCGGTGCGGCGGCGCATGCGCCAGCACCTCAGGCGGTCGGTGTTGGTCATGCTGACGGTCTGTCTGGGCATTGCCGTGCTGTTGCGGGTGCTGGACGGCGGCCGCTTTCACTACAAACTGATCTACTCGATGTGCATCGGCAGCGCCTGCATGCTCATCTACTACGCCAGTTACTTGGCCGCGGCGTGGCTGCACGACCGCCTGCGGGCCAGCCGCGGTCTGAGCCCCGACCCTGGGCCTTTTGCACGCGGCTGGGGCGGCGTTGTGTTGGCCACCGCGACCTCAGTCGTGCTGGGCCCCCCGCTGGGGCAATGGGTGGCCGACGCCATCACCGGCTTCAACACACCGGGTGTGTTTGACTTGACCAGCAGCAATGCGCGGATCACGATGCTGATAAGCCTGATGGCCACCGCCTTGTTGGTCACCGTGCTCAGCAGCTTGGAACGCTTGGCCACCGCACGAGCCGACGCCGAAGCCGCACAGCGCCAAGCCGCTGAGAACCAGCTGCGCCTGCTGCAAAGCCAGCTCGAGCCGCACATGCTGTTCAACACGCTGGCCAACTTGCGTGTGCTGATCGGCCTGGACGCGGTGCAAGCGCAAGCCATGCTCGACCGCTTGATCGCGTTTCTGCGCGCCACGCTCAACGCGTCGCGCCTGAGCAGCCACCCCTTGGCCACCGAGTTCGACCGCATCAACGATTACCTGGCGCTGATGGCCGTTCGCATGGGGCCGCGCCTGCGCGTGCAACTGGATTTGCCGGCTGGGCTGGGCCCGCTGCCGGTGCCGCCGCTGTTGCTGCAACCGCTGGTCGAAAACGCCATCAAGCACGGCCTGGAGCCGCATGTGGAAGGTGGGCTGGTGACGGTTGCTGCGCGAACCGAGCGCAACGAACTGGTGCTGACCGTGCGCGACACCGGCACTGGCCTCAGAGCAGCGTCAGGCACTGAACCGGGCACCCACTTCGGGTTGGCCCAGGTGCGAGAACGCCTGGCCACCTTGCACGGCCAGACCGCCACCCTGACGCTGCAGAGCGAACCCGATGCGCAGGGTGGCACCCTGGCCACCATCCGCCTGCCCATGCCCTCGCCCTTGACCTCCAGCGCCGCCGCGCCAGCCAGGCGTGACGCCAACCCCTGAACCGCTGCACCATGACCACCCGACCCCGCGCCCTGATCGCCGAAGACGAACCCCTGCTGGCCGCCAGCCTGCGCGCCGACCTGGCCTTGCTGTGGCCCGAGCTGCAGCTGCTGGCCACCGTGGGCGATGGCTTGTCGGCCGCCAGCCAGACCTTGGCTTTGCAGCCCGACGTCTGCTTCTTTGACATCCGCATGCCCGGCTGTACCGGATTGGAAGCGGCCCAGGCCGTGGCTGAAGACTGGCCCTTGGACCGGCCCTTCCCGCTGCTGGTGTTTGTCACCGCGTTCGAAGACCATGCGCTGCAGGCCTTTGAAGCGCAGGCCGTCGACTACCTGGTCAAGCCCTTGGACCAGCCCCGCCTGGCCGCCTGTGTGAACCGGCTGAAAACCCGCCTGCTCAACCGAGCCCATGCCCATGGCTTGGCTGAACGCGGTTCGGCCGGCGTCCTGGACCAGACCCTGGCGCAACTGCGTGGGCTGCTCGGCGCGGCTGGCCTGGTGGTCAGCCCAGAGCCGGCTGCGCCGCGCTTGACTGTCATCCAGGCCCAGGTGGGCAACCTGGTGCACCTGGTGCCGGTGGAAGAGGTGATCTACTTCGAAGCCGCCGACAAGTACGTCCGCGTGCTCACCGCGGCTCGTGAACACCTGATCCGCGCCTCGTTGCGCGAGTTGCTTCCGCAGCTGGACCCACAGGTTTTCTGGCAGGTGCACCGCAGCACCGTGGTGCAGGCCCGCTGCATCGGCAGCGCACGGCGCGAAGAATCGGGCAAAGTCACATTGAGCCTGCGCGGCCGGCCGGAAACGCTGGTGGCCAGTCGGCTCTACGCGCACCTGTTCAAGGGCATGTAAACCCGCTCCGACACGACCTTGGACAAGGCCCCCAGCAACGACTCGGACATGCTGCGAGCCGCTGCCAGGGCTCGCAGGCGCGCCGCCTACAATTCGCCGTTGGGTCCATTTGCGGACCGGCCTTGATAAAAAAAGGAAATTCTTTCGTGTCCGTGCCGTCCAACCCCACCGCCACCCCCGTGGTTTCTGACCTGCCCACGCTGGAAGGCGAGCTGGCCGCGCTGTTTGTGCAGGCGCTGAACCTGGAAGTTGCGGCCGCCGACATCGACCCGCAGGCTTCGCTCTTTGGCGACGGGCTGGGCCTGGACTCCATCGACATCCTGGAAGTGGCGCTCGAGGTCTCGCAACGCTATGGCTTCCAGCTGCGTTCGGACGACGAGAACAACCAGAAGATCTTCCAGAACCTGCGCAGCCTGGCGGCCCATGTCGCCCAGCACCGCACCCGGTAAGCCCCCGTCGATGCGGGTCCACGCTTGGCGTGATGCCGCCAAGGCCGCGGCGGTGGTGGTGGCACTAGTCGTTTATGCGCTGCTTTCCAACCTGCTGATGGTGCATGCAGCCGACCACGCCTGGACCGTGGGCCTGCTCTTTGGCCCCTTGCTGCTGGCCTTGGGCGCCATGGGTTGGCGCAATCGCCAGTGGTGGACGCTGGGTGCCTGTGCCGGCTTGCTGGCGGTGCTGGTGCTGGTGGTCTGGCGCGGCGGCGTCGTCAACGCCCAGCGCCTGTACCTGCTGCAGCACGCGGCGCTGCACCTGGCCATCGGTTGGAGCTTTGCCATGACCTTGCGCGGCACGGAAAAGCCGCTGATCACGGCATTGGCTGAAGGCGTGCACGGCCGCCTGGGCCAACCCTTCACCGCCGAACTGGCGCAATACACACGCTCGGTCACCGTGCTCTGGGTCGGCTACTTCTTGGGCATGGTGGTGGTGTCGGGGTTGATTTACATGGGCATGTCCTGGGCGGCGTGGTCGCTGTTCTGCACGGTGCTGACGCCCATTTCGGTGGGGGTGCTGTTTGTTGCAGAGCACCTTTGGCGTGAGTGGCGCCACCCTGAATTTCCGCGGGTCACCATGCAAGCCATCGTCCAGGCCTACCGCCGCAGTGGCCAGGAGGTGGCGCCGTGAAGCCCGCTGCAAGCCTGCCCTTGTTGACCGCGCGTGACCTGTCACAGGTGCTGTGCTGGCGTGCCGGCCAGGCCATCAGCGCGGGCCAGTTCGTTGCAGAGGCCCAGGCGCTGGCCGACCAGTTGCCGCCAGGTCGCCCCATCAACCTGTGCCAGGACCGCTATCACTTTGCGCTGGGCTTGGCCGCCGCACTGCTGCGCGGCCAGACCAGCCTGATGCCGCCCAACGCGCTGCCCGAGACGTTGCGCCAGGCCCCCGCCGGCGGTGGCCAG
>JANMHH010000055.1:0-1721 GCA_031375065.1 Rubrivivax sp. | reverse complement strand
CGGGCGAACCGCAAGCCGCCCCCGTGAAGCCCCAGGGCTACTGAGATGACACGACCCCAAGCTCACTTCGTTCGCGGCCCCCGAGGGGCGCGTCAGTGCCTTCGGGCGGCCGGGCGTCACTGACATGGCCGGCGTTGACCTACAAGGCGTCACCAAGAGCTACGACGGCAAGACGCAGGTCATTCACGGCATCGACCTGGAAATCCGGCACGGCGAGTTTGTGGTTTTTGTCGGCCCCAGCGGCTGCGGCAAGAGCACGCTGCTGCGCATGATCGCGGGCTTGGAGCCGATCAGCGGCGGGCAGGTGCGCATCGACGGCCAGGTGGTGAACGACCTGCCGCCGCGCAGCCGCGACATCGCGATGGTGTTCCAGGACTACGCGCTCTATCCGCACAAGACGCTGTTTGAAAACATGGCCTTTGGCTTGCGCCTGCGCAAGACGCCCGATGCAGAGATCGAACGCCGCGTGATGGACGCCGCCAAGCTGCTGCGCATCGACCACATGCTGCAGCGCCGCCCGGCTGCACTCAGCGGTGGCCAGCGCCAGCGGGTGGCCATTGGCCGCGCCATCGTGCGCGAGCCCAAGGTGTTCTTGTTTGACGAACCGCTGAGCAACCTGGACGCGCAGCTGCGCAATGAAATGCGCAGCGAGATCAAGCGCCTGCACCAGCGTTTGGGTGCGACCATCATCTACGTCACCCACGACCAGACCGAAGCCATGACGCTGGCCGACCGCATCGCCGTGCTCTCGGGTGGGCACAAGATGCAGTACGACACGCCCGATGCCATCTACAACCGGCCGGCCGCGCTGTTTGTGGCCGGCTTCACCGGTGCGCCGCCGATGAACCTGGCCGATTGCAGCTTGAGCGATGGCCGTGTCGACCTGGGTGGTGCGCAGATCGTGGTGCCGGCTGAACTGGCCCGGCGCGCATCGTCGACGGTGAAGCTGAAGTTCGGTGTTCGTCCCGAGAACCTGAACCTGTCGCCCGCCGGCGCCGACGCCCAACGCGTGGCCGCCGAAGTGTCCTTGCTGGAACCCTTGGGCGCAGAGACACTGGTCACGCTGCGCATCGGCCAGGCCGAGATGGTGGCGCGGGCGCCGGCTTCATTCAAGGAAAAGCCGGGGTCGCAGATGGACGTTTACCTCAGCCCCCATCACCTGCACCTGTTTGACGCCACCAGCGGCGTCGCGATTTAAGGAGACCGCCATGCCCCACGTCAACAGCATGCTTATCCAACGCCTGATCAGCCGCCGCCTGTCATGGACGGCGCTGCTCGCCGCCGCCTTGGTCGTCACGCCGCTTGCCAGCCTGGCGCAGACCAAGCTGCGTGTGTTCTCGGGCGGCCAGCAGCAGCGCCCCGACCTGATGAAGCGGCTGTTCGAGGACTACAGCAAGAGCAACCCCGGCGTGACCATCGAAGTCGAAACCGGTGGTTCCACCAGCGAGTTGCAGCGCCAGTACCTGAGCACGGTGCTCAACGCCAAAGATCCCACCATCGACATCTACCTGATCGACATCGTCAACCCGGCGCAGTACCACGGCGCCGGCTGGCTGGAGCCGCTGAACGCCTATGTGGGCGACGCCGCCACCGCGATGAAGCCTTACCTGCCGGTCTATGCCACATCCAACGTGGTGGGCGGCCAGGTGGCGGCCATGCCGGCCTTTGCCGATGCGATGTTCATGTACTACCGCAAGGACCTGCTGGCCAAGCACGGCGTG
>JANMHH010000535.1:0-7735 GCA_031375065.1 Rubrivivax sp. | reverse complement strand
CGCATGCGGCGCTCGATCATGTCCAGCGTTTCCATGCTGAAGGTGCGCACGGTGCCGCGGATCTCGGCCGAGTCGGGCACCACGTTGGTGGCTTCACCGGCATGGATCATGGTGGCGCTGATCACGCCCGGGTCGATCGGTTTGCGGTTGCGCGTGATGATGGTCTGCCAGGCCATCACCATCTGGCAGGCCACGGGGATGGGGTCGATGCCCATGTAGGGCAGCGCGGCATGGCTGCCCTTGCCGCGGATGACCACGCGAAACTCGTTGCTGCTGGCCATCACCGCGCCCGGGTTCAGGCCCACCGTGCCCACCGGCATGCCGGGCCAGTTGTGGGCGCCGAAGATGGCCTCCATCGGGAATTTTTCGAAGATGCCGTCCTTGATCATCTCGCGCGCACCGCCGCCGCCTTCTTCGGCGGGCTGGAAGACCAGGTAGACGGTGCCGTCAAAGTTGCGGTGCTTGGACAGGTGCTTGGCTGCGGCCAACAGCATGGCGGTGTGGCCGTCGTGGCCGCAGGCGTGCATCTTGCCCTGGTGCTGGCTGGCGTGGGCGAAGGTGTTGTGCTCGGTCATCGGCAGCGCGTCGATGTCGGCGCGCAGGCCCACCGCACGGCTGCTGCTGCCGTTCTTGACGATGCCCACCACGCCGGTCTTGCCCAGGCCGCGGTGGATGGGGATGCCCCAGTCGGTCAGCGCCTTGGCAATCACATCGGCGGTGCGGTTTTCCTGGAAGCACAGCTCCGGGTGGGCGTGGATGTCACGGCGGATCGCGGTGATGGCGGCCGCGTCGGCCAGGATGGGTTCGATGAGGTTCATGGGGGTGGCCGCTCGACAAGCGATGGGTTGGTGACGCCGCTGGGGCGCGAAAACCCATCTTACCCACGGTGCGCCACCCCTTGCCAGTCGGGGTTACGGGGGGCAGATGTCGGCCTTTCGGCTTATCGGCCCCGCTGCCCAAGGCCAGTGTCCATCGCGCCCATGGCCTGGCGTCGCCTGGTTGCCAGCGCCAGAGCGGCCAAGCCGACCAGGGCCAAGGCAGCGCCATGCGGCTCGGGCACGTCGCCCGCTCGCACCGCCACCGCAAACAGCGGCGGACGCTTGCTGACGTAGGTCTGGAAACCGCCGGTGGACGCGGTGTAGAAAAACCAGGCCGAGCTGGGGTCGGGCGCGTAGTCGGTGCCGGTCCAGTAGGGGCCGGCCTGCACGTTGCTGAACAGCGCCAGGTTGGCCACGTTGCTGCCCGTGAAGAAGTCCTGGCCCCGCGTGGCACCCCAGTTGTCGTAGAACATGTAGCCCATTTCGCTGTCGGTGCAATCAAAGGCGGGGCCACACACAAGGCTGCCCGCGCTGTGTTGGGCGCTGGGCAGCCGCCAGTCGTCGTAGCCACCAACCACCAGCTGGTCGGCCCAGGCCTTGGCGCTGTCCCAGTCCATCGCGCCGTCAGCGTGGTAACCGCTGGTCTTGGCATAGTTCCAGTCGGCCAGCCAGGTGATGTTGAAGGTGGTGTCGTAGACCATGCCGCCGCCGCGGTTGACCAGGGCGGCCTGGACGCCGGCGGCGGCAGCCGCGAGGGTGGCCACCAGGGCCAGTTGGCGCAGATTTTTCATCTGGATCTCCAGTCGGGAAGCTTGCTTCGGGTTGTGGGGTTGAGCCGTGCGGGAATGAGCGTGGCTGGGCGGTGGATCGGCTTTCATGGCGTGGTCACCATTTCGGGCGCGGTGCGGGTGCCACCGTCCACGCCATCGCCCAGCGCGCCGCGCAACCCGCTGCCCCAGGCGTAGACCACGTTGCCCGGGCCGATGAGCAAGGCGTGGGCATGGCTGGCCGAAAGCGCCGTGAAGCCCGTTACGCTGGAAGCCAGGCTGCGCGGGAAGGGCTGGTGGGCGGTGATGCCAGGCCCGCGCAGGCCGTTGCTGTCGCGTGCGCCCCAGGCCAGGATCTGCCCGTTTTTCAGCGCCAGCGTAGCGCCGGTCTGGGTGGCCACGATGGCCGTCACGCCCGTCAGCAGGTCGGTGCAGGGCAGGCTGGCGCAGCTTTCAGCCAGCACCGGGCGTGGGCCGAGGATACTGCCGCCGATCACGCTGCCCAGGCCCAGTTCGCCGGTGTTGTCGTAGCCGCTGGTCATCACCGAGCCGTCGGCCCGCACCACGAACAGCGAGTAGTAGAAGCTCATGCCAAAACCGCGTGGGCTGCCCCAGGAGGTGGGCAGCTGCAGCGGGCCCAGCAAGTCGCCGACGATGCCGCTGCCACTGGCCGCCACACCCAAGCCACCGTACGGGTTGTTGCCCAGGCCGTAGAGGCGGCCGTCTTCGAGCGCGACGACCAGCGGCGGCGAACCCGAGGTGGTCTTGCCGGTGAAGATGGTGGCCGGTGGCGAGTCGGCGGGCAGGCCAGGCATCGCAAAGGCAACCCCGGTGGAGTCGTAGCCACGCGCCAGCAACGAGCCGACAAACCACACCGTCTTGGCCGAGCCCGCGTTGCAGTCGGTGGTGGCACCGGTGCTGCTGATGGCGCGGATCATCGCCAGCTGCTCACCACCACCGGCGATAGCGCACACCCGGTCCACCGGCCGCGGCACGCCGTTCACGCGCTCCAGCACTTCCACCGGTGCCGCTTCGTTGTCACGCGGCGCGATCTGTCCGCCAGGGTTGCCAATGCCGCCGAGGCTGCCGTTGCCGTCGCCGCCGCGGCCGTCCGAGCCGGCGGTGGCGCGGCCCCAGTGCAGCACGCGGCTGCCGGTGCTGCCGGGGTCGCCCTGCAGAGCCCAGAAGCTGTTGAACCAAGCGCTGATGGCGCGCACGTCGGTCAGCGCCGCCGGGTACATGCGCACCGGACGCCTCGCCTGGTTGGCCGAGAGCAGGTTGGCGTACTGCACGACACCGTCGTTGCGGATGTACTGGCCCCAGGCCCACACGCTGCGATCGGGCCGTAAAACCAGGCTCCATTCCTGGCCGGCGACGATCTGGGTGGCGGTCAGCGCGTTGGTGGGGACGGCCGGGGTGACGGTGAGCCGGGCGTCGCGGCTGGTGGTGCAGCGGTTGTTGGCGATCGGACCGTTGCAGACGATCACACGCACCGTCGCTCCGTCGTCGCTGGCCTGCAGCGGGCCGATGTCGAAGCTGCTGCCCCCAAGTGGCGTGGTCGGCGCACCGATGCGTGTCCAGTAGTGAAACAGCGGTCCGCTGGCGCTGGCCACCACGCTGAAGGTGGCGGTACCGCCTTCTGGCGCGGTGACGTCGGCTAAGTCCTGCGTGATGACGGGCACGGCGGCACCAACAGACACAGTCAGCACGGCGCCGTTGCCGACGGCCACACCTCCCGGGCTGTAGACGACCACGTTGTAGACGGCGCCGTTGTCGGCAATGGTGGTATCCGTCGTGGTGTAACCGGTGCAAGACGTGGCCCCTGCGATGGCCGCGCTGTTGCGGGTCCACAGGCATTGCGGCGCGGGGTTGCCGCTGACAGTCAAGTTGAAAGTCGCCCTTTGGCCGTCGAGCACGCTGCGGTCGGCAGGCTGCGTGGTGATCGAGGGAGCCCCGGGTACCGGTGTGACAACAAGACCGGCCGTGTTGCTCGTGACCTGGCCGGCGCTGTTACTCACCACGACGGTGTAGCTGCCCGCGTCGGTCAGTGAGGTGTTCGCGAAGGTGAGCACCGGGCCGGTTCCATTGGGCACGTCAACCCCGTTGCGTTGCCACTGGTAGGCCAACGGCGCGCTGCCACTGGCTGCCACGGCCAGCGTTGCTGGCAGGCCGACCGTGACGCCCAGGCCGGTGGGCGTGGTCACGATGATGGGTGCGCTCCGCGGCGCGGCTGCGCCCACGTTCAACTGCGCGACGGCACTCCGAAGCTGCACAGCGCCGTCGGCGATGACGACGGTGTACGCACCGGCGTCGCCGCTGCCGACGGCGGCCATCGCGTAACTGGCGGCCGTAGCGCCGGCAATGTCGGCGCCATTGCGCTGCCACTGGTAGCGCGGTGCCGTAGCGCCCGTCACGGCCACTGTGAAGGCCGCGCTCGAGCTTTCGGCCACCGTCAATGAGGCAGGCTGGGTGGCAATCGACAGGCCGGACGGCGGCGGCGAGCCGCTGCCGGTGATGGACAAGCGGGCTACTCGCGACAGCACCCGGCCCTCTGGGTTGAGCACTTCGAGTTGGTAGTCGCCCGCGTTGCCGGGGTTGACCGCGTTAAAGGGCAGTGTGGGTCGGCTGCCACCTGCAATGGCGCGGCCGTTGAAGTACCACTGGTAAGACAGCGGCGTGCCGCCGTCAGCCGCAGCCATGAGCGTGACTGCACTTCCCGCGGCGGCCACGGTGTCAGCCGGCTGCGTGATGACGGTGGGCGCGACCAAGCCCGTGGTCACGCGCAACGTGGCGATGTTGGAGTAGCTGTGCCCGCCCGGGTTTGCGACAACAGCGCGGAATTGCATGCCGTCATGGGCCAAGGTCACGCCAGGTGCGCCGGAAATCTGCCGAAGAGACATGATGCCGGTGGTGGGCGTGAGTTTGCGAACCGACGGTTCGTCGGGGATGATCAGGCTGGCGAATCCGTAGTTGGTTCGAGGTATGGAGATCCTCGACCAGGGCGCATCGGCGCGCAGGCGCACTTCCCAGAACGCACTGCGCGGAACCGGGCTGCTGCGGAAAGTCACCCAAATGCCAAAGTAGTCGCCAGGCGACTTCACCGCGTCCTGAGGTTGAGAGAGGAACTCCGGTGGCGGGTAGGTCGCCGGCAGCGTCATCAAGGCGGACTGGCTTCTTAGGTTCTCCGTCGTGTTGTTGGCCGAGAAGCGATAGCTGGCACCGTTGTCCTCCGGTCGAGCCTCCAGAATTGTCAGTTGGAACTGCGAGAAGGCGCCCTTGACCGTGCGTGCGCCGGCGTAGCGGCCCTCTTCGTTTGTCACACCATTTCCGGAGCTATCCACGGCATACACCCTCGCAGCGCTGCCAGCTGGCGCTTCCCTGACCCAACCCCAGCCCACGCTTCCGGTACGGTAGGTGACAGCGCGGTAGCTGGCCGGCTCGAAGTGGGCCACTGTGAGCGGGCGCGGTTGTGAGACCAACCCGCGCGGGCTGTTCGCTGGCAGATCGGCCACGACTGCGAAACGCGGCACCACGTTGGGCACCACGAGGAGGCCGCAATCGACCTCGACACTCACCCCCGTGGCGTCGTCAGGGTTGCCGCTGGTCCGTACGTCAGCCACAGGCAGTGCTCCTGGCGGCATGGGATCGCGCGCCTCGTTGAACATTTCGTCGCTGGCTGCCACGCTGAACGTCAGCGACTGCGGCCGGCCATAGTCGAGTTGCATCGTGGCGATCGGCGTACGCACGGCCCTGTAGCCGCCGAGGCGGGCCACGCCGTCGGCATCGGCGGCCAGGCGGTAACGGCGTACGGGGCCGGCATATACGTTCAACGTGGCTGTACCCGAGGAGCAGACAAGGGCCAGTCCACCGGTGCTCGGCAGATTGACGTCGATGCGGAACTGTGGCGGAGCGCCCGAGCGCTGCAGATAGATCGTGCTGCTGCTGCTGCCGGCAGCGGCCTGTGTGGGCATCGACGAATCCAGCGGGACAAGGTTGTAGGTGCCCGTAGGCCTGCCGGGCACAGACCCTATGGGCGTGCTTCCAGGAATAAACACAGGCAAAAAGAGCGAGAAGTCGCTGACGCGGGCTGTAACCATGCCGCTATCGACCTCGACATCCTCGATCAACTGCCAAGCCCCGCCCGGGTCGGCCTTGAGGATCGCCACCCTGCTGCCAGCCGGGCGCGCGGCCGCGTCGAAGGGCAAGTGCACATCCACCGCCCGCGCGAAGACCTGGCCGTGGGGCTCTAGCGCGAACACGGCTCCAGCGGGCGCAAACCCCGCGGGTATTTCTGGTGCATCGGTGCCGTTCTTGGCGATGGTGATCGGGACCGCTTCTTCAAGGGCGCCTTCGGGCACGGTTGCCCGTGACCTGTCTTCTCCCGTGACCGTGCCGCCGACGGGGCCAATGACAGCGCGGGCCGACGGTCGCTTCGCTTCGTCAATGCCAGGCTCGTCGTTGCCGCCGCAACCCACCAATGCAGCCACCAGCGCCATGGTCAACCACCCAGTCAGCTTGTTCATTCTGGCTCCCCCCATTCGCCGTACGGCGAGTTGCTGATCGCCGCCGCCGCTGCCCCCGCAGCGCAGCGGGCCAAGGCCCAGACCCAGGTGCAAGATCAGGGCGCGTCCCGCCTGGCCTACAGATTCGATTTGCATGGCTGCTGCTCCTGTGATCAATTGAGTTCGACCGTGCCGTTGGCTCGAACCAGCACGTTGTCGCCGTAGCCCACCAGGATCACCTGCCCTGCGTCCAACACCAACGCAACATGGCTCAGCGCCAGCGGCAGGCCCAGCGGAACGGTGAATTGCTCCTGGGCACCTGCATTCACGGTCAGCGTCAAAAGCGGGCTGGCGCGCGTGGTCAGCAACACCGGTTCGCGCACCTCGGCGTTGAAGGCGCCTTGCGGGTGCAGGTAGTGGACGCTGCCACCGGGTGGCAAGTCCAGCTCAGCGGCAGCGAGCAGCGTGCCGATCGAGCCTTGGTTGAAGGTGCGCCAGCGCGCGGCACGCAAAGACCGGTTGAGCAGAGTGGCCATGGTGAACTCCGTGGGTTGTACGGAGGCGACTCTGGGCTGCGGGGCGTCACGCGGCCGTCACGCCCGCGGGGCCTCCTGAATTGCAGTTAGGGGGGTGACGTGAATGGCGCTGGCGCTTCGCGATGGGCGGGGTGGGGAGTGAAGAAAGAATGGCCACTGGCCAGCGGGGCTACGCGGTGACTCGCAGCGGCCCGTTCACTCTTGCACCCCGGTTCGAAGCGCTGCAAGCCGCGCGGCCAATGACGGCTCGTGTGCGCCAGCGGCGAGCAGGTCGCGGTGGACCAGGTTGCGGTGCAGGAACGAGTCGCGAAACTCTGGCGCCACATGGTCGGACGCCGCTTGCACCACCCACTGTGCGCCCTGCGCGTAGGCACTGGCCGCGTCTTCGGCGCGACCGCTGGCTGCGAAGGTGCGACCGAGCATGAGCCAGCCCTCGGCATCGGACAGATCGGTGGCCGTTATGGCCTCGTCGCTGTCGCGGTCAGCTGACAGCACACCGCGGGCTCGGTCGGCATGCACCGCTGCCGCGTGCAGCATGCCCAGCCTTGCGGCTAGCTCGGCGGCGCGCAGATCAGCCGCCAGCGCGGTGCCGTCGCGGCCGTCGGTCCGGGCGGCGGCGCCCACCGCGAATATGGCATCGAGGTCGCTGGCGGTGCCACGCAGCGAGGCCAGCTGCAACGTGACCGATTCGCGCACTGTCAGCACGTTCTCGTCGCCCAACTCGGCGGATGCGGCCTGCGCGCATTCCAGCGGGTTGTGCCCGAGCGCCAGGCGCAGCCGTGCCGCGTATTGCCAACGCCGCGCCACCAGCCAGGACGGCAGTGCCGACAGCGCACCCACCTCGGGCAGCGCCTGCCGCGCGCGCGCCAGCTGCCCCAGATCGGTCCAGACGGCGCTGTGCCCAAGGCTGGCCAGCGGCAGGTAGGCCGATTCGGAGCGTGCCAGATACTTCTGCGCCCGGTCGGCCCAGGCCAGCGCGTGGTCGTGGTGGCCCAAGGCGCGCTCCACGGTCAGGGCCAGCAGCATCCCCATCGCGCGCACGCCGTCGCCTTCGTCGTGGGCACGCCGCAGCGCTTCGGCACGCTCCCGATCAGCGCCGCGAAGCCGTGGGT
>JANMHH010000521.1:0-1603 GCA_031375065.1 Rubrivivax sp. | reverse complement strand
CTGGCCATCAGCGACTTCACGCTGGTCACTGCGCTGGGGCAGGGCCGCGCGCCCAACCTCGCTGCCCTGCAAGCGGGGCGCACGGGCCTGGCACGGCAAGACTTTGAAACCGCCACCTTGGGCACCTGGCTGGGTGTGGTGGAAGGGGTCGACCAGGTGCAACTGCCGGACGCCCTGGCCCACCACGACTGCCGCAACAACCGCCTGGCCGAGCTGGCCTTGCAGGCCGACGGCTTTGCGCAGCGCGTGGCGCAGGCGCGTCAACGCTGGGGCGCAGCGCGGGTGGGTGTGTTCCTGGGCACCAGCACGTCGGGCATCCTGCAAACCGAAGTCGCCTACCGACACCGCGACGCCAGCACCGGCGCGCTGCCAGCGAGCCTGGAATACACCACCACCCACAACACCTATTCGGTGGCCGGCTACGTGCGGGCGGCGCTGGGCCTGGGCGGCCCGGCGCAGGTGGTTTCCACCGCCTGCTCTTCCAGCGCCAAGGTTTTTGCCACCGCGCAGCGCATGATCGAAGCCGGCCTGGTCGACGCCGCGGTGGTGGGCGGCGTCGACAGCCTGTGCATGACCACGCTGTACGGCTTTCAGTGTCTGGAGCTGGTGTCGACCGACATCTGCCGGCCCTGGGACGCCCAGCGTGCCGGCCTGTCCTTGGGCGAAGCCGCCGCCTTTGCGCTGCTCGAACGCGACAGCCTGAAGCCCGCGGCCTGGTTGCTGGGCGCCGGCGAAAGCAGCGACGGCCACCACATGAGCAGCCCGCACCCCGAAGGCGCGGGTGCCGCACTGGCCATGCGGGCGGCACTGGCGCAGGCCGGCCTGCAACCCCAGGACGTGGACTACCTGAACCTGCACGGCACCGGCACCCCGGGCAACGACGCCGCCGAAGACAAAGCCGTGGCCACCGTCTACGGCACCCAACTGCCCTGCAGCAGCACCAAGGGCTACACCGGTCACACACTGGGCGCTGCAGGCGGCGTTGAAGCGGCGCTGGCGATCCTGGCGCTGCAGCACGGCTTCATGCCGGCCGGCCTCAACGTGCAAGCGGTGGACCCGCAGCTGCGGTCGCACTACCTGTTGCAGCCCCGCCAGCAAACGCTGAAGGTGGTGGCCAGCAATTCCTTTGGCTTTGGCGGCAGCAACGCCAGCCTGGTGCTGGGGGCGGCGGCATGACGATCGAAATCAGCATACTCGGCGTGGGTCTGCTGGGGCCCGGCTTGAACGACTGGGCCACCGGCCAGGCCTTGCTGCGCGACCCCACGCTGTGGCAGAGCGCCGCCACGGTGGTGCCCGCACCGACGCGCCTGCCCGCCACCGAGCGCCGCCGGGCCGGGGTGGGGGTCAAGGCCAGCATCGTGGTGGCCGACCAAGCGGTGGCGCAGGCGGCAGCACCAAGCAGCTTGGAGACGGGCCTGGCAAGCGGCCTCGAGGCCGCAACACTGGCCACGGTTTTCACCAGTTCCACCGGTGACACCCACAACTGCCACCAGATGTGCGAAGCGCTGGCGGCAACGGTGCGTTCCGTCTCGCCGACCCGCTTCACCAATTCCGTGCACAACGCACCGGCCGGCTACTGGCACATTGCGGCGCAGTCGCGCGC
>JANMHH010000499.1:0-1979 GCA_031375065.1 Rubrivivax sp. | reverse complement strand
CTGGCCCAGATCACCCGCGCCCTGCAAGGCCAACACCGCGCCGCCGTGCTGTGCCTGGACAAAGGCCGGGTGCGCCAGGCTGGGCGTGCACCACAGCGTGACACCCTGGCTGGCGCAGCCTTGGGCCTGCTGCAAGGCGTGGCTCAGCAGACGCTGGGCCAGCGCCGCGGCGCCGGCTTCGCCCAAGGCGGGCACCAGGCGGGTCTTGGCCAAGCCGGCAACCGGCGCCTTGGCCATCAGGGCCACACGAAAGTGCGTCACCGGTAGTCCTGCGCCAGGGTTTCAGGCGATTCGCCGCGCCAATAGCGCCAGCGCAAGCGCCACATCAAGAAGATGGTGCGCCAGACACCGCGGCTTTCCCAGCGCCGGCCCGAGGTCGAAACCCGCTGGCGCAGGCAGGCCGGCCTGGAGACCGCCAACAGGCGGCGGCTCAGCTCGATGTCTTCCATCAAGGGCTGGTCGGCATAACCTCCCAGTTGCCTGAACACATCGGCCCACACGAAGATGGCTTGGTCGCCGGTGGCAATGCCGCTCCAGCGCGAGCGCCAATTCATCATGGCCGCCACCACCCGCAGCATGGGACTGTGGCCTTCGATGTGCACGTCAAAGCGCCCCCACACACGGCCGGCGCTCAGCGCTTGCTCGATGCGCAGGTCAGCCTGCGCTGGCAGCAGCGTGTCGGCATGCAAAAACAGCAACACCTGACCACGCGCCGCCGCCGCGCCAGCATTCATTTGCCGGGCCCGCCCGCGCGGACCGGCCAGCACACGGTCGGCCCCGGCAGCGGCACGGTCGGCGGTGCCGTCATGGCTGCCACCGTCGACCACGATGACCTCGACACCACGCGCGCGCCCAGGTGCCAGACGCTGCAAGGTTTGCGCGATGCCCGCGGCTTCGTTGAGCGCCGGCATCACCACCGACAGGCGTGTCACCAAGCGCGGGCCCGCTCTTCAGGCCGGCTCGGCCACGGCCAGCGCGGGCGCGTCGCTGCCCAGTGCACCGCCACAACTGCTGCCTTGGCCGGCGGTGCAGCCATAGCAGTGGTCGGCCACCCGAATGCGGGTGTTGGCGGCGTCGGTGACCAGCAGGTCACGCAGGTGTGGCCGGCTGTTGACGCCCACCTGCGCGGGCAGGTCCAGCATCTGGTTGAAGTCGCAGTCGTAGAGGTCGCCTTGGTAGTCGACACTGACCATCGTGCGGCACATCACGGTGGCCAGGTTGTGCGGCTGGTAAGCGCCTTTCAGCAACTGCATGTAGCCGCCAAACGTGCCTTTGCTGACCAGCGTGCTGCCAAAGCGCTGGATCGGCATGTTGGTCAGCGCAAACAGGTGGTTGAAGCGGATGCCAAAGTGCGCCGCCAGCTCGCGTTTGTAGTCCAGCTCCAGCGGGCCTTGGGCCGGCGGCAGGTTGGGGCCCTGCGGGTTGTAGACCAGGTTCAGCACCAAGGCGCCGCCCGGCTGGCCGTAGCCCAGCGCGTTCAGCGCGCGCAGGCCGGCAATGCTGCGGTCGAACACACCTTCGCCGCGCTGGCGGACGACGTTGGCCACCGAATAACAAGGCATCGAGGCCACGACCTCGACGCCCTGCTCGGCCAGAAAAACGGCCAGGTCTTCTTGACCCGGTTCGGACAGGATGGTCAGGTTGCAGCGGTCGATCACACGCACGCCCATCTGCCGAGCCGCCCGCACCAGGTCGCGAAAGTGCGGGCTGAGCTCGGGCGCGCCGCCGGTCAGGTCGAGTGTCGACACACCGCGCCGGCGCAGCACGTCCAGCACCAGGGCCGCGGTGTCGGCGTCCATCATCTCGGTGCGGTTGGGCCCGGCGTTGACGTGGCAGTGCAGGCAGCTCTGGTTGCAGCGGTAGCCCAGGTTGACCTGCAGGGTCTCCAACCGGCTGCGCTTCAGGGGCGGGAAGTCGGTGTGGGCAAGCAGCGGCAAGGTGGGGTGCATGGGGGCTCCGGGTGGTGCTGTTTTGGCATT
>JANMHH010000440.1:0-9641 GCA_031375065.1 Rubrivivax sp. | reverse complement strand
CGCAGTGTAGCCGGCAGGGCCAGAGCCCAGGATCATTACTTTGGCGTGTGCAGAGGTGGTTGTCATGTGAGGGCAGAGCAAAGAGGCGGGCGTCGCGTCGATCCGACGCCCGATCGTCACATCGGGGCGCAACCCCATGGCTGCGCGCCTCGCTGTGGGCACAATAGCGCGATTCTTGCAGACCGGGCTCGGCCCGGGGTCTCGCGGGAGATTGATCACAACAAGAGGAGCGAGTTCGATGTCGATGCTGTCCAACCTGGACCTGATCCGCCGCGTACCCCTGTTCTCCATGCTCACCGCCGACCAGGCGCAGGCCATTGCCGACAGCGTGGTCAAGCGCCGGTTCAGGCGCGGCGAGCTGGTGGTGGAGCAGGGGCGCAAAAGCAACGCTCTGTTCATCCTGCTCAACGGTCGCGCGCGCGTGCTCACCTCCGACAGCCGCGGCCGGGAAGTCATCCTGGCGGTGCTGGAGTCGGGCGACTACGTGGGCGAAATGAGCCTGATCGACAACGAGCCGCATTCCGCCACGGTGCGGGCTGAAATCCAGACCGACATGCTGGTGCTGGCGCGGGCCGACTTTGCGCGCTGCCTGCCCGAAAATTCCACCCTGTCGTATGGCGTCATGCGCGGCTTGGTCAAGCGCCTGCGCAATGCCGACCGCCAGATCGAGAGCCTGGCGCTGCTGGACGTTTATGGCCGCGTCGCCCGCACCCTGCTCGACATGGCCGAAGAGATTGACGAGGTGAAGATCATTCGCCACAAGGTCAGCCGCCAGGACATGGCCAAGGTGGTGGGCGCATCGCGCGAAATGGTCAGCCGGGTCATGAAGGACCTGGAAGACCGCGGCGTCATCGAGACCCAGGAAAACGGCTCGGTCATCATCAAAGAACGGCTGCAACAGAACGACTGACGCGGCTGATCGGCCAGAATGCCGATCATGAGCTTCCCCCTTGGATCCCTGAACGCCGACGGCGCTGCCGCGACAGCAGCGACGAGCGGTTCGCCGCCGCCGTGGCGGCGCAAGGCGGTGCTGATGGCCAGCGCGTTGGCGCTGCTGCTGTTCACGCTGGCGATGGTGACGCACCACAGCGGCGACGCCGCCTTCAGCACGTCTGGCATGGGCGCCAGTGTCCAGAACAAGGCAGGCGTACTGGGCGCCCGGTTTTCTGACATCGCGCTTTTTCTTTTTGGCTTTTCCGCCTGGTGGATCGTGCCCGTCGCAGTGCGCGCGTGGCTTTCGGCATTGGCCGTCAGTTTGCGGCCCGCGTCGGTGGCGCCGTCGGCTCCGCGCTGGATGTTCTGGCTGGGCCTGGCGCTCCTGCTTTGCGCCAGCTCGGCGTTGGAGTGGACCCGGCTGTACCGCTGGGAGCAGCACCTGCCAGGCCACGCCGGCGGGGTGTTGGGTTTCACCCTGGGCCCGTTGTCGATGCGTTGGCTGGGCTTTGCGGGTTCGGGTGTGCTGTGGATAGCGGCGCTGGTGCTGGGCCTTTCTTTGGCCCTGCGGTTTTCGTGGCTGGCTCTGGCCGACGGCATTGGTGAGCAACTGGACCGATTGCGGGCGACCCGCCAGGATCGCCGCGAACTCAAAGAAGACAAGCGACTGGGCGAGCAAGCTGCGCGCGAGCGTGAGTCGGTGGTGGAAGAACAGCTGGCCGTGGTCGAAGAGCATGTGCCGCTGGTGATCGCCCCCACCATCAGCGACATCGCGCCGTCGCAGCGGGTTGCCAAAGAACGTCAAAAGCCCTTGTTTGCAGAGCTTGCCGACACCCGGCTGCCGCAAGTGGACCTGCTCGACGGCGTGCAACAGCGGCCGGACTCGATGACCCCTGAGTCGCTGGAAATGACCAGCCGCCTGATCGAAAAGAAGCTCAAGGACTTTGGCGTCGAAGTCCGCGTGGTGGCGGCGTCGCCAGGGCCCGTGATCACCCGCTACGAGATCGAGCCTGCCACGGGCGTCAAAGGCGCGCAAATCGTCGGCCTGGCGCGCGACCTGGCGCGTTCCTTGTCGCTGGTCAGCATTCGGGTGGTCGAAGTGATCCCGGGCAAGAACTACATGGCGCTGGAATTGCCCAACGCGCGGCGCCAGACCATCAAGCTTTCAGAGATCCTGGGGTCGGACGTTTATAACGACTCGGCCTCGCTGCTGACCATGGGGCTGGGCAAGGACATCGTCGGGCATCCGGTGGTGGCCGACCTGGCCAAGATGCCGCACTGCCTGGTGGCCGGCACCACCGGTTCGGGCAAGAGCGTGGGCATCAACGCGATGATCCTGAGCCTGCTCTACAAGGCCGATGCACGCGATGTGCGCTTGATCCTCATCGACCCCAAGATGCTGGAGATGAGTGTCTATGAAGGCATTCCGCACCTGTTGGCACCGGTGGTCACCGACATGAAGCAGGCTGCCCACGCGCTGAACTGGTGTGTGGGTGAAATGGAGCGCCGCTACAAGCTGATGAGCAAGCTGGGCGTTCGCAACCTGGGCGGCTACAACAAGAAGATCCTGGAGGCCACTGAGCGCGGCGAAAAACTGCCCAACCCTTTCAGCTTGACGCCGGACGAGCCCGAGCCGCTGGACCGCTTGCCGCACATCGTGGTGGTGATCGACGAGCTGGCCGACCTGATGATGGTGGTGGGCAAGAAGATCGAAGAGCTGATCGCGCGCCTGGCGCAAAAGGCGCGCGCCTGCGGCATGCATCTGATCCTGGCCACCCAGCGGCCCAGCGTGGACGTGATCACCGGGTTGATCAAGGCCAACATCCCCACCCGCCTGAGCTTTCAGGTCAGCAGCAAGATCGACAGCCGCACCATCCTGGACCAGATGGGGGCCGAGGCCTTGCTGGGCCAGGGCGACATGCTCTATCTCGCCTCGGGCAGCGGTTTGCCGGTGCGTGTGCACGGCGCCTTTGTCAGCGATGACGAGGTCCACCGCGTTGTGCAGTATCTGCGGTCCCAGGGTGAGCCCAACTATGTCGAAGGAATTTTGGAAGGTGGCGTGCTCGATGGCGACGCAGCGGGTGGAGAAGGGTCTGTGGCGGGTGGCGCAGGTGCCGCGGGCGGTGAAAGCGACGCCATGTACGACCAGGCCGTTGGCGTCGTCCTGCAGCACCGCCGGGCTTCCATCTCGCTGGTCCAGCGGCACCTGCGCATCGGCTACAACCGGGCGGCTCGGCTTCTTGAGCAGATGGAAAAAAGTGGCGTGGTTTCGGCCATGGGCCACAGCGGCAACCGTGACATCCTGGTCCCCCAACGCGATGAATAAGCCCCTCCCCGAAGCTGCTGCGCCGCTGCCCGCGCCGAAGGCAACCCCTGCGACGCGACAGAACCGGATCCGCGGTGTTTGCTTACGGGGGCTTGCTGTGCTCGCCCTGGGCGGCTTGGCAGGTGCGGTTCATGCAGATGCGGTGAGCAACTTGCGTGAGTTTGTGCGTGACGTGAAGTCGGGGCAGGCGACCTTCACGCAGACGGTCACGTCGGCCGATGGTGCCCGCAAGAAAATCAGCAGCGGCGACTTTGAGTTTTCTCGGCCGAACCGATTTCGCTTCAACTACAGCAAGCCCTTTCAGCAACTGATCGTGGCTGACGGTCAAAAGGTGTGGATCTACGACACCGACCTCAATCAAGCCAGCTCGCGCCGTTTGACGCAGGCGCTGGGGTCCACGCCAGCGGCGCTGCTGGCCGGCGCTTCACTGGAGCCCGATTTCGTGCTGTCCAATGAAGCCAACAACGATGGTCTGGAATGGGCCTTGGCCACACCGCGGGCCAAGGACGGCGCCTTTCAGTTCATGCGCGTGGGTTTTCGCAACCGCGAATTGGCGGCTGTGGAACTGTTGGACAGCTTTGGCCAGCGCTCTCGCCTGGACTTTTCTCGCTTCGTGGCCAACGCCAATCTGGCCAGCGAGCGCTTTCGGTTCACGCCGCCGGCCGGCGCCGACGTGATTGAGCAGCCGTGAGCGGTGAGACGGGGTGACTCGGTGTGACTCGGCCTGAAGGGCCGGAGGGCGGGGACCTGCAAGCTGGGCCAGCATGGGCTGAGACAATCGACAGATGTCCAGCCAAGTCGCACTGTTTGACCCGCCGCCGCCGCCGCCCGTGGCGACGACAGTGCCGTTGGCCGAACGCATGCGCCCGCAGACCCTGGACGAGGTGGTGGGCCAACGCCACCTGCTGGCCCCGGGCCGGCCCTTGCGGGTGGCTTTTGATGCGGGTCGGCTGCCCTCCATGATCTTGTGGGGCCCGCCGGGGGTGGGCAAGACCACCTTGGCGCGGCTGCTGGCCGGCGCGACACAAGCCCACTTCATCGTCTTGTCGGCCGTGCTCTCGGGCGTGAAAGAAATTCGTGAAGCGGTGGAGCAGGCGCAGGCCCTGCGCCGCGCGGGCCGCGCCACGGTGCTGTTTGTCGACGAAGTGCACCGCTTCAACAAGTCGCAGCAAGACGCTTTTTTGCCGCACGTCGAGGCCGGTTTGTTCAGCTTCATCGGCGCCACCACCGAGAACCCGTCCTTCGAGGTCAACTCGGCGCTGCTGTCGCGTGCCACGGTGTTTGTGCTGGAGTCGCTGGATGACGGTGACCTGGGCCGGTTGCTGGAGCGCGCCGCTGTGCTGACCCAGGGCCCTGTGCTGAATGAAGCGGCCAGACAGCAGCTGATCGCTTTTGCCGATGGCGACGGGCGCCGCTTGCTCAACGCCTACGAGAGTGCCACTGTCGCCTTCCCCGGCATCGGTGAATTGACGCCCGTGCAACTGGAGACCGCCATCGGCCGCATGGTTCGCCGTGGGGACAAGGGCGGCGACATCTTCTACGACTTGATCTCGGCACTGCACAAGTCGGTGCGCGGCTCCAATCCCGACGCGGCCCTCTATTGGTTGGCGCGCTTGTTGGACGCCGGCATGGACCCACGCTACGCCGCGCGCCGGCTGGTGCGCATGGCCAGCGAAGACATTGGCCTGGCCGACCCGCGCGCGCTTCGAATGGCCCTGGACGCAGCCGAGGTCTACGAGCGTTTGGGTTCGCCCGAAGGCGAGCTGACGCTGGCCCAGGCCGTGGTCTACTTGGCGGTGGCGCCGAAGTCCAACGCCGTCTACAAAGCCTGGAATGAAGTCCAGGCCCTCGTCAAAGCCGATGGCACTCGACCAGTGCCCGCCCATTTGCGCAATGCACCGACAGCGCTCATGAAGGATCTGGGGCTGGGCAAAGACTACCGCTATGCCCATGACGAACCTGACGGCTACGCCGCGGGTGAAAACTACCTGCCCGCGGGGGTGGCTTCAGGCCCTTTTTACAGGCCGGTGGACCGCGGCCTGGAGCAGCGCATTGGCCAGCGGCTGCAGGAGCTGCGCGAGCGCGACGCCCTGGCGAAGAAAGCTCGCTGAAGCGCTTGTTCTGTGGTGATTTGCGCTGCCCGCAAGGGGGTAACTCCGGCCCTGCTCACGGCGACCCCCCACCTAGAATGCGCCGCCACCGACAGCATCGTTTGCTGGGCGGGGGCACACAACAACGAGTCAGGCGAGCTTCTTGCAAGGGTCCGGTGGGCACCTGCACTGGGCGCGACAACAGGAGTTGCATTCGATGGAAACCTTCATCCAGCAGATCATCAATGGTCTGGTGCTGGGCAGCATGTATGCACTGGTGGCTTTGGGCTACACCATGGTCTACGGCATCATCAACCTGATCAACTTTGCGCACGGTGAAGTGCTGATGTTTGGTGCGTTGACCAGTTGGACCGTGGTCTCGGCCTTGTCGGAGACCGGCATGCCTGGGTGGGCGATGATGTTGGTGTCGCTGGTCTGCGCCATCCTGATCTGTTCGGCGCTGAACTTCACCATCGAAAAACTGGCCTACAGGCCACTGAGGAACGCCCCGCGACTGGCGCCGTTGATCACCGCGATGGGCATGAGTTTGCTGTTGCAGACGCTGGCCATGATCATCTGGACGCCCAACCCCAAGCCCTACCCGGCGCTGCTGCCGCCCGACCCCATCAACCTGGGTGGACCGGTGATCACGGTCACGCAGATCTTGATCCTGGGCCTGACGGTGGTCATCCTGGCGGCGTTGATGTTCCTGGTGAACAAGACCAAGCTGGGCCGCGCGATGCGCGCCACGGCAGAAAACCCGCGGGTGGCCGCGCTGATGGGGGTCAAGCCCGACATGGTGATCTCGGCCACCTTTGTCATCGGGGCCACGCTGGCTGCGGTGGCCGGCATCATGTGGGCGGCCAACTACGGCACCGTGCAACACACCATGGGTTTCCTGCCCGGCCTGAAGGCCTTTACCGCGGCGGTGATGGGCGGCATCGGCAACCTGGCGGGTGCCGTGGTGGGAGGCGTCTTGCTGGGCCTGGTCGAAGCGCTGGGCGCGGGCTACCTGGGGGCACTGACCGGCGGCGTGCTGGGCAGCCACTACGCCGACATCTTTGCCTTCATCGCGCTGATCCTGGTGCTGACCCTGCGACCACAAGGTCTGCTGGGTGAGCGTGTCGCCGATCGCGCTTGAGGCCAGGGGCAACACCATGCAAAAGAGAATCATTGTCTTTTTCCTCAGCGCGCTGGCGCTGCTGGCCTTGCCTTTGCTGATGCAGGTGGGCGGGCTGGGTGCCGGCTGGGTGCGCATCCTGGCGCTGGCGCTGCTCTATGTGCTGTTGGCCTTGGGCCTGAACATCGTGGTCGGTTACGCCGGCTTGCTGGACCTGGGCTTCGTCGCGTTTTATGCGGTGGGCGCCTACATGTATGCGCTGTTGGCCAGCCCGCATCTGATGGAGAACTTTCCCTGGATCGCGGCCGCTTTCCCCAACGGTCTGCACACGCCGATCTGGTTGGTGGTGCCGTTGGCCGCGGCCTTGGCGGGTCTGGCCGGCGTCTTGTTGGGAACGCCGGTGCTCAAACTGCGCGGTGACTACCTGGCCATCGTGACCTTGGGCTTTGGCGAAATCATCCGGGTGTTCATGAACAACCTGGAGCACCCGGTCAACATCACCAACGGGCCGCGTGGCCTGGACCGCATCGACCCGATGATCATCGGCCCGGTGTCCGACCCGTGGATCAACTTCGGCAAGAAGCTGGTGATCGGTGATTTCACGATCCCATCGGTGACGCTGTACTACTACCTGTTCCTGTTTCTGGTGGTGGTCAGCGTGGTCATCTGCCACCGCCTGGAAACCAGCCGCATCGGGCGGGCCTGGATGGCCATTCGCGAAGACGAAATCGCCGCCAAGGCGATGGGCATCAACACCCGCAACATGAAGCTCCTGGCCTTTGGCATGGGCGCCACGTTTGGTGGCGTCAGCGGCAGCATGTTTGCGGCCTTCCAGGGTTTTGTCAGCCCCGAGTCCTTCAGCCTGATGGAGAGCGTGATGATCGTGGCCATGGTGGTGCTGGGCGGCATGGGCCATTTGCCGGGTGTGATCCTGGGTGCGGTGATGTTGGCTGCGCTGCCCGAGGTGTTGCGCTACGTGGCCGGGCCATTGCAACAAATGACCGGTGGTCGGCTGGACGCCTCCATCCTGCGTCAGTTGCTGATCGCGCTGGCCATGATCGGCATCATGCTGCTGCGCCCGCGGGGCTTGTGGCCTTCGCGTGAACACGGCAAGGCAGCACCGCAGCCGGTCGACGCGCCGGCCGCCGCCAAGTGATACCCAGGGGCAAAACAACATGAGCGAAATCGTTCTCAAAGTTGCCGGTGTCAGCAAGCGCTTTGGTGGCTTGCAGGCCTTGTCCGACGTCGGCATCACCATCCAGAAAGGTCAGGTCTACGGCCTGATCGGCCCCAACGGCGCAGGCAAGACCACGTTCTTCAACGTGATCACGGGTCTGTACACGCCCGATTCGGGCACCTTCGAGCTGGGCGGCAGCCCTTACAAACCCAGTGCGGTGCACGAGGTGGCCAAACAAGGCATTGCGCGCACCTTTCAGAACATCCGCCTCTTTGCAGAAATGACGGCGCTGGAAAACGTGATGGTGGGCCGGCACGTGCGAACCCATTCGGGGCTGCTGGGCGCGGTGTTCCGCACCAGCGGTTTCAAGGCTGAAGAAGCCGCCATCGCCCAACGCGCGCAAGAGTTGCTGGACTATGTCGGCATCGGCAAGTACGCCGACTTTCGCGCCCGCACGCTGAGCTACGGCGACCAGCGGCGCCTGGAGATCGCACGTGCCCTGGCCACCGACCCCAAGTTGATCGCGCTGGACGAGCCGGCCGCCGGCATGAATGCCACCGAAAAAGTGGTGCTTCGTGAGCTGATCGATCGCATCCGCAAGGACGGCCGCACCATCTTGCTGATCGAGCACGATGTGAAACTGGTCATGGGCTTGTGTGACCGCGTGACGGTGCTCGACTATGGCAAACAGATCGCCGAGGGCAACCCGGCCGAAGTGCAGAAGAACGAAAAGGTGATCGAGGCCTATCTGGGCGCCGGTCACAAGGCGGACAAGTGATGAGCACGATACTTCTGAAGGTCAGCGGTCTGAAGGTGGCTTATGGCGGCATCCAGGCCGTCAAGGGCGTCAGCTTTGAAGTACGCCAAGGCGAGCTGGTCAGCCTGATTGGCGCCAATGGCGCCGGCAAGACAACCACGCTCAAGGCCATCACCGGCACCCAGGCGGTGGCTGCGGGGGACATCGAGTTCATGGGCCGGTCCATCAAAGGGCAGGGCGCCTGGGACCTGGTCAAGCAGGGCCTGGTGATGGTGCCTGAAGGGCGCGGCACCTTCACGCGCATGACCATCGTCGAGAACCTGCAGATGGGTGCCTTCGTCCGCAACGACAAAGCGCAGATCGAGGCCGACATCGACAAGGTGTTTGGCATCTTCCCGCGCCTGAAGGAGCGTGCCACCCAACTGGCCGGCACCATGAGCGGCGGCGAGCAGCAAATGCTGGCCATGGGGCGCGCCCTGATGGCGCAGCCCAAGGTGCTGTTGCTGGACGAACCCAGCATGGGCTTGAGCCCGATCATGGTCGACAAGATCTTCGAGGTGGTGGCCGACATCCACAGCCGCGGCACCACCGTCTTGCTGGTCGAACAAAACGCCAGCCGGGCGCTGGGTCTGGCCAACCGGGGCTATGTGATGGAGTCGGGTGAGATCACCATGACGGGCGAGGCCAAGGCGCTGCTCAATGACCCCAAGGTCAGGGCGGCGTACCTGGGGGAGTAAAGCTTGATTGGACAGCCCCTGTGTGGGATTGCCACTGGGCCTGCAGTGGCCGTAGCATTCGCTTACGCGTCCAAAGTGGGCGTCAACGGCCACCCGTCAGGGGGTCGAAAACCAGAGGGGAAAAGGGATGTTCACCACAGCTTCTGCAGTTTGGCTTCGGCTTGGCGCCGTGGCCGCGGCTTCGTTATTGGGAGGCTGCCTTGCCACCGCGCCCAGCATGGGCGGCGGCAACACCACGGTCACTGGGGCCGCTGGAGGCGCCACCGCCGAGGGCAACAAGAGCAACCTCGAAAGCTGCCCCGAGTCGCTGGGCACGCTGGCGATGGAAGAAGACGTGCAAGCGCCCTGGTATTCGCAACTGCGTCAATACAACCTGGGATCGACCATTCCCGTGCTGCGCCTGATGATCCAGCAGAGCAACTGTTTTGTCATCGTCGAGCGCGGTGCGGGTCTGCAGGCCATGCAGCGTGAACGCAACCTGATGCGAGGCGACGAGGGTCG
>JANMHH010000437.1:0-3509 GCA_031375065.1 Rubrivivax sp. | reverse complement strand
GGCGGCCTGGGTGCTGTTGCCGGCCAACCCGGTTACGGCCGCCGGTTTTGCGGCGGCGGCCCTGTTGCACGCCGCACGGTTGTGGCAGTGGCAGCCTTGGCGCACCCGGGCGCGCCCCATTCTGTGGGTGCTGCACGCGGCCTACGCCTGGTTGCTGGTGGGCTTCATGCTGTTGGCGTGGTCGCAGCTGCCCATGCTGCTGGGCGGGGTGCCCGCGTCGGCTGGCATTCACGCGCTGGCGGTGGGCGCCACGGCCGGGCTCATCGTGGGCATGATCACCCGCACGGCCAGGGGCCACACTGGGCGCGCGCTGAAGGTGACGCCGCTGGAGGTGACGGCCTATCTGCTGGTGGCCGGTGCCGCCATCGCCCGCGTGCTGCTGCCCTTGCTGGCGCCGGCGCACACGACAACATGGCTGGTGGTGGCTGCCGCCGCCTGGGCAACGGCCTTTGCGCTTTACCTGTGGGTCTTCACGCCGTGGCTGCTGGGCAGCCGACTGGATGGCAAGGACGGCTGACCAGGCCAGCGGTGTCGATCCACCTCAGCCGCTCAAACACAGCACTCAACCACAGCCGATCAACCACAGCCGATCTCCTGGCCCACATGTTCTGTTCCCTCACCGCACCCCAGACGCGCACTGTCGCGCGCACCGGTGCTTACCTTCCAACTGAAAGGCGCTGATGACAACCACCCTGACCCAACCCACCTGCGTGCTGGACATTCGCAGCATCGCGCCGCGTGAGCGTCACCCGCTGATCTTCGGTCGTTGCGATGGCCTGGCCATTGGCGAGTCGCTGCAACTCGTCAACGACCACAACCCGCAGCCGCTGCGCTACCAGTTTGAAGAGAGCGCCCCTGGCCAGTTTGAGTGGACGGCATTGGAAGCCGGGCCAGCGGTCTGGCGCATCCAGATCACCCGGGTCGCTGCCGCTTCCGCGCCCGTAGCGGTCGCCAAGGGCGATTCGTGCTGTTCCGGCGGCAAGTGTTGCGGCTGAAGAACACCAAGCACACCGATGACCTTCGTCGTCACCGAAGCCTGCATCCGTTGCAAGTACACGGACTGCGTCGACGTGTGCCCGGTCGACGCGTTTCGCGAAGGCCCCAACTTCCTGACCATCGACCCCGACGACTGCATCGACTGCGCGGTCTGTGTACCCGAGTGCCCGGTCAGCGCCATCTACGCCGAAGAAGACGTGCCGACCCACCAGTTGCACTTCATCCCGCTCAACGCCGAGCTGTCACGGCAGTGGAAGCCGATCACCAAAACCAAGCTGGCCCTGCCCGATGCCGACGCATGGAGCAAGATCGAGCACAAACTGAACGAGTTGAAGCGATGACAAGGTCCTGGCAGTTGACCCTCTTGATGGACGTCACCCCGTAAACATGTCGGACCCTCAAAGAGTCATCCCCATCCTGGCCGCACCCGCAGCAGCGATAGAGGCGGGCGACGATGGCACGCAGTTCGTATCGATGTACCAGAAGCAGGCCACGATCTACCCGCGTGCGGTGACGGGCTGGTTCGCCACCTGGCGCTGGGTCTTTGTCTGGCTGACACAGCTGTTTTTTTACGGCCTGCCCTGGCTGACCTGGGGCGGCCGCCAGGCGGTGCTGTTCGACCTGGACGCACAGCGCTTCTACATCTTCGGCCTGCTGCTGTACCCGCAGGACCTGATCTTTCTGGCCGCGCTGCTGGTGCTGTCGGCGCTGGCGCTGTTTTTCTTCACCGCGGTGGCCGGCCGGCTGTGGTGCGGCTACACCTGCCCGCAAACGGTCTACACCGAAATCTTCATGTGGGCCGAACGCAAGATCGAGGGCGACCGCATTGCGCGCATGCGGCTGGACCAGGCCCCCTGGGGCATGAACAAGATCGTGCGCAAGGGCGCCAAACAAGCGGCGTGGCTGAGCATCCCGCTGTTCACCGGCTTCAGCTTCGTGGGCTACTTCACGCCGATCCGCGAACTGGCCGCCGCTGCGGCGGCCTGGGACATGTCGGGCTGGAACGCCTTCTGGGTGCTCTTCTATGGCGCCGCCACCTACGGCAACGCGGGCTATCTGCGCGAGCAGATGTGCAAGTACATGTGCCCGTACGCCCGCTTCCAGAGCGCGCTGATCGACAAGGACTCGCTGGTCATTGCCTACGACGTGGGGCGCGGTGAGCCCCGCGGTTCCCGTTCCAAGAAAACCGATGCGGCCGCGCAGGGCTTGGGGGACTGCATCAACTGCACCCTGTGCGTGCAGGTCTGCCCGACCGGCATCGACATCCGCAACGGGCTGCAAAACGAATGCATCGGCTGCGCCGCCTGCATCGACGTTTGCGACGACGTGATGGACAAGATGGGCTACGCCAAGGGCCTGATCCGCTACGCCACCGAAAACGGCGTGGTTAACGGCTGGACACGGCTGCAGATGTTCAAGCGCGCGTTGCGGCCCCGGGTGTTGATCTACGGTGCCGTTCTGGGTGCGGCCAGCATCGCCTTTGCAGCCAGTGTGGCCCTGCGCAGCCCGTTCACGTTTGACGTCGTCAAGGACCGCGGCGCACTGGCCCGGGTGGTTGAAGACGGTGCGGTGGAAAACGTCTACCGCATCCAGGTCATGAACCGCACCGAGGCCACGCAACGTTATCGGGTGACCGCCTCTGGCATCGTGGGCATGGAGGTGTTGGCCAGGCCCGTCAGCGCCGCGCCTGCTGGCATGGCGTCGATGTCGGTCAGCCTGCGCCTGCCCTACGCGGTGGCGCAAGGGTTGGCAGGCCGGTCGGTGCCGGTGGTGTTTGAAGTGGCGGGTGTGAGGCCCGCAGATGAGATCGGCGCGCCGACGCCCGCGGTGCAGTTCGAGAAGTCGACCTTCCTGGTTCCGCGCTGATTTAAGTCAATGCCGTCACGGCCGCACCGCGCATGATGGCCAAACCACTGAACCTTCTTGAGAATGCAGCCATGAACCCAAAACCTCATGCCTTGCGCCGCCGCTCGCTGTTGGCTGTGGCGGCAGCGCTCGCCGTGCCTGCCTGGGCTGCCTCGCCTGCCGTGTCGCCTGACAAACTGGCGGCACGCAGTGCTGAAGGTCCGCTGGTCGAAGTGTGGAAGAGCCCCACCTGCGGCTGCTGCGGCGACTGGATCCAGCACATGCAGGCCAACGGCTTTCGGGTCAAGGTGAACGAGGTCGACAACACCGCACCGGTGCGCAAGCGCGTCGGTTTCGCCGAAAAATTCGGTTCATGCCACACCGCCATGGTGGGCGGCTATGCACTGGAAGGCCATGTGCCGGCCCGTGAGGTCAAGCGGCTGCTTGCGGACAATCCCCGTGGCGTGGTGGGCATCGCGGTGCCCGGCATGCCGGTCGGCTCGCCCGGCATGGACGGGCCCGCCTACGGCGGCAAAAAAGACCCGTACGACGTGGTGCTGGTCAAGCGAGACGGCAGCGCAGCGGTTTACCAGAGCTACCGCTGACGCGCGCCCTGGCGCGCATCGCTTGTCGCGCATCGCTTGCCGTACGCCGGCGTGCGAGTACGC
>JANMHH010000380.1:0-3564 GCA_031375065.1 Rubrivivax sp. | reverse complement strand
TGACCCGCCCCACGCTGGCCGCCACGGCCGGCGCCAGCACCGCGCTGAACGACTCGCCCACCTTCAGCGGGGCCAAGTCGACGCACTCGGTTTCGGGTGCGCTGAACGGCCGCTATCCGCTGTTCAACCGCGCCAATGGCGTCACCATCGAGCAGGCGCGCAAGTCGCTGATCGTGGCCCAGGCCGACCTGGACGCGGCCGAGCAAGACCTGGTGGTGCGCCTGTCGCAGGCTTATTTCGACGTGCTCTCGGCCCAGGACACGCTGGCCACCACGCGCGCCAACAAGGCGGCCACGGCCGAGCAGCTGGCCTCGGCCAAGCGCAACTTTGAAGTCGGTACCGCCACCATCACCGACACCCGTGAAGCGCAATCGCGTTTTGACCTGGGTACCTTCCAGGAGTTGGCGGCCGAAAACGAACTGCGCACCCGGCGCATTGCCCTGGACACGCTGGTGGGCAAAAACAACGTGGCGCCCAAGCCTTTGCTGGTGCCGGTGGTGCTGCCGTCACCCACGCCCGCCAACGCCGAAGAGTGGGTGTCGGTGGGCGACCAACAGCACCCCACGGTGCGGCGCGCGCGCGCCGGCCTGGACGTGGCCACGCTGGAGATTGCCAAGGCCCGCGCCGCCGAGTCGCCCACGCTGGACGCGGTGGCCTCGCTCGGTGGCTCTGACGCCCGTGGCACGCTGCCGCAGCTCAGCCGCAGCGTGGGCACGTCCGCGGTGGCCAGCATCGGCGTGCAGATGAACTGGCCGCTGTACACCGGCGGCGCCACGCAAAACCGCATCAAGGAAACCTTGTCGCTGGAAGACAAGGCCCGCAACGACCTGGAGGCCGCGCGCCGCGGCGTGGCGCAAAGCGCCCGCGTGGCCTACTTCGGTGTGCAGTCCGGCTTGGCCCAGGTCAAGGCGCTGGAGGCCGCCGAAGCGTCGACCAAACTGCAACTGGAAGCCACGCAACTGGGCTACAAAGTCGGTGTGCGGGTCAACCTGGACGTGCTCAACGCCCAGACCCTGCTCTTCAGCACCCAGCGCGACCTGGCCAAGGCCCGCTACGACGTGCTGCTGGGCAGCCTGCGTCTGCAGCAGGCCAGCGGGCAGCTGTCCGCCGCCGACATCGCCACCTTGAACCGCCTGCTGGCCAAGTAAACGTTTCTTCACGCGGCAGCCATGTCGCGTGACGTCAAAGCGGTCACACTGTTGGGTATGCAGACCATGCCCAGCTCCGACGTTCAAGCCGCGCTGGCCGCGCACCGGTTTGGCTTGGGTGAACCCCAGCTCTCCGTCGTCGGCAGCGACGCCAGCGCTTGGTTGATCAACCAGATCGGGCCGGCCGAGCCCCAGCGTGGCAGCGGGCTGGCCAGCGGTGTCGAAGGCCTGAAGCGCTTTGCCGAGTTCTTGCTTGACCAGCGCCGACCCGTTGCGATGACGGGCGGCGGAATGGGCGTGGCCGGCTCCACTTCAGGTGCCGCTGGTGGCGGCGCTGATGCGGGCGCTGCTGGTGGTGCTTCACCGCAGCTCAGCAGCACCGATCCCCGCCCCGCCGAGCAGCAGTTTGGCGAGCACTTTCGCCAGATCGTGCAGAACGATGTGCGCGCGCGGTTGAGCACCGCGGCGCTCAGCACCCAGCCTTTCAACGAGCGCATTGCGCTGTTCTGGGCCAACCACTTCACCGTCAGCATGGCCAAGGCCAGCGCGCGCGGCATCGTCGGCGCGTTTGAACGTGAAGCCATCCGGCCGCACACCGGTGGCAACTTCGAGACCTTGCTCAAGGCCGTGGTGCACCACGCCGGCATGCTGCGCTACTTGGACAACGACAACTCGGCCGGCGCGGATTCCACCTTGGTGCGCCGACTGGCCCAGCGCGCCCGCAACAACAACACGCCACCGCCGCGCATCAGCGGCCTGAACGAAAACCTGGCGCGCGAGGTGCTGGAACTGCACACCCTGGGCGTGGCCGGCGGTGGCGCGGCCTATGGTGGCTGGGGCGGCTACACCCAGACCGACGTGACCGAGTTCGCCCGCGTTTTGACCGGCTGGCGCGTGCCCCTGGGCGAGCTGATCAACGCAGCCCCCGGTGCCGCCAACACCGCCGGTGTCCGCTTCGACGCCAGTTGGCACCAGCCCGGCCCCAAGACCGTGCTGGGCAAACGCTACGCCGAAGGCCCCGAGAGCCTGGACGCCGTGTTGCATGACCTGACCCTGCACCCCAGCACAGCCCGCTTCATCGCCACCAAACTGGCCCGCCACTTCGTGGCCGACGAACCCGCACCGGCCTTGGTGGCCCGGCTCGAGGCCAACTTCCGCAACACCGGTGGCGACCTGCCCAGCCTGTACCGCACGCTGGTCCAGTCGCCCGAAGCCTGGGCGCCACAAGCCGTCAAACTCAAGACGCCCGAAGAGTTTGTGCTCAGTACGGTGCGCCTGTTGAAGCTGGGCGAACAGGCCTTTGCGCGCAACGCCGACGCCGGCATCACGCTGCTGGGCCAGCGTGTGCAAGCCGCGCCGTCGCCGGCCGGCTGGCCCGACCGCGCCGAAGAGTGGCTGGGCCCCGACGCGGTGTGGAAGCGTGTCGAATGGGCCACCCGCGTGGCCGACCGCGTGGGCCGCCAATTGGACGCGCGTGCGTTGGCGCAGACCAGCCTGGGGCCGCTGCTGCACGACGGCACCCTGCAGCAGATCAACCGCGCTGCCGACGGCCCGCAGGCCCTGGCGCTGCTGCTGCTGGCGCCCGAGTTCCAGCGCCGCTGAAACCCACCCAACACCGTTTTCGACGAGCCCGCCCATGCACAACCGCCGACACCTGCTGCAAGCCCTGGGCGCCACTTCGGCCGCCGGCCTGCTGCCTCCCTGGGCCTCGCTGGCCCTGGCGGCCAGCCCACGCGACAGCAGCCACGGCAACCGCCTGGTCTTGGTGATCCTGCGCGGCGGCATGGACGGCCTGACCGCCGTGCCGGCCTTGGGCGACCCGTCCTTTGCCGAGGCTCGCGGCGCACTGGGTGTGTTTGGCGCCGAACCCTTGAAGCTGGATGGCACGTTTGCGCTCAACCCCTTGCTGCCGCAGCTGCACAGCCTGTATGGCCAGGGTGAGTTGGCGGTGCTGCACGCGGTGGGCCTGCCCTACCGCGAGCGTTCGCACTTCGACGCCCAGCAGGTGCTGGAAAGCGGCGGCCAGCGGCCCTATGAACTGAGCACCGGCTGGCTGGGCCGCGCCGTGGCCGCCAGCAGCGGCAGCGCACAGCCCTTGAAGGCCGTGGCGCTGGAAACCGCCGTGCCCTTGGTGCTGCGCGGCCCGGCCGAGGTCGACACCTGGGTCCCCAGCACCCAGCCCGAACCCAGCGCCGACCTGGTGTCGCGCCTGGAGTCGATGTACCGCAACGACGCTGCCCTGGCCCAGGCCCTGAGCCGCGCCCGCACGCTGCGTGCCGAGCCCGGCATGGCCGCCAACCCGCAAAACAGCATGGGCGGTGGGGGCCGCGGCGCGGCCGTGCTGCTGGCGCGCAAGGCCGCTGAATTCTTGCAGCGCGGCTCGCAGGTGGCGGTGCTGGAAATGGGCGGCTGGGAC
>JANMHH010000492.1:0-11698 GCA_031375065.1 Rubrivivax sp. | reverse complement strand
GCCTTGCGCGCCTGGGCGCGCGCCAGCCGTTCCATCAGGCGCAGGTCGCGGTCGGTCAGGCCCAGGGCGCTCTCGGCCCACTGGTCCACCACGGCCAGCAGGTTTTCGTAGTGGATGGGCGCGGCCATGCGCCGGGCGCGCAGCGCGGCCAGTGTGCCGCGGTGGCGGGGCTCGACGTCGCGCAGCACCCGCTCAATCGCCGCTTCGCCTTCGCCATCGTCCACCACCACGTCGACGACGCGCCTGAACAGCAACTCTTCGGCGCTGTACAGCCGCCCCGACAGGATCATCTCGTTGGCCACGGCAAAGCCGGCCTTGCGGATGGTGAAGTCCCAGGCGCCCATGCCGGGAAACAGGTTGAACAGCACCTCGGGGAAACCGGCCTGCGCGCTGCGCTCGAAGATGACCTTGTGAAAGGGCAGGATGGATTCCAGCCCGCCACCCAGCGTGTCGCCTTGCGACAGCACGGTGGTGTGGACACCGATGTCGGCGGCGTTTTCCAGCCACCACACCAGGTCGACACAGCGCCTGCCGTAGAGCTTGAGCGACTCCACGTCGGCCGCCCGCACCAGCAGCACAAACAGCGCCAGGTCACCGCCAAAGTTGAAGACCTTGGGCACGTCGGAGGTCATCACGATGTGTCGCACCAGACCCGGGTTGGCACTGATGTCGGCCAGCACCTGGTGCATTTCACCCATCGCGGCCAGGCTGTAGCACTGGATCGGCTTGACGCAGGTGCGCACGCGCAACAGGCGCAGATCCGAACTCCATTCGAGTCGGATGGTCTTGTAGGGCCGGCCCAGAAGGCCAGCGACACCGACGGCGGGTGGGGCGCTCATGGCAACAATTTCGTCAGTGTGGGAGGCGGCAGGTTCAGATGGCTTCGATGATGCGGGTGAAGTGGTGAAAGTTCACCCTGACCGATTCCACCACGGCCGCGCGGGCACTGTCATCTGAAATCTGGTTGATGACCTGTCGCAATTCAGCCATGTGTTGTGCGTCCATGGTGGCGTGGGAGTCGATGAAAGACACCCCCCGGTCACCTTCGAGCAGCAAGGATTCGCGAATGGCCGATGCAAACGGCCCGCCATACACCGAAGCGATGACCTCCAGCGTGTACAGCATGCCCAGCACCGAACAAGGGTGGCGTCGGTCGGCCGACCAGTAGTTGTAGCCGCTCAGGGCCAGCGTGTGCAGGCTGGGGGCGTGGGCCTGGGCGGCCTGTAGCGGGATACCAACGGCTTCCAGGTCGTTCAGCACCCAGGCCTCGTGGCCGGTCTCTTCGTGCATGTGCTCGTAAAGGAAGTGCCGGATCGGTTGCAGGGCTTCGTGCCCGGGGTCGCCCATGCGGCTGGCCGCGGCTGCACAGACCGGGTTGAAGTGCCAGACCACGTGGTACAGCTCCAGCAGCAGCGCGCGGTAACGCTCGACCGGCATGCCCTGGGCCACGGCGTCCAGCAAGACTGGGTGGTTTTCAAAAGCCCTTCGGTCCTCATCGGTCTGCAGGATCAGGTCGGCAAAACTACTCAACATGGAATTCCCAAACGTAATTGGCCCCGAGTGTGGGGTCGGCGCGATCACAGCGTGTGATGCTTGAGTCTAGGTTGATTGGGTCAGCGCGCGCACCTGCACAGGTGTGCAACCTAGAATTCCGCCCATGAGAGATATGCCAGCGGATCTGCGTGACGTGCCGGAAATGCCTGACATGCCGGACGTGCCAGACGCGCCCGTTGCGTCAGGGCCGTCGGCTGGCATCGACCTGCTGGCCCGGCGACGAATCCGCGAGCTGCCCGACGAGTTGATCAGCCAGATCGCCGCCGGTGAAGTCATCGACCGGCCCGCCGCTGCCGTGCGCGAGCTGGTGGACAACGCGCTGGACGCCGGAGCCCGCCAGATCACGGTGCGCCTGATGGCCGGTGGTGTGCGCAGCATCAGCGTCGAAGACGACGGCGCCGGCATCGACCTGCACGACCTGCCCCTGGCTTTGAAGCGCCACGCCACCAGCAAGATCAGCAGTTTGAGCGACCTGGAGTCGGTGGCCACGATGGGCTTTCGTGGCGAAGCGCTGGCGGCCATCGCGTCGGTGTCGGACCTCAGCATCACCACGCGCACCGCCGGGGTGGGCCCCGGTGGCCATGGTTGGCGCCTGGCGGCGCGCAGTGGCGAGCTGGCCCCGGCCGCCCGCGCGGTGGGCACCACGGTTGAAGTGCAGGAGCTCTTTTTCAGCACCCCGGCGCGGCGCAAATACCTGAAGACCGATGCCACCGAGTTGTCACACGCGCTGGAGGCCGTGCGCCGCCACGCCTTGGCGCGGCCCGATGTGGGCTTTGCGGTGTGGCACGAAGGCCGATTGGTGGCCCAGTGGCGCGCTGGCAGTGCGGCACACCGGCTCAGCGACGTCCTGGGTCTGGACTTCATGGCCGCCAGCCGTGACCTGCAGGCCCAGAGCGGCCCGCTGGGCCTGCTGGGTCGGGTGGGCCAACCCGAAGTGGCGCGTGCCCGCGGCGATTTGCAATACCTGTTCGTCAACGGCCGCCATGTGCGCGACAAGCTCATCAACCACGCGGTGCGCGCGGCCTATGAAGACCAGCTGCATGGCAGCCGACATCCGGCCTATGTGCTGTTCTTGAGCATCAGCCCCGAGTTGGTGGACGTGAACGTGCACCCGGCCAAGGCCGAAGTGCGGTTTCGCGATGGGCGGGCCCTGCACCAGGCGGTGCAGCGCGCGGTCGAAGCAGCGCTGGCACCAACGCGGGCCGCCGCCGCGGCTTCGAGCGGGGTCGCTGATGCGCCCACCGAACCCTTGGCGGCGCGGCCCGGCTGGCAGCCCGCGCTGGCCTGGACCGAGCCGGTGCCCAGCGCCCAGGAGCCGCGCCCCGCCTGGACGGCGCCCGATCGGTTGATCGGCTCGGGCGGATTGGCCACCTGGGCGGCCCTGCGCAGCGGCGGGTCAGCGGCGGCCGATCGCGCGGGGACGGCTCTGTCGTCGACTGAAACCCAGACGGCCGACGGCGCGCCCACCGACCCACTGGCCTGGCCCTTGGGCCGCGCGGTGGCGCAAATCGCGGGCGTCTACATCCTGGCTGAAAACCAGCACGGCCTGGTGGTGGTGGACATGCACGCCGCACACGAACGCATCGTCTACGAAAAGCTCAAGCGCGCGGCCCAGGGCCAGGCCGCGCTGCCAGCGCAGCCGCTGCTGCTGCCGCTGAGCTTTTCAGCCACGCCGGCCGAGGTGGCGCAGGTCGAAGCCGCCGGCTCGACCCTGCTGGAATTGGGTCTGGATGTGGGCGTGCTCAGCGCCACCACGCTGGTGGTGCGCAGCCGCCCCGCAGCCTTGCCCGATGCCGACCTGACCGAGCTCACCCGCTCGGTGCTGGCCGAGCTGGCGCAAGTCGGCGCCAGCCGTGTGGTGCAGCGTGCGCGCGACGACATCCTGGCCAGCATGGCCTGCCACGGCGCGGTGCGCGCCAACCGGCGTTTGACGCTGGAAGAAATGAACGGTCTGCTGCGCGAGATGGAAACCACCGAACGCGCCGACACCTGCAACCACGGCCGGCCCACCTGGCGCCAGGTGACGATGAAGGAGTTGGACGCGCTGTTTTTGCGTGGACGCTGAAGCGGCAGCCAGTCTGGCCAGACAGGTCATACGCGCCAGGATGTCAGTGACCTTGAGTGATGGCGGCGCCCAGCGCCGCTTGTGGTGTCAGCGTCAGCTCCCATTCGGCGCCATGGCAGGTGCGCACCAAATGGCCAAACTGCGATGAGCGGCGTGCGAACAGGCGGCCATACGCTGTCAAGAAAGTCAGTCGTCGCTCGGTGGCATCGTCGGCAATGCGCTCGGGCGTCAGCAGCAGGTCCAACGCCGTCAGCCACACCGAAACCCAGGCCAGGCGAGACAAGCTCACCTCGAGCCAGGTCAGGCGCGCGGCGACCAGCTTGACCAGCCGCAGGCGGCTGACCTTGTTCACCGGCATGGCCTTAAGCAGGCTGTTGCTCAGCCACTTGGCGTTTTCCTTGTCGGCCAACCAGGCGCCCAGCTCCTTGACCGAGAGTTTGCTCAAGGCACGGCCCACTTCAGCGGCGCTGCGTGCCGAGCCCAGGTCGAGCAGCACTTCCAGCAGCTTCAGGCTGGTCTTGCCCTTCTGGTTGAGGTGGCCCTTGACAGCGGTCTTCAAGGCCGACTTGAAGGCGGCGTGAAACTTGTCTTGGGGTGCGGCTCCGCTCAGGCCCAGCATGTCCTTGAGCATGAAGGTGGTGACCACGTCAGCGGTACTCTCGTCGCTGCTGACCCGGGGCGCTTCGAGCCAGCCGTGCGAGCGGCCATGTTCGATGAAACGCCGCTCCATTTCATGGAGCAGCGCGGCCTGCTCTGGCAGGCTGGGCCGGGCATGGACCAGACGCAGCACCTCGTCCAGCACCCAGACCGACATGAACATGTCAGGCCGGGCGCGACCTTGGGTGACCCGGTCTAAGTAGGTCGCCATGTTCAGCGGCTGCGGTGGCTGAAAGTGCGCGCACAAAATCTGGTGGTCCATGGGGCCTTCTGTCAGAGCTGCCCGCCACCAACGCGGCAGCGGCGGGACCGAGCCTAATGCCCCTGGGCGGGAGCGCCATCCCCCGATCGGATGAAGCCACCGGGGTCAGCGAAGCACGATCAGGCGGCTGCGATCACGCGGCCAAGAGTTGGCGCAAGACGAAGGGCAGGATGCCGCCATGGCGGTAGTAGTCCACCTCGATCGCGGTGTCGATGCGCAAGGTCACCGGGACTTCGCGGCGTTGGCCATCGGCGCCTGTGATCACGATGAGCGCATCCGACAGCGGCCTGATGTCGCCGGCGAGTCGCACGTCCACCACCTCGTCACCGCGCAAGCCCAGGCTTTCCCATGAGTCGCCGGCCTTGAACTGCAAGGGCAGCACGCCCATGCCGATCAGGTTGCTGCGGTGAATGCGCTCGAAGCTGCGCGCCACCACGGCCTGGATGCCCAGCAGCGCGGTGCCCTTGGCGGCCCAGTCGCGGCTGGAGCCGGTGCCGTATTCCTCGCCAGCAAACACCACCGTGGGCGTGCCGGCGGCCACGTAGCGCATCGCGGCGTCATAGATGGGCAACTGCTCGCCGCCTGGCTGCATCAGCGTGTAGCCGCCCTCGATGCGGCTGCCGTCGGCTTGCGCCGGGATCATCAGGTTCTTCACCCGCACGTTGGCAAAGGTGCCGCGCATCATCACCTCGTGGTTGCCGCGCCGCGCGCCGTAGCTGTTGAAGTCGGCTTGGAGAACGCCCTTGCCCAGCAGGTACTGGCCCGCTGGCGTGGTGTCCTTGAAGCTGCCGGCCGGGCTGATGTGGTCGGTGGTGATGCTGTCGCCAAAGAGCGCCATCACACGCGCGCCCGTGACGCCGGGGACCAGGGTTGGCGGCTGCATGGTGAACTGGGCAAAAAAGGGCGGCTCGGCGATGTAGCTGCTGTCGGGCCAGGTGTAGACGTCACCCGTGACGCCTTGGATCTTTTCCCACAGCTTGCCAGGGTCGGTTTTGACCTTGCTGTAGTTCTTGCGAAATGCCTTGCCGTTCATCGCAAACTTCATCAGCTGGTAGACCTCGTCGCTGCTGGGCCAGATGTCGCCCAGGTAGATGTCGCGACCGTCCTTGCCCTGGCCCACCGGCTCGGTCATCAGGTCCTTGGTGACGTTGCCGGCGATGGCATAGGCCACCACCAGTGGCGGACTGGCCAGGAAGTTGGCCTTCAGGTTGGGGTGGATGCGGGCTTCGAAGTTGCGGTTGCCCGACAGCACCGCAGCGCACACCAGCTCGTTGTTCAAGATGGCGTCGTTGATTTCGGGCGTCAGGTCACCGGCGTTGCCGATGCAGGTGGTGCAGCCATAGGCGGCCACGCTGAAGCCCAGTTTTTCCAGGTAGGGCAGAAGACCGGCCTTTTCCAGGTAGTCGGTGACGATGCGCGAGCCCGGCGCCAGGCTGGTCTTGACGTGTTTCTTGACCCGCAGCCCGGCCTGCACCGCCTTCTTGGCCAGCAGCCCGGCGGTCAGCAGCACGCTGGGGTTGCTGGTGTTGGTGCAACTGGTGATGGCGGCAATCAGCACGTCGCCATTGCCGATGGTCAGGCCCGAAGGCGTGGTGACCAAAGCCCCTAGCTGGCTGGCCGGCCGGTTGAAGCCGTTGGCCGCCGCCGGCGCGCTGTAGAGCTCACTGAATCTGTGCGCCACATGGCCCAGCTCGATGCGGTCTTGCGGCCGCTTGGGGCCGCTGAGGCTGGGCGTGACGGTGGACAGGTCGAGCTTGACGATCTGGCTGTAGTTGATGTCTTTGGCCAGCGGCACGCCAAACATCTGCTGCGCCTTGAAGTAGGCCTCGAAGGCTTCGATCTCGCCCTTTTTGCGTCCAGTGCCCTGAAAGTAGGCGATGGTCTTTTCGTCGACCGGAAAAAAGCCCATGGTGGCGCCGTATTCGGGCGCCATGTTGGCCACCGTGGCGCGGTCGGGCAGGCTCAGGGTGCGGGTGCCTTCGCCACAGAACTCGACAAACTTGCCCACCACCTTTTCGCGGCGCAGGATCTCGGTCACGGTCAGCACCAGGTCGGTGGCGGTCACGCCTTCACGCAGTTGGCCGGTGAGTTCCATGCCCACCACATCGGGCGTCAGGAAGTAGACCGGCTGGCCCAGCATGCCGGCTTCGGCTTCGATGCCGCCCACACCCCAGCCGACCACGCCGATGCCGTTGATCATGGTGGTGTGGCTGTCGGTGCCCACCAGGCTGTCGGGGTAGTAGAGCTTGGGCGGTTTGGTGGCCGCTGTTGGCGGGCTGCCGGCCTTGGCGCGGCTGGGAACGACCACGCCTGGGGCCTTGTGCACGCCCCGCGCCAGGTACTCCAGGTTGACCTGGTGCACGATGCCAAAGCCCGGCGGCACCACGCCAAAGGTGCTGAAGGCGTCCATGCCCCACTTCATGAACTGGTAGCGCTCCTGGTTGCGCTTGAACTCCAGCTTCATGTTCAGGTCCAGCGCCTTGGGCGAACCAAAGTGGTCGATCATGATGCTGTGGTCCACCACCAGGTCCACCGGCACCAGGGGTTCGATGCGCTTGGGGTCTTGGCCCAGGCGGTGCGCAACGTTGCGCATGGCCGCCAGGTCGGCCAGCAGCGGCACGCCGGTGAAGTCTTGCAACACCACCCGGGCCACCACGAAAGGGATTTCTTCGGTGCGTTCGGCCTGGGCTTGCCACTGCGCCAGCTGCGCCACGTGTTGGCGGGTGACCTTCTTGCCGTCGCAATTGCGCAGCACGCTTTCCAGCACGATGCGCATGCTGATGGGCAAGCGCGTGATGCCGGGGAACTTGGCGGCCAGGGCCGGCAGCGAATAGAACTGTCCGACCTTGCCGGAGGCGGTTTCAAAGGTCTTCAGGGTGTTGGCGAAGGCGTGTGAGGTGGCGGGCATGGACGTCCTTCAAAGAGCGGTGGCAAACAAGGTGGCCCGTTTCGTCACGGGCCGCAGCGGCGGTGCAAATTCATTATGGGCGCCGCAGATGTCAGACGGGGCTCACGGCCTGCCCGCACCAGGGCTTATCGCGCCGGGGGCGATGGCATCATCTCCGCCTTGTTGACCGCCCACGCTTCAAGACCACGCGCATGAGCCTGGCTCACCTTCTGGCCCGGCAGGCCAGCCTGCAGCCCCATCGACCGGCCGTGTTCCACGGCACGCGGTGCTGGTCGACCTACGGCGAGTGGGCCGACCGCAGCGCGGCTTTGGCGCAGCGCCTGCTGGCAAACGGTTTGAGCCCGGGCGACCGGGTGCTGCTCTTCATGCACAACCACCCGCGCTACCTGGAACTGCTGTGGGCGGCCTGGTGGGCCGGGCTGGTGGTGGTGCCGGTCAACGCCAAGCTGCACCCGGCCGAAGTGGAATGGATCATCGCTGACGCCCAGCTGGAATGGGGCTTTATCTCGGCCGACATCGCGCCGCGGCCCCTGCGTGGGTTGCGCTGTCAGGTCGATGTACTGTCGAGCGAGGCCGACGCGCTGCTGCAGGTGCCACACACCCCATCCAGCGGGACCACCCGGCCCACCGCGGCGGACCGCCAGCCCGACGACGTGGCCTGGCTGTTCTACACCAGCGGCACCACCGGCCGCCCCAAGGGTGTGATGCTGACCCACCGCAACCTGATGACCATGGGTCTGGGCTATGCGGTGGACGTGGACAGCGTGGGCGCCGAAGACCAGATGGTCTATGCCGCGCCGATGTCGCACGGCTGCGGGCTGTACGCCATTCCGCACCTGATGGCCGGCGCACGGCATGTCGTGCCGGCCTCGGGTGGTGTCGATCCGGCGGAACTGTTCGCTTTGGGTCTGGCGCTTGGCCCCTTGAGCACCTTTGCCGCGCCCACCATCGTCAAGCGCTTGGTCGACCACGCGGTGGCCAGCGGCCTGACGCCAGCCGACGCGGCGCGGTCGTTCAAGACCATCGTCTACGGCGGCGCGCCCATGTACGTGGCCGACATGCAGCGCGCCTTGTCGGTCATGGGGCCGCGCTTTGTGCAGATTTATGGCCAAGGCGAAACGCCGATGGTGGCCACTGCGCTGTCACGTGCGGTGCTGGCCGACGTCTCGCATCCCGATCACTTTCACCGACTGGGCAGCGTGGGCGTGGCCCAGACCCCCGTGCAGGTGCGGGTGGCCGATGACACGGGCCACGACCTGCCGCTGGGCCAGGTGGGCGAGGTGCTGGTGCGCGGCGACACCGTGATGGCCGGCTACTGGCGCAACCCGCAGGCCACCGCGGCGGCGCTGCAAAACGGCTGGCTGCGCACCGGTGACGTGGGCTGCCTGGACGCCCACGGCTTCCTGACCCTGAAAGACCGCAGCAAGGACCTCATCATCAGCGGCGGCTCCAACATCTACCCGCGTGAAGTGGAAGAGGTGCTGCTCACCGCACCGGGCGTGGCCGAGGTGGCGGTGGTGGGCGCACCCGACGCCGAGTGGGGCGAAGTGGTGGTGGCCTTTGTGGTGCTGCAGGACGGCGCTGCCGTTGATGCCGCAGCGTTGGACGCGCACTGCCTGGCCCACATCGCGCGCTTCAAGCGGCCCAAGCAATACCGCTGGGTGGCGGCGCTGCCCAAGAACAACTACGGCAAGGTGCTCAAGACCGAATTGCGGCGGTTGATCTGATGGCGCAGTCGCAGTCTCACACGCACCCACCCAGATGCCTGGCCTTCAAGCCTTGCGCAAGTAGGCCTCCGCCAGCTTGACCCAGTAGCTGGCGCCAGTGGACAGCACGCGGTCGTTGAAGTCGTAGCCGGCGTTGTGCACCATGCAGCCGCCTTCGCTGCCCACGCCGTTGCCGATGTTCACGTAGCAGCCCGGCACGCGCTCCAGGAAAAAGGCGAAGTCTTCGCTGGCGCTGACCGGCTCGGGGTTGGCGGCCAGACCGGCGTCGCCCAGCCAGTTGTGGATGACCTGTTGGCAAAACGCCGTTTCTTTGGCGTGGTTGTGCAGCACCGGGTAGCGGCGCATGTAGTTCACTTCGGCGGCGGCGCCGTAGACGGCGGCCTGGGTCTGGGCGATTTCAGTGATGCGCTTTTCCAGCAGGTCGCGCACGTCGGGGCGAAAGGCGCGCACCGTCAATCGCAACTCGGCTTCGCCGGGGATCACATTGGGTGCGTCACCCGACAAAAACGCGCCGACCGAAATGATGCCGGTGTGCTGCGGGTTGACGTTGCGCGAAACGATGGTCTGCAGCGCCATCACGATGCTGGCCGCCGCCACCACCGTGTCGACCGAATGGTGCGGCATGGCACCGTGGCCACCGCGGCCATGCACCTTGATGATGGCGGTGTCGCCACTGGCCATCGCGTAGCCCGGCACCAACATGAACTGACCTTCGGGCACGCCCGGCGCGTTGTGCATGCCAAACATGGCTTCGCAGGGAAACAGGTCCAGGAAGCCGTCGTCCAGCATCGCCCGCGCGCCGGCCAGGCCTTCTTCGGCGGGCTGAAACACCAGGTGCAAGATGCCGTCGAAGTTTTGCGTGGCCGCCAGGTGGCGCGCCGCCGACAACAACATCGCCGTGTGGCCATCGTGCCCACACGCGTGCATCTTGCCCAGCACCTTGCTGGCCCAGGGCTTGCCGCTGGTTTCTTCGATCGGCAGCGCGTCCATGTCGGCACGCAGGCCGATGCGGGTGGTGGACGTGCCGGCCTTGAGCGTGCCCACCACCCCGGTCTTGCCCAGGCCACGGTGCACCTCATAACCCCAGCGTGTCAGCCGCTCGGCCACCAGGTCGGCGGTGGCGAACTCTTCGTACGCCATCTCGGGGTTGCTGTGGATCTGGTGGCGGATGGCCACCATTTCTTCTTCGTGGGCGCGGATGTCGTCCAGGGCGGGGAGGGGCAAGGGGGCGTTCATGGTGTTCTCCATCGCGTCGGCAGGGCGGCTTTCGTTCACAAAGCATACTGCTCTGAGCTGCGGTCGAAGTACTCAAGACAAGAAAAAGGCCCGCCAAGGCGGGCCCCTCAAAGGACGGCGACCTGTGCTCAAGCGCTCACAGTCTTGGCCGTCTCCGCATACTCCTCGATCCGATCAAAGTTCAGGTACTGATAGATCGAAGCCCCGTCCTTGTTCACCACCCCCATCGCCGCGTGGTACTCGGCCACGCTGGGGATGTGGCCCAGGCGTGAAGCAATCGCGGCCAGCTCGGCCGACGCCAAATACACGTTGGTGTTCTTGCCCAACCGGTTGGGGAAGTTGCGCGTGCTGGTACTGACCACCGTGGCGCCTTCGCGCACCTGCGCCTGATTGCCCATGCACAGGCTGCAGCCCGGCTGCTCGGTGCGCGCACCGGCGGCGCCGAAGTTGGCGTAGTGGCCTTCCTTGATCAGCTCGCTCTGGTCCATCTTGGTCGGCGGGGCCACCCACAACTTGACGGGTATGTCGCGCTGCCCGGCCAGCAGCTTGGCAGCGGCGCGGAAGTGGCCGATGTTGGTCATGCAGCTGCCGATGAAGGCTTCGTCGATCTTGGTGCCGGCCACTTCACTGAGGAACTTGGCGTCGTCCGGGTCGTTGGGGCAGCACAGGATGGGCTCTTTGATGTCGGCCAGGTCGATCTCGATGACCTCGGCGTACTCGGCGTCCTTGTCGGCCTTCAGCAACTGCGGGTTGGCCAGCCAGGCTTCGACCTTGGCGATGCGGCGTTCCAGCGTGCGGGCGTCGGCATAACCGTTGGCGATCATGTTTTTCATCAGCACCACGTTGCTGGTCAGGTACTCCTGAATCGGCTCGGGGTTGAGCTGGATGGTGCAGCCGGCGGCGCTGCGTTCGGCGCTGGCGTCGCTGAGCTCGAAGGCCTGTTCGACCTTCAGGTTGGGCAGGCCTTCGATTTCCAGGATGCGGCCCGAGAAGGCGTTGACCTTGCCGGCCTTGGCCACCGTCAGCAGGCCCTTCTTGATGGCGTACAGCGGAATGGCGTGCACCAGGTCGCGCAGCGTCACGCCGGGCTGCATTTCGCCCTTGAAGCGCACCAGCACGCTCTCGGGCATGTCCAGCGGCATCACGCCGGTGGCGGCGCCGAAGGCCACCAAACCTGAACCGGCGGGGAAGCTGATGCCGATGGGGAAACGTGTGTGACTGTCGCCACCGGTGCCCACGGTGTCGGGCAGCAGCAGGCGGTTCAGCCAGCTGTGGATGACGCCGTCGCC
>JANMHH010000351.1:0-3161 GCA_031375065.1 Rubrivivax sp. | reverse complement strand
AAACCACGACGCTGCTTTTGCCGCGGTTAGCCACCTGCCCCATCTGCTGGCCTTTGCCTACTTCAGCGCGGTGGTCAACCAGCCTGCGGGCAAGGACTTCCTGTCGCTGGCAGGACCGGGCTTTCGCGACTTCACCCGCATTGCAGCCAGCAACCCCGAAATGTGGCGCGACGTGCTGGTGGCCAACCGCGAAGAGGTGCTCAAACAATCGCAGCGTTTTCGCCGCGCGCTCGACGCGCTGGAGCACGTCATGCGCGAAGGCAACGGCGACGCGCTGGAAGGCCTGATCCGCGGGCCTGCCGAAGGGCGCTCGAACTGGCAGATGGGCAGCCGCAACCATGGCAACGCCAGCCCTTCGGGCAGCGGTGGCAACAACAGCGGCAACAACAACGGCGGCAACACCAAGTTTTGATCCGCTGGCGATTTGCGGCGGGTGGCCCAGCCCGTGCCTGACCCCCGACCACGCCCACCACCCTGCCCCGGCCTCATGCACGACATTCCCTTCCTGGATCTGCCACCCCTGAATGGCGCGTCGGGCACCGTTCGATTGCCCGGCTCGAAGAGCATTTCCAACCGGGTGCTGTTGCTGGCCGGCTTGGCCAGCGGCACCACCGCCGTGCACGACCTGCTCGACAGCGACGACACCCGGGTCATGCTGGCGGCCCTGAAGTCCCTGGGGTGCCAACTGCGCGACGAAGGCCGCGTGTTGCATGTCACCGGTTTGGGTGGACGGTTGCTGAACCACGAAGCCGATCTGTTCCTGGGCAACGCCGGCACCGCCATGCGCCCGCTGGCCGCCGCGCTGGCCGTGCTGAGCACCCTGCAGGGTGGCCGGTTCGACCTGCGCGGGGTGGCCCGCATGCACGAGCGTCCGATCGGGGATCTGGTTGATGCGCTGAGGCCCTTGGGCTGCCAGATCGAAGACCTGGGTCAGGCGGGCTTTCCGCCGTTGCGGCTGACGGGCACGGCGGGCGGGCGCCTTCAGACGGCACAGCCCATCCAGGTGCGGGGCGACGTCTCCAGTCAGTTCCTGACCGCGTTGCTGATGGCCCTGCCCCTGGCCACCGAGCAAGCCGATGTCGAGATCGAGGTCGTGGGTGAGCTGATCTCCAAGCCCTACATCGAGATCACGCTCAACCTGTTGGCGCGCTTTGGCATTGCGGTGCAGCGCCAAGGCTGGCAGCGCTTCACCTTGCCGCGTGGCAGCCAATACCGCAGCCCTGGCAGCACCCACGTCGAAGGCGACGCTTCGTCGGCGTCCTACTTCGTGGCGATGGGCGCCATTGCCGCACACGGCGGTGCGCCGCTGCGCATCGAGGGCGTGGGCAGCGACTCCATCCAGGGTGACATTCGCTTTGTCGACGCGGCCGTGGCCATGGGTGCGCAGGTCAAGCGCGGGCCAGGCTGGCTGGAAGTCCACCGCGGCCGCTGGCCGTTGGCCGGCATCACACTGGACTGCAACCACATTCCCGATGCGGCGATGACCCTGGCCGTGATGGCGCTGTTCGCCGACGGCCCGACCCGCCTGACCGGCATTGCCAGCTGGCGCGTCAAGGAAACCGACCGCCTGACGGCCATGGCCTGCGAGCTGCGCAAATTAGGCGCCACGGTTGAAGAGGGGGCTGACTTTTTGGTCGTGCAGCCTCCGGTTCATTGGCACAGCGCGTCGGTGCACACCTACGACGACCACCGCATGGCCATGTGCCTGTCGCTGGCCGCCTTCAACCCGCTGGCAGGCGGCCATGCCAGCGTGCGGGTGCAGGACCCGGCCTGTGTGGCCAAGACCTTTCCCGACTACTTCGAGGCCTTTTTCGACGTGGTCAGCGCCGATCCGGCCGCCGTTCCCGTCATCACCATCGACGGGCCCACCGCATCGGGCAAGGGCACCTTGGCTGCTGCCGTTGCCACAGCGCTGGGCTACGGGCTGCTGGACAGCGGCGCGCTCTACCGCGCCACCGGCCTGGCCGCTGTCCAGTCGGGTGTCAACCCCGACGCCGAAGTGCCGGTGGCGGCGCTGGCCGCTCAGCTGGACCTGCGGTTCGGCCAAGGCGAAGACGCCGGCCGCACCTGGCTGCGTGGCCGTGAAGTCACCGACGAGCTGCGGCTGGAAACCAGCGGCTTGCTGGCCTCGCGTGTGTCGGCCCTGCCCGCCGTGCGCCAGGCCCTGCACGGTCTGCAGCTGGCCTTTCGCCGCGCACCGGGCCTGGTGGCCGACGGCCGCGACATGGGCACGGTGGTCTTTGCCGACGCCAGCTTGAAGGTGTTCCTCACCGCGAGCGCCGAGCACCGTGCCGAACGCCGCCATAAGCAGTTGATTTCAAAAGGAATTCCCGCTAACATCGACAGTCTTCGCGCTGATTTGGAAGCTCGGGACGCCCGCGATCAAAACCGCAGCGTTTCGCCTTGCAAACCCGCCGTTGACGCGCTGCTTCTGGACAATTCAGACCTTGGCATCGAAGAGTCGGTGCAACAGGTTTTGGCTTGGTGGCAACAGCGCGGGCCCTTCAAGGGCCTGTAGCGGCAACGTTTTTTTTCGTTCCTGCATTCCCCTCAGCGGCCGTCAGGCCCGTCACAAGACAGGGATTGCAGGTGTTCAACCCCAACCGCGGCACCCCGCTGCAAGCAAGCCCGGCTCTGCCTTCAACTCCTCCGGGTCAGTCTAGGAAATCCATGTCCATCCAAACTACCGTCACCTCCTCGGGTGGCAACGGCTCTTTTGCGGCTCTGTTCGAGGAATCCCTCAAGAGCAACGACATGCGCGTTGGCGAGGTCATCTCCGCCGAAGTCGTGCGCATCGAGTTCAACCACGTTGTGGTCAACGCGGGTCTCAAGAGCGAGTCCTACGTTGCGATCGAAGAATTCAAGAACGACCAGGGCGAACTCGAAGTCCAGGTCGGTGATTTTGTTTCGGTGGCCATCGACGCCGTCGAAAACGGCTACGGCGACACCATCCTCAGCCGCGACAAGGCCAAGCGCCTGGCCAGCTGGATGTCGCTGGAAAACTCGCTCGAGTCGGGCGAATTTGTCACGGGCACGGTCAGTGGCAAGGTCAAGGGCGGTCTGACGGTGCTGGTCAACGGCATCCGCGCCTTCCTGCCGGGCAGCCTGCTCGACACGCGCCCCGTGAAGGACATGTCGCCCTACGAGGGCAAGACCATGGA
>JANMHH010000344.1:0-3245 GCA_031375065.1 Rubrivivax sp. | reverse complement strand
TGCTGCGGCGGGATGCCGTCTGCGTGGTGCTGGCCGTCGGCGTCGGTCATCAGCTCCGCCAATTCAGGGCCCGCGTCGGCGGGGCGGTACCAGACGAAGTTCCAGCGCCGCTGGCCCACCGCGGTGCTGTCGTTGGCACCGGCCACCGGGTAGCCGATCAGCTGTTCTCCGGCGGGCAAGCCGAAGCCAAAAAACGGGAACAGGGTGGCCAGCGTGTGGCGTGAAAGCGCGGCTTCATCGCAGACCCCGCGCCAGGCCACATAACCTGCGTAGCTGGGCTGCAGGCCAGGCACGAGCAGGCTGCGCAGACTGGAACGAATGCCATCGGCGGCCACCACCAGGTCGGCGGCCAGCACCTCGCCACCGGCCAGTTGAACCTGCGCGCCTTGCGCGTCTTGCGTGACGCTCACCACCGTGGCAGCCAGGCGGTGATTCGCTTCGGGCAGGGCCGCGCGCAGCAGGCTGTACAGCCGGCCCCATGAAGTCAGGATTTGGGGGTGGTGCCAGCTGCAGACGGCTTGCCCATCCGGGCCCAGCACCACACGTGAAGCCACCGCCACGCCCAAGGTCTGGTCCACCACCGCGCCACAGGTGCGCAGGGTCTGGCGCAGGCCTTCATGGGTCACGATGCCAGCGCCACGGCCTTCAAGCGAGCGTGCCGAACGCTCGAGCACCAGCACGTCGTGGCCAGCGCGCAGCAGCAGGTTGGCGGCCATCAAGCCACCCAAGGATCCACCGACCACCAGCACCCGAGCCACGGTCTTGTTTCCTGCTCAGCTGCCAGCCGCTGCTGCAGCATCCAGGGCCGCTTTTTCAGCCGCCGGGAAGTTCAGCTCCACCACCACGCCGTTGGGGTCATCGACAAAGACCTGGTGCAGGTTGAGCAAGGGCACGGTGCGTTCGCGGCCATCCAGTCCGCGTTCGCGCAGCTTGGCCAGGGTGGCGGACAAACCCGTGGCAAAAAATGCCACGTGGTCAACACAGCCGGTGCCTTTCAGGCTGGCCTCGTCGCGGTCGCCCAGGTAGGCTTTCAGACCTTCAGGGTCCTGGGGGTCGATGCCGATGATGTGCACGGCGGCGTTGGCCCAGACCTGGGTGTCGCCGGCGTAGAGCCACAGGCCGGGGAAAGGAAACGGTGGGCGCGGGCCGACCTTCAAACCCAGCAGGTCGGCGTAGAAGCGCTCGCAGGCGGCCAGGTCGGTGCTGCGGATGGAGAAGTGGTTCAGCGTCAAGGCCATGGCAGTTGGTCCGGTGTGGGGGCTTCGCTCAGCGTGGACGTGAGCGTGGGCGTGGCTGTGGCTGCAGGGCAGCACAAGCCGTTGTGACCGGCACCAGTTCAGGGGCCTGCATCAGCAGGCCGCGAATGCGGTCGCCGATGAAGGTGTCGATCTGCGCCGGGTCGCCCTGGCCGGCAAAGTGCTGCTGGTAGACCAGGGGCCAGATGCCCAGCTGGTAGATCAGGCCGCCATGAAAGGACATCAGCAGCGCCTCTTCGCGCGGCGTGGCACGCGCCTTGGAACGGCTGCCCGCGCTGCGGCGCACCTCGCGCAGCAGGCGCGGGAAGAGCTTGCTGCGCACCATGGCGAAGTAGCGGTTGGGAATGAGGCCGTCGTTCAAGCCCGAGTGCACCAGGATGCGCAGCCATTCGGGGGTCAGGATGGCGGCCAGGTACTCGCGGTAGAAGTTGTGCAGCTTGGTCGCCACCGGCTGGCGGGTGTCGTCCAGCAAGGCTTCCCAGCGTTCGTCCCAACGGCCTTCGATGGTCTGTTCGTAGACCCGCTCGATCAGCTGGCGCTTGGTGGGAAAGTAGTGGTACAGCAGCGTGTGGGCGATGCCCAATTCAGCAGCCAGCTCACGCATTTGCGCGTCCAGGCCGCGGCGAGCGAAGAAGTCGACCGCACCGGCCACGATTTGCTGTTCGCGCTCTTGCGCGTCCAGGCGACGGCGCACTGCAGGAAGGCCCGGCGGGCGGGCCGGCGGCTGTGTCGGCGTGGCCTTCAAGGCCTTGCCGACAACGGGGCGGGTTTCTTCGGTATTGACCATTTGCTCAACTCTGCTGAAATTGTTGAGCGCTTGATCAACAAGCCCTATCCCGACAAACCCTAGCGCTCTGCGACGGGTTGCAACGGTCGGGTGGCTTGGCGGCTGCGCACCACGCTTTTGCCAATCTTCATGGCGCGGGGCAAGGCAGCGCGTCACGAAGAACTTTCATCTGAAGATCGCAGCGCCCTTGGTGCTGCTGGAGACACGGCCATGAAATCCCCGGCCTTCGACTACGTGCGCGCCACGTCGGAGCAGCACGCGCTGGCGCTGTTGGCCCAGCATGGCAGCGACGCCTGCCTGCTGGCCGGTGGCCAGACCCTGCTGGCCACCTTGAACATGCGCCTGTCGTTGCCAGCCTTGGTGGTTGACATCGGCGAGTTGAAGCAATTGGCCGGCATCAGCGTCAACGGCAGCACCTTGCGCATCGGCGCGTTGACACGCCATGTGGACGTGGAGTCCTCGCCACTGGTGGCCCGCCATGCGCCGCTGCTGACGCAGGCCGCACCGCACATCGCGCACCCGGCCATCCGCAACCTGGGCACCTTTGGCGGTGCCTTGGCCTATGCCGACCCGGCGGCCGAATGGCCGGCCTGCGTGGTGGCCCTGGAAGGCACGGTGGTGCTGCTGGGCACGGCCGGCGAAAGGCGCGTGCCGGCTGCCGATTTCTTTCAAGGTGTCTACACCACCGCCCGGCGCGACGACGAACTGCTGATCGCTTGTGAGCTGCCCGTGTTGGGCGCTGATGTCCGGCACCACTTCAGCGAACTGGCCCGCCGCCACGGTGACTACGCCATTGCGGGGCTGGCCGCCTGCGCGCATGTGCAGGGCGTGGGCGAGGCTGCTGTGTTGAGCCAGCTGCGCCTGGTGTTTCTCAGCCTGGGCGACCGCCCGATGCGCGCCCGCGCTGCCGAGGCCGCTTTGCAAGGCGGCCCGTTGACCGGCGCCCGCATGGCCAGCGCTGACGCTGCGTTGCGCCAAGAGTTAAGCCCCTACGCCGACCTGACCCATTCAGCCGCCGCCAAGAAGCAATTGGCGGCCACGCTGATGCGCCGCGCCGTGACGGCCTTGACCGCACCGACCCAGGAACCCGCATGAATACCCCATTGGACAACCCCAGCACCCGCATCCAAGTCGAGGTCAACGGCCAACTGCTGACGCGCGACGTTGAATGCCGCAAGCACCTGGTCGACTTCCTGCGCGAA
>JANMHH010000340.1:0-3072 GCA_031375065.1 Rubrivivax sp. | reverse complement strand
CAGATTGCGTGCAGACATGATCAGGCGGCCTTCTTGGCGAGCTGGGCCGCCACTTCATCGGCCCAGGCCTTGGGCGCCATGGGAAAGCCCAGCCGTGCACGGCTGTCCAGGTAGCTGGCGGCCACGCTGCGCGCCAGGTTGCGGATGCGGCCGATGTAGGCGGAGCGCTCGGTCACGCTGATGGCGCCACGGGCGTCGAGCAGGTTGAAGCTGTGGGCGGCCTTCAGCACCTGCTCGTACGCGGGCAAGGCCAGGTTCTGCTCCATCAGATATTTGGCCTGCTTTTCGTGCGCACCAAAGGCCTGCAGCAAAAAGTCCACGTCGCTGTGCTCGAAGTTGTAGGTGCTTTGTTCCACCTCATTCTGGTGGTAGACGTCACGGTACTTCAGCGTTTCGGTCCACTGCAGGTCGTAGACGTTGTCCACCCCTTGCAGGTACATCGCCAGGCGCTCCAGGCCGTAGGTGATTTCACCGGTGATGGGCTTGCAGTCGATGCCGCCGACCTGCTGGAAGTAGGTGAACTGCGTCACCTCCATGCCGTTGAGCCAGACCTCCCAGCCCAGGCCCCAGGCGCCCAGCGTGGGGTTTTCCCAGTCGTCTTCGACAAAGCGCACGTCGTTGGCCTGCAGTTCAAACCCCAAGGCTTCCAGGCTGCCCAGGTAGAGCTCCAGGATGTTGGCCGGCGCGGGTTTGAGCACCACCTGGTACTGGTAGTAATGCTGCAGGCGATTGGGGTTGTCGCCATAGCGGCCGTCCTTGGGTCGGCGGCTGGGCTGCACGTAAGCGCACCTCCAGGGCTCGGGGCCCAGGGCGCGCAAGAAGGTGGCGGTGTGGCTGGTGCCGGCGCCCACTTCCATGTCGTAGGGCTGCAGCAAAGCGCAGCCCTGGGCGTCCCAGTAGCTTTGCAGTTTGAGGATGATTTGCTGGAAGGTCAGCATGGTGGCGTGGTTTAGGGTTGAAGCTGAGCCGGGGACTGGGGCTGGAATCTACTCAGCGGTGGGCGGCGGTTGCGGCCGGGCACGCTGTTGGTGTCTCGAATACCCTTGAGTTTACGGGCCTGGACTGCCGCTACCCTGCAGCCCCATGAACACCCAACAACTGGTCTTGAGCCTGGTGCTGGCCACCATGGTCTTCTCCGTCGCGCTGGAGCTCAAACTCACCGACTTCACGCGCATCGCCCAGACCCCGCGCAGCGTGGTGGCCGGCCTGGTGCCGCAGTTCGTGTTGCTGCCAGTGGCCACCTGGGCTGCCACGCTGGTGCTGGACCTGCCGCCCAACATCGAAGCCGCGATGATCCTGGTCGCCTGCTGCCCCGGCGGCAGCCTGTCCAACGTGGTCACCCACTACGGGCGCGGCAACACCGCGCTGAGCGTCAGCGTGTCGGCGGTGGCGGCGGTGATGGCGCTGTTTCTGACGCCCTTCAACTTCACCTGGATGGTGGCCAGCAACCCGGCCACCGCGGGTTGGCTGAAGCAACTCGACATCGACGCCAGCGCCATCTGGTGGAGCCTGCTGGCGCTGCTGGCCGTGCCCATGGTGCTGGGCCTGTCCTTCAGCCACCGCTGGCCCGCACTGACGGCGCGCATCCGCAAGCCGCTGGGCAACTTCAGCCTGCTCGCGCTGCTGGCCTTCATCGTGCTGGGCCTGATCAAGGAACGCCAGCTGCTGACGGCGCAGATCCTGCCCCAGCTGCTGATCGTGGTGCTGCACAACGCGGCAGGCCTGGCGCTGGGCTGGGCCGCAGCGATGGCCTTTCGCGTGGCCGAGCGCGACCGCCGCGCCATCATGATCGAAGGCGGCATGCAGAACTCGGGCTTGGCGCTGGGCATCATTGCCGTTCAATTCAACGCCGACTTGGGCATGGTCATCATCGCCAGCCTGTGGGGCATGTGGCACATCGTCAGCGGCATGACGCTGGCCACCATCTGGAGAAAAAAAGATGCTCGACTTGGTGTTTGAAGGTGCCACCGTCGTTGACGGCACTGGCGCAGCGCCCTTTACGGCCGATGTCGGCGTGCAGGGCGGCCGGGTGGTCGAGATCGGCCGCATCACGGCCGCCACGCAGCAGCGCATTCCCGCCCATGGCGCGTGGCTGACGCCGGGTTTTGTCGACATCCACACCCACTACGACGGCCAGGCCACCTGGGACGAAACTTTCAGCCCCAGCATCCACCACGGCGTGACCACGCTGATGATGGGCAACTGCGGCGTCGGCTTTGCGCCCAACGTGCCCGGGCGCGAGGCCGAACTGATCGCCTTGATGGAAGGCGTGGAAGACATTCCCGGCGCGGCGCTGGCCGAAGGCGTGAAGTTCAACTGGCAGAGTTTTGGCCAGTACATGGACGTGCTGCAGGCCATGCCGCACAGCCTGGACTACCTGGTGCAGGTGCCGCACGACCCACTGCGCATGGCGGTGATGGGCGAGCGCGCGGTGGCCCAGCAAGCGGCCACGGCCGAAGACATCGCCGCCATGCACACGCTGTTGCGCCAGGCCTTGCAGGCTGGTGCTGCGGGGTTTTCCACCGGCCGCAGCGACAACCACCGCACCGCGCGTGGCCACGAGACCCCCGCGTCCGAAGCCACCGCAGCGGAACTCACCGGCCTGGCGTCTGCGTTCCAGGGCTTGAACCACGGTGTGGTGCAACTGGTCAGCGACTTTGACCTGCTGCGCAGCGCAGATCGCTTCAACCCCGAGTTCAACCTGGTCGAAGCCATGGCCCGCGCCAGCGGCCGGCCGCTGTCGATGACCTGGCTGCAGCGCGACCCCGGCGGCGAACAGTGGAAGGCCATCCAGGCGCGTGTGGAAGCGGCAGTGCTGCAGGGTCTGCCGCTGTACCTGCAGGCCGCATCACGCGGCATTGGCGTCATCAACGGCCTGGACGCCAGCTTTCACCCCTTCATGGGTTTCCCCGGCTACAAGGAAGTGGCCCACCTGCCGCTGACCAGCCGCGCCGCCGCGCTGCGCGACCCGGCGCGCAAGGCGCGCATCCTGGCCGAGAAAAGCGAACGCATCAGCGGCGACGGTACTCCGGTGCCTCCGCTGGTGGACATCTTGCTGGCGCGCATCGAACT
>JANMHH010000302.1:0-5793 GCA_031375065.1 Rubrivivax sp. | reverse complement strand
CGCCCGAACTGAAGCTCAAGGAAGGTGGCAAGTACCCGCTCAAAGCCATCTCGCGGGGCGTGATACCGGACGCGGTGATCGACCGGCCGAAAGGCTACTTCCCGGTGCCCGCCTTGAAGCACGTGCGCGGCCCGTTTCTGGAACTGATGCGCGGCATCCTGCAATCCGATGCTTGCATCCGGCGCGGTCTTTACCAGCGCGAATTCGTCGACAAGCTGCTGGCCAACCCCGAGGCGCACTTCACGCGCATCCAGGGCAGCAAGCTCTGGCACCTGGCGCTGCTGGAATGGTGGCTGCAGGTGCACGTGGACGGCGTGCCGCGTGAACCGGCGCAGTGCGCGCCTATCAACGAATCCGATGGCGCGGACAGCTGGTGCGTTGCCTGAGCCGCGATGGGCTGGGCGGACGCCGTTCGGAGCGAGTCACAGCGTTCGCAGGCGCACAGACAAGGTCATGCGGCTAGGGGGCCAATATGAAGCCTGGCGTGTGTCCAGCAGGACGGCCCTTCCGGCTGGCCTGACGATCTCTCAATGGGCAAGCCCTGCTGCGGTAGCGCTCGGGCCGCTTCTACCAACCATTCAAGGACGCGCTATGAAACTTCCCACCATGGCCTTAGCCATCACCCCGCTGATCGGCCCCGCTGGCGCGATCGCGCAGAGCGGCAACATGATGGACGGCGGTTGGATGGGCGGCGGGATGGGCGGCTGGATGGGCGGCTATGGCGGCGTCTGGATACCGATCCTGCTGGTCATCGTCGTCGGTCTGGTGGCATGGATCGTCATGCAGAAGCGCAAGTGACGGTGAAGCCCTGGACGCCGAATGGTTCGGGCGCCAACAGCGCTCATCGTTGTCGCGTATCGGATGGTTGACGACGCAGGTCATTCGCTACGCTGATCAGCAGGGGAATGAACACACCCAGGCACATGGCGGCGAGCACGTCCGAAGGCCAGTGGACACCGAGGACGAGTCGCGAGATGGCGACCAAGCCTGTCCACAGCACCGCAAGCGCCATCGCCCAGCTCCCGGCCCGGGGCCAGATCCGTGCCACGCACAGCGCAGCAGCGGTAGCGAACGCCGCAGTGCTGAGGGTGTGCCCACTGGGAAAACTGGATCCCCAGGTCCACTGCGCCTCCCACAACGCAGGGCGGGCCCGGCCGACGATGGCTTTCATGCCCCAGACGACGAGCGTTGCCGTGACCACCGATGCGGCCACGAGCAGTGCCTCGAGGCGACGCTGGGCGACCAGCAGCGCCACCGCGGCCAGGGCTGAGAGGGGCAGCAGAAACCTCGCTGAGCCGCTGAGCGTGACCAACTCGAAGAAGCTGTCCAGCGCGTCTGGCACATGATTGCGGAAGAACCACAGGATGGCCTCGTCCACCGGCCCGGACTCTTTCGCGACGACATCCTCGATCAGTTTGATGCCAGCGACAGCCAACGTCAGGATCCCGAGCACGGCCAACCGACGCTTCGTCAGATGCTCGGTCCATTGCGGCGTTCGTCGCCGTGCATAAGCACCCAACAGCGCATAGGCGCAGACGATGAAGAGGCTCAGTTTGGCGATGTCCGCCACGGTGTTGAAGAGCATGTTGCATCAACCCCGGCTGCGCCTTAACCGGTTCTGCCCTTCGCTGCAGATCAACAGCTTCTCGGCCCCTTCTGAGTCGACGCCGTACAGACCTGACTTCAGCGACGACGAGCCGCTGTTCAGCGCCACGATGTTCAACGCGCTCACGAACCGGTCTTCGTCGGCGACCAACGCCAGTCCAGCATCTCGGCCATGTCGTCGCCATGCTCGGCGATGTGGCGCTTGTGACGTTGCAGGGTGGCCTCGTACCGCGCGGTTCCCGCCTCGACTTGACCCGCCAGACTGGGAATCCGCCGGATCGCGTCCAGCGCCCGTTGACAGCGGTCCACGTTGTTCAGCACAACCATGTCGAACGGCGTCGTCGTGGTGCCCTCTTCCCTGTAGCCGCGCACATGGATATTGGCGTGGTTGCGCGGGCGCTCCAGCAACGGGTTGTCTCGCAGATAGATCTGCCCGACCGACCGGTAGTTGGCCGCGCGCCAGTAGGCGTGCACCTTCTGCAAGGTGTCGGGTGTCAGGGTGTCGGGTACCGAGGTGTCAGGTACTGAGGCGCCAGACATGGGAGCCTTTCAGGATCATTGAATTTCACGATGTCGGCGCGGGCGAAATCGCGACATCGACGATGGTCTGCGCCTCCTGAAGCAGGTGCTTCAGGTGTTCAGCCCCCAGAAAACTTTCGGCATAAATTTTGTAGATGCTCTCGGTGCCGGACGGTCGCGCAGCGAACCAGCCATTGGCGGTGTTGACCTTGATGCCACCGATGGCTTCGCCATTGCCCGGGGCTTGGCCGAGGACGCTCTCGACCTTTTCGCCGGCCAGTTCGGTCGAGGTGATCTGCTGCGGTGTGAGCGCCGCCAGCTGCCGCTTCTGCTGCACCGTCGCGGTGGCTTCCACCCGGCGCGCCACCGGGCTGCCGAACTCTTGGGCCAGTTCGGCATAGCGCTGACCGGGGTCGCAACCGGTACGCGCGGTGATCTCGGCCGAAAGCAACGCGGCCGCGATGCCGTCCTTGTCGGTTGTCCAGACTGAGCCGTCCCGGCGCAGGAAGGCGGCCCCGGCACTCTCTTCACCGGCAAAGCCGAGCGCGCCGCTTTTCAGACCTGTGGCGAACCACTTGAAGCCGACCGGCATCTCAACCAGTTGACGACCGAGCCTGGCCGTGAGCCGGTCGATCAGACGGCTGCTGACGACGGTCTTGCCAACAGCAGCCTGTTTGCTCCAGCTCGGCCGGTGCTGAAACAGGAAGTCGATGGCCGCCGCCAGGTAGTGGTCGGGCGCCAGCAAGCCGGCACCGGGCGTGACGATGCCGTGACGGTCGTGATCGGTGTCGCAGGAGAAGGCGATGTCGAAACGGCTCTTGATGGCCACCAGCCCTTGCATGGCAAACGGCGACGACGGGTCCATGCGGATCTGGCCGTCCCAGTCAAGCGGCATGAAGGCAAAGGTCGGGTCGACGATCTCGCTGATGACCGTCAGGTCGAGGCCGTAGAGCTCAGCCATTGCCCCCCAGTAGTGGACGCCGGCGCCGCCCAGCGGGTCGACACCCATGCGCACCTTCGCCTGGCGGATCACGTCCATGTCGATCACGTTGCCGAGGTCAGCCACGTAAGCGTTCAGAAAATCATGGCGGTGCGTCGTCGCGGCTTGCAGGGCCTTGGCGTGTGGGATGCGCTTCACGCCTTCGAGGCGCGCTTCGAGCAAGCGATTGGCTTCGGCCTCGATCCAGCTTGTGATGGCCTGGCCTGCCGGGCCACCGTGCGGCGGGTTGTACTTGAACCCGCCATCGCGCGGCGGGTTGTGCGAAGGCGTCACGACAATGCCGTCGGCCAGGCCGCCGTCATTTGGCTGCGAGCGCCCGCGGTTGTGGCCGAGGATCGCGTGCGAGACCGCCGGCGTGGGCGTGGTTTCGTCGTTTATTGCCAGCATCACATCGACGCCATTGGCCGCCAGCACTTCCAGCGCGCTGGCGCACGCCGGTGACGAAAGTGCGTGCGTGTCGATGCCCAGGAACAGCGGCCCGCCGATGCCATGGGCCTGGCGATAGCGGCAGATCGCCTGCGTGATCGCCAGCACATGCCACTCGTTGAACGAGCGGTCGAAGGCGGAACCGCGATGACCCGAGGTGCCGAAGGCCACGCGCTGCGCGGCGACCGTCGGGTCGGGTACGTCGGTGTGGTAAGTCGACACGAGCTTGCCAATGTCAATCAGCGTCGAGGCCGGGGCTGGTTGACCGGCAAGCGGATGGATCTGGGGCGCCATGTCGTCAGCCCTGTTGGGCTCTCTCCGCTTGAGCGTCGAGCCAGGCCGTGATCACGTGAAAAGCCAACCCATAGTTGCCGGCCTGGCAGTGGTTCTGGGCCGACTCGGCTTGGGTGAACAGTCGTGCGGTCAGCGAACGGGTTTTCGTGAGCGCGGCGATCTGTTTGTGGAACCGCGCGAGCGGCACGTAGTGATCTTCACTGCCGGCCAACAGCAGCACATCCTGTGTCACACGGCTGGAAATCTCTGCTGTCGTGTAGTGCTGAATGGCATGCAAGTAGGCCGCTGGCGTCGTCGTGCCCGTCACATGCATCGCGTGGCGAAGGCCCCATTCAATCACCAAGTTGCGCCTGGCCGCTCGGCGCGTCAGCGCATTCACCAAGACATCCAGCTTCAAGCGCAACAGGGTCAGCAGCACCAGACGGATCGAGGTCGGCATCTGGCGAAGGTTGCAGTCCAAGGCGTCGAAGAAGATGTCGTAGGCGATGGCGCGCTGCACGCGGGGTTCGAAGGCGGCGGCGCGAACCACGAAGTAACCCCCCATCGACAGGCCGATCAAGGTCACGTCATTCAGCTGGAAGTGATCCAACACCGCCGCAACGGGCTTCTCCCATTCGTGCGTCATCGCAAGCCCGGCATCGAAGAGTGCGCCTCCCTGGCCGGGGCCCTCGAACGCCACGACCTCAAAGCCCGCGTCGCGCAACCAGAAGAAGCCGAGGAACAGCTCTTCCAGGTAGCTGTCGAAGCCGCCGAAGAACACCACGGTTCCTTTGGGGTGGGTCGGCGTGAAGCGATAGACAGGCAAGAATCCCTGAACCAACCCGTCTGAGTACGGCACCCGGTGTTGGTCGTTGGGTTTCACGCCATAGTGATCGCGCGTCAGTTGCACGAACTTCTCGCGCATGGGTTTGCGCTTTGGATCGTCGGCCTGAAGGAAGAACTCGGCGGCGCGAAGGTAGTACGCGGCCTTGAGGTTCTGCGCCGGGCTTCGCTCATTCGCGAGTGCTTGCTGGGCCAACGCCGCAAACTCGCGCTGCCAATCTGCATAAGTCGTGATGCGCGGCGCCACCGTGCGCATCTCGTCCAGCATGCCCACATCGCCCACCCAGCTGAGCCACCGATTCATCTGGAAGTTCAGGCTCTGGTCCGGATGAATTGCGTGGTAGCCAACGGGGTGGCTAAGCGGGCTGGCCTGCATGGCCTGCGGGTTCATCCTGGAGGCCGTAGTGGCACGCTCGCCGACGAATCGGCACGGGCCACACGTGCGTCATGCCCGTCCTCACGCACTTCTTCACGCCCGTCCTCGAAGACATCAACCCACTCGCGCAGCCGCCGAGCAATCTGCGCAACGGCCTCGACGCGCGTCAGCGTCTGCGCGCGGTAACCAGCCACCGCATCCCAAAAGCTGGTGCGGCCGACCGCGAAACCGATGAAGCCTGGAACGCCAGCGGCGACGGTAAGCCAACTGCGCACCCTGGCTTCATCGGTACCGCAGCCGAGCAGGATGCAGCCGACCTGGTCGCGCTGTGACGCATCAAGCGGCGGTTCAAAGTGAACCATGTCCGTCACGTACGACTGCCGGTGGTCGTACGGCAGCAGGTACAGCGCTTTGTCGTAGCCGAGGTTCATGCCGCCCCCACCGTTCTTGCCGCGGCTACCGCTTCCGCCGCCGGCGGCGAACTCTTTTCCCGAATCCGCGCCATCAAGCCGCTCCACGATTTGGCAAACGCTTCGACGCCCTCGCGCTGCATGCGCGCGGCGAGCGCTTCGTCGTCAACGCCTTCGCGCTTGAACTCGTCGAGCACGGCCTGGGCGTAACCGCCGTCGGCTGGCAAGGCTGCGCCCACCTTGCCGTGGTCGGCGAAGGCGAGCAGTGTCTTCTCCGGAATGGTGTCGATGGTCTGCGCCGCCGCGAGGGCTTCGACGTAGAGCGTGTCGGGTGCGGCAGG
>JANMHH010000252.1:0-6876 GCA_031375065.1 Rubrivivax sp. | reverse complement strand
ACCCAGCGAGCCGACCATGTTGATGGCCAGTTCCGAAGCGCGCTTCAAGTCGTCGGAGGCGCCGCTGGAGACGCTGCCCTTGACCAGCAGTTCGGCCTCGCGCCCGCCCAGCATCATCGCCAGCCGGTTGCTGAGTTCGGCATGCGCGTACAGCGGGTCTTCGCTGTCGCGGCTGATGTAGGTCACGCCCAGGGCCTGGCCGCGGGGCTCGATGGTCACCCGCTCCACGGCGCCGAGTTGCAGCCAGTGGCCGACCAGTGCGTGGCCGGCCTCGTGGTAGGCCAGGCGCTCGCGCGTGCTCTCACTGAGCAAGCCCTTGATGGCCGAGACCTCGCCACCGAGCTGGTGGGTCTCGATGGCGCGCAGCAAGTGCTCGTGCGACACCTTCGGCGCACCCGCTTCGGCCGCGCTGGAAGCGGCCTTGTTGACGGTGTTGGCGATGTCGGCCGGCGTCAGGCCCGCGGTCATGCGCGCCAGCGCGGCGGTGTCGGCCGTGCCGTCGTGCGTCAGCTTGCCGATGTAGAGATCGAAGAGCTGCTGGCGGTCGGGCAAGGTGGGCAGCGTCAGGCGCACCAGCATGTCGAAGCGGCCGGGCCGGCGCATCGCCGGGTCGATGTTGTCTTCGTGGTTGGTGGCGGCTACGACGACCACGTTGTCCAGGCTTTCGAAGCCGTCCATCTCCACGAGCACGCGGTTGATGATGCGGTTCAGCTCGGACTCGGCACCGCCTTGCCCGCCCTGGGCACCCTGGCTGCGTTTGCCGATGCCGTCGACCTCGTCGATGAACAGCACGCAGGGTGCGTTCTTGCGGGCCAGCTTGAACAGCTCTTTCACCTTGGCTACGCCGGCGCCATAAAACATGGCGGTGAAGTAAGAGCCGTCCACCGCGATGAAGTTGGCCTTGCTTTCGCCCGCCAGGGCCTTGGCCAGCAGCGTCTTGCCGGTGCCGGGCGGGCCCACCAGCAGCACGCCACGCGGCGCCGAGGCCCCCAGCCTCGCGTACTGCGTCGGGTCGTGCATGAAAGCCTTGACCCGGTTCAAGCCGGCCTTGGCCTCGGCACTTCCGATGACATCGGCAAACTGCGTCTCGGGCCGCGCCGAGAGCTTGGACGCCGCGCCACCCATGCCGGCCTGCAGCTTGGTCATGAGGAGCACCGCCGCGACGATGGTGGCCACCAGCAGCAGGGGCGAAAGCAGCTTGTCGGCCAGGTCCAGCATGCGGCGGCTGCCGGTGCGCGGGTCGACATCGACGCTGACCAGCGCAAAGCCGGCCTCGGCGCTCTTGTCGCCGAGCCGATCCAGCGCCGTACCGGCGCAGCCTTGCGCCGTGCAGCCGGGAACCGTTGCACTGGCTTTCTCGCCACTCTTCAGCGTGTACAGCACCAGCCCAGGCTGGGCACTGGCCAAGCCCACAGCCGAGAGACTGCCGCCGTCCAGCGCCCGGCGGAAATGCGAGACCGTGTGTTCATGGTTCAGCCAGTCATCCGGCGCCTGCTCGAATTGCCGTGCTTCGGGGCTCTTGCGCGCGTTGCTTTCCCGCACGGCCTGGACGTACAGCGTCACCACGCTTGCCAGCAGTAAAACGACGGTCATCCCGCTGATGAAGACTCGGGGCTGAGCGCCCACGCGCTTGAGAAGCTTCTTGAAAGGCGTCATCGGGGGCCTGGATTCAAACCTTGTGGGCGCAGGACAAGTGCAACTGCTGCGCCCGGGCGAATGCCAACCATGGCACGGCCGCCACCGCCGCCGGCCAGGTCGACTCGGCAGTGGGCAGCGCAGCGGCCTGGCTGGGTGGGCTGGACAGGGTCAGAACGACAGCCAGCGAGAGGAACGATGCCTGGAACATGGTGGTGACCTTGATCGAAGGGGCATTGCAACGTCCGGCACGGCAAGGCTTTGAGTTCGCCGCTGCAAACGCGCGCCGCTGTCTGGTGGCGGATCTGATGTCTTAGCCTACGGCGCGCCGTGGCCCGGCAGTGGCGGAGGTGAACGGCAATCCCGAGCCAATTCGATGCTTGTAGCCAGGCCGGTGACCTCCGGCAGGCTGCTTGGGTGGTGATGTGATGGCGGCTGAGCGACGAGATGCTCGGTTCAGAGCGCCGGACCAGGGCGGCGAGAGGACGGTGTCGTCCTTCGGCGAAGGCGTGGAGCACATGCTCGATTCCGTGGGCATCGCGCCGGCCAGGTTCGACGGTGCGATGCGACTTTGCCTCGATGACCGGCGGGCACCGCCCAAATTTCATGTCCACACCCGTCTGCTGCAGGGCGGAAAGCCAAATGCAGCGTCAGGCTTGCTCAAAAGACTGGATAAACATACAGTATCCTGGTGGCTCTATCTCCCGCTCGTCCCTTGGTGTCTGCGCACGGCCGTCCTGCCACGGCGGCCGTGCCTTTGCCACTGCAGTGGGCACCCCCGCCAGCCCCCTCGTCAGGGCCGCAGCTGTCTTTGCCGCTGTCAATGCCGCTGTCAATGCCGTTGTCAGTGCCGCTATCAGTGCCGCTATCAGTGCCGCTGTCAATGCCAGCCCCATCGGCCCCTGGCGCTGAGCCTCGGCCGGCACACCCAGCGCCAGCGCCAGCGCCTGCACCCGCGCCTGCACCCGCCGCCACCGAACACCTGCACCCCGCCCTGTGGCGCGCCCATCAGCTGGGCCACCCCGGGCGCGGCCTGGGCGACGCCACCGCCGCCAGCGGCTACCCCGAGCTGGACGCCCAGTTGCCCGGCGGCGGCTGGCCCGCCCGGGTGCTGACCGAACTGCTGCTGCCCCACGCTGGGGTGGGTGAACTGCGCCTGCTGGCCCCCGTGCTGGGCGCGCTGCACGGCCGCCAGCGTGGCGTGATGTGGTTTGACCCACCCGCCGAGCCCTGTGCCTGGACGCTGGCGGCGCTGGGCATCGACCTGCAGCAACTGGTCATCGTGCGCTCGCGCCAGGCGGCCTTGGGGCGTGTCAAAGGTGCCGCGCGCAGCAAGCTGCCGGCGGCCGACATCCTGTGGGCGCTGGAACAAGCCCTGAAAAGTGGCCACCTGGGTGCTGCCGTGGCCTGGCTGCCCACGCGCTTGCCGGCCGACGCGCTGCGCCGCCTGCAGCTGGCCGCCCAAGCCCATGACGGCCCGGTGTTTTTGCTGCGCGACGCCCAAGAGCGCCAGCGCCCCAGCGCCGCGCCACTGCGCCTGCTGCTGGGCAGCGCCGGGCCTGACCTGCTGCGCGTCACCGTGCTCAAGCGGCGCGGCCCACCGCTGGCGCAGCCGCTGACGCTGGCTTTGGCCTCGGTGCTGTCGGCGCCCGCGCTGGCCCGCGCGCTGCGCCTGGCCGCTGCTGTGCAGGTTGAACTGCCCCTGGGGCCGTCTGACAGGCCACCGCAGGCACAGCCGCATTCGTGATCGCACAGGCTGCCGCATCCGCATCCGCATCTGCACCTGCACCTGCACCTGCACCTGCACCCGCACCTGCACCTGCACCCGCACCTGCACCCGCACCTGCACCTGAAACCGTACTTGCAAACGTGATCCGCCCCCGTGCTCAAAACCGCCCCCACCATGCATTGGTTGGCCCTGCACTTGCCGCTGCTGCCGCTGGAAGCCTTTTGCGCCACCTTGGGGCCGGCCGAAGCCGCCCGCCCCATCGCGCTGGTGGCCCAGCACCGCGTCGCCCAGGTCAACCCCGCCGCTGCCCAGCGTGGCCTGCGCGCAGGCATCAAGCGCGCCACCGCGCAAGCCTTGGCAGCCGACCTGCTGCTGGCCGAAAGCCACCCCGGCCGCGAAGCCGCCGCGCTGCTGGCGGTGGCGCACGCGGCGCTGGCCTTCACGCCAGCGGTGGTGCTGCACGACACCCAAACCGTGCTGCTCGACGTGCACAGCACGCTGCGCCTGTTTGGTGGCGCAGCCGCGCTGCAACGCCAGCTGCTGGCGGCTTTGGCGCCGTTGGGTCATCAGCTGCAAACCGCCGCGGCGCCCACCGCCTTGGGCGCCGCGCTGCTGGCGCAGTGGTTTCCGCGCCGAGCTGCGGGGCTGGTCAACGCTGACCTGACATCGGGCCCGCACAGCACCAACCTGCAGGCCTTGCAGGCGCTGCTGGTCCAGGCCCCCGTGTGGCTGCTGGGCCCGGGCCGTGAGCACGGGGAAGCCTTGCAGGGCATGGGCCTGCACACGCTGTCGGACCTGCTGGCCTTGCCACGCGCGGGCCTGGCGCGGCGTTTTGGCCAGGAGCTGCTGAACGAGCTGGACCGCGCCCTGGGCTTGCAGGCCGACCCGCGCACCTGGGTCGAACTGCCCGCCACGTTTGACGCCCGCCTGGAGCTCTTTGCCCGCGCCGACACCACCGACCAGGTGCTGCACGGGGCCAGCGTGCTGCTGGCGCGCCTGGTGGCCTGGGCGCAGGCGCGCCAGGCCCGGGTGGCCGCGTTCACGCTGCGCATGCTGCATGAAAAGGCCCGTTACGCCGCACCCCCGGCCACCGAACTGCGTGTCGAGCTGGCCGAGCCTGCGCTGGACGCAGCCCACCTGCAAGGCCTGCTGCGCGAACGCCTGGGCCGGCTGGAACTGGTCGCCCCCACGCTGGACCTGCAACTGCGCTGCAGCCACCTGGTGGCGGGCCACGCGCCCAACGGCGAACTCTTTCCCACCCGGGCCAGCGAAACCCTGGGCCTGACCCGCCTGCTCGAACGCCTGCGCGCCCGCCTGGGCGACGAACAGGTGCTGCGCCTGGTGGCGGTGGCCGACCACCGGCCCGAGTGCGCCAGCCGCTGGGTGCCTGCGGTGGGGCCTGTCGCGGGGGCTGCCTTGGCGTCATCCGCGGCGGCTTCAGACCCCAGCTTGGTCGGCCCGGGCTTGCCGCTGCACCGCCCAGCCTGGCTCTTGCCCGAACCGCTGCCGCTGGCCGAGCGCGATACGTGGCCGCTGCTGCAAGGCCGTGCGCTGCTGCTGGTCAGCGGCCCCGAACGCATAGAAACCGGCTGGTGGGACGGCGACGTGGTGGCGCGCGACTACTACATCGGCATGGTCGAAGACGGCAGCCTGGTCTGGGTCTTCCGCAACCGCGTGCCCACCGCGTCGGGCGTGGTGCACTGGCACCTGCAGGGCCGCTTCGGTTGAATCACCTGCAGGGCCGCTTCGGTTGAATCAAGACCACCCGCCCGGGCCAATACCCCCACGCCAGGTTCGTGCATCCAGGCCCCACATCCCCGCCACCTAGAATCAGGCCGTGGACATCCATCAAATGCAAGTGCGTTACGACGCGACGGCCGACCGCATCTTGTGGCAGGTGCGCACCCAAGCCGGCGAGATGTTTTCCGCCTGGCTGACGCGGCGCATGCTCAGCCAGATCTGGAAGCCGTTTCAAAACCTGGTCGGCCAGTCCAGCCTGGCGCACCCCACCTCGGCAGCTTCGTTGATGCCCGAAGCGCGCGAGATGCTGACGCAGACGGCGCGCGCGCGGCCGCTGCCCGGCGCCGACTTCACAGCGCCGTTCAATCCCCAGGCCACGGCGTTGCCGATGGGGCCTGAGCCGCTGCTGCCCATCACCGCCAACATGGGCCCCAGGCCGGGTGGCCCGGGCATGGTGCTGCACCTGCGCGACGAACAGAACCGCGGCATGTCGGTGCAGCTGACCAGCGACATGTGCACGGCGCTGTCGCGCCTGCTTGAAAAAGCCATGATCGATGCTGACTGGGGCCTGGTTGCCACCGCACCGGTGGCGGTTGAGCCGGCCGGCCCGCAGGCGCCGCGGCTGCTGAACTGAACCCGGCTCGGCCGAGCCCCATTCAGCCATGACGCTGGCCTGGTCAGACGCGCTGGAAGCTGTCGATTGGCAGGAACTGGAAGCGCTGTACCGCGCCGCGCCACTGGGCAACAAAAGCGCCGAGCAGCTGCGCACCGTCTTTGGCAACAGCCGCTACCGCTGCTGGGTGACTGACGGCGGCCGCCTGGTGGCCGCCGGCCGTGCCCTGGCCGACGGCGCTGACTGTTCCTACATCTGCGACGTGGCAGTGCTGCCCAGCCACCAGGGCTTGGGCCTGGGCAAACAGGTGGTGCAGCGGCTGGTGGCGCTGTCGCAAGGCCACAAAAAAATCATCCGGTACTCGGTGCCGGGTAAAGAAGGTTTCTACAAAAAGCTGGGTTTCCTGCGCCTGCTGACCGCAATGGCCATTTTTGAAAACCGCGAACAGGGCATCGCACGCGGGCACTTGGGCACTGACTGAAGCCGCCGCTTCAGTTCGCCGGCGGCACGCGCAGCGCGGCCACGGCGCGCTGCAGCTCCATCAGGCCGGTCATCATCGGCTGAAGGTCGGCCGCAGGCACCCTGGGTTGGCGGATCGACGCCACCGCATCCATCACCGGGCGCAGGTTGGTGGGTTCGGGCGTGGGCAGCCGTATGCCGTTGATGGCTTTTTCGACCGCCCCCAGGCGCTGCAGCAACGGCGTCCAGTCGGGTTCGGCCGCCGCTGCCAGCCGGCGGTCCACCAGCTGCTGCCACTGCGCCCATTCGTCTTGCCGCCGCTGGTGTTCACGGGCCACGTCGGCCATGTGGCGCTCAAAGCGGCGCTGCGCCAGCCACCACGCGCACAGGCCGCCCAGCAACGCCGCCACCAGCAGCAGTAAGGCCAACTTTGCAGACAAAAAAAACATGATCTGGGGTGCGCTGCTCGCGGGTCGGCGCGGGTCTGAAGCGGGGTGTGCGGCGGCACAAGCCTTGGTTGCGAAGTGCCGCTGCCCGGCGGCACGTGCCTACCGAAAAGTCCAGTATTGACTGCGGGCAAAACTTATGCAGCACCCGATTAAAGGGATGTCTTGGCAGCCGCTGCAGGCCGTGGCGGGGCCGCTACAGCCGCGCGGACCGCGCCTCGCTGCCGCGACAGGTGCACACTGGGCGCTTGTCG
>JANMHH010000249.1:0-1716 GCA_031375065.1 Rubrivivax sp. | reverse complement strand
GATCTGGTCGGTGAAGCGCCGCACGTTCAAGGCGCTGTCGAGGAACAGCGTGGCGATGTCGGTGCTGTTGAGCAGGTTCTGCATGTCGCTCTGCGCCAGTGCAAGGTCGTCGAGCTTCGATTGCAGTTCGCTGTTGAGCGTTTGAAGTTCCTCGTTCATCGACTGCGACTCTTCCTTGGAGGTGGTCAACTCCTCGTTGGCCGACTGCAGCTCTTCGTTGGTCGATTGCAGCTCTTCGTTGGCCGCCTGCAACTCTTCTGCCGATGCGCCCATTTCCTGGCGCAAGGCATGGATCTCGTCCTTGCCGCGTTGCAGTTCCTCGGCCATGGCCGCGTCAGCCGCACTGGCGTGCCCGCGCCTGCGCTTGGCCGGTAGCGGGACGAGGTCACGGAATACGATCATCACCAGACCAGCGAGCGACTTCGGCTCCTGCATCGCCTTGATGGTCACGTTCAGCGTGAACTGCACGTCGTCGCCCAGGCGCAGACCGCGCAACTCGACGGTGACGTGCTGTTGCAGCGCCTCGCGCAGGCCCGCCGCGATCTGCGCCCGTATGGCCGGGCGTGCCATCACATGGATGTTCCAGTTGGCCTTGCCCGAGGCCGGTTCCAGGTATTTGCCGACGCTGCCATTGATGTAGACGACGTCGCCCTGCTCGTTGACCAGCACCGCCGCCGGCGAAAACTCCTGAAGCAGTGCGTGTTCTGCATGGGCCTGCAGGTTGGCAGAGGGGGTGGCGGGTGGTGACACTTTCGACTCCTTGGAAAGCCGGCGCGTGGGCAGGCGAGAGAGAACGGGAAATTCCACCGCCGCGGTGCCCAACGAGGTGTCGTTGCGCCAGTAGAGCCTGGACGGCAGACTCAGCGGCGTGAACAGCGCGTGTGAGCTGCCGACGGTTTCGGCGCCCCCGAGCAGCAGCGCGCCCCCCGGGCGCAGGCTGTAGCTGAAGAGTGGCATCAAGCGCTTTTGCAGGGTGGCGTTGAAATAGATCATCAGGTTGCGACAGCTGACCAAATCCAGCTTGGTGAAAGGCGGGTCCAGAATCACGTCGTGCTGGGCGAACAGCACCATTTCGCGGATCTGCTTGTTGACGAGGTAACCATCGCCCTGGACCGTGAAGAACCGCTCCAGGCGCGCCGCGCCCACATCGGCCACGATCCGGGCCGGGTAGCGGCCCTTGCGGGCGGCGTTGATGGCGTCGGCGCTCAAGTCGCTGGCAAAGATCTGCAACGAACGGCCTGCGGCTGCAGGTGTGTCGGCCACCACTTCGCTGAACAGCATGGCCAGCGAGTAGGCCTCTTCACCGGTTGAACAGCCCACCACCCAGGCCCGCAAGCGGCTGCCTTCGGCGCCGCGCGCCAGCAACGCGGGCAGCACCGCGTCCTTCAGTTCCTGCCAGACCTCGGGGTCGCGGAAGAAGCTGGTCACACCGATCAGCATCTCTTTGAACAGCAGGTCCAGTTCCTGCGGGTTCTGCCTGACAAAGCCCTCGTAGGCGGCCTTGCTGGCCAGGCCGTGCACGCTCATGCGGCGCTGGATGCGCCGGTGCAGCGTGGTTGGCTTGTAGTCCGAGAGATCGTGTTTGCTGCGCTCGTGCAGCAGTCGCAGGATCGAGGCCAGCGCGTACGCATTGCTCTCATCGCCGCCTTCGGGCAGCGGCGGGGCTGCCTGCTCGGCCGTGACGCGCAGGATGTGCGCTGGCAGCTCGGCGGCCAG
>JANMHH010000241.1:0-1568 GCA_031375065.1 Rubrivivax sp. | reverse complement strand
ATGACGGCGGGCAGGCGGTCGCGCTTGGTGCTGATGCTGGCGTGCAGGCTTTCACCGGTGCCGCTGATGCTGACCTGGGCCTGCAGCTTGTCGAACTGGTCGGCGATCTGCTGGCGCGTCAGACCGGCGCCACCTTTGTCGATCAAGCCGCCGGTCAGGCTGGCCACCATCTCCTGGCCAAAGAGCGACTTCTCGGTGCCGAAGTGCAAGGCCAGCTTGGCATGCACCGCCCGGCCACGGGTGCCTTTGGGCAACAGCGTGATCTTCACGCCCACCGGCAGCTGCGCGTTCTGGCTGCGCGCGTCCAGGTTGGCCGGTGTGGGGTCAAAGGCCTCGGCCAGCGCGGCGCCTGGGTCGCCCTTGTAATCCTTGACCTGGGCTGGCACGTCCACCCGCGCCGCCTGCGGCGCGCGCTCAGGCTTGGCGGTGGGCTCATAGATGGCCACGCTGCGGTTGTCGGGCTTGAGCCACTGCTGGGCCACGCGGTTGACGTCGGCCAGCGTGACAGCGCGCACGCGGTCGCGCTGCAAGAAGTACAGACGCCAGTCGCCCTGGGCGATGGCCTCGGACATGGCCACGCCAATCGCTTCGGGGTCGTTGAAGCCCTGGTCCCAGCCGTTGAGCCAGCCGATGCGAGCGCGCTCCAGCTCTTCGGCCGTGACCGGCTCCGCCGCCAACTGGTCGAGCACAGCCGACATCGCGCCACGCGCTTTCTCGGTGTCCTGCCCAGGGGCCAGGCCCACACCCAGCAGCAGCGGCGAGGTCTCGGCCCAGGCCAGCGACGCGCTGAAAGCCTGGGCCGCCAAACGCTGCTCCACCACACGCTTGTGCAAGCGGCCACCCGGTGTGTCGCCCAAGGCGCTGGCCAGGATCTGCACCGCCGCAAAGTCAGGGTGCGAACCCGGCGGCATGTGGTAGCCCATGAAGATCAGCGGCGCGCCGCCCAGCCGACGCACGGTGACCAGCCGCTCACCGTCTTGCGGCGGGTCCAGCGTGTAGGTGGTTTTCAACGTGCGCTGCGGCTTGGCCACGGCGCCGAAGTACTGCGCCACCCAGGCCACCACCTTGGCGTGTTCGTACTTGCCCGAGATGACCAGCGTGGCGTTGTCGGGCTGGTAGTACTCGCGGTAGAAGGCCTGCAGGCGCGGGATGTCGACGTTTTCGATGTCGGTGCGCGCGCCGATCGTGCTTTTGCCGTAGTTGTGCCAGTCGTACATGGTGGCCAGCATCTTTTGAAACAGCACCCGGCTGGGGTTGTTTTCGCCGCTTTCGAATTCGTTGCGCACCACCGTCATCTCGGTGTCCAGGTCGCTCTTGGCGATGAAGCTGTTGACCATGATGTCGGCCTGCCAGCTCAAATACCACTGCAGGTTGGCGTCGTTGGCGGCAAAGCTGGCGAAGTAGTTGGTGCGGTCGGTCCAGGTGCTGCCGTTGGCGCGCAGGCCGCGTTTGGTGAAGTCGGCCCAGACGTTCTTGGTGGTGGGCGTGCCCTTGAAGACCAGGTGTTCCAGCAGATGGGCCATGCCGGTTTCGCCGTAGTTTTCGTGCCGGCTGCCGACGCGGTAAGT
>JANMHH010000226.1:0-4634 GCA_031375065.1 Rubrivivax sp. | reverse complement strand
TGTTCATGCCTGCGATCCTTGGGTGCCGACGGCTGCGACGCCAACCGCTTTGGGCTTGCGCCGAAGCAGCCGTTGCAGGCCCTGGATCATGTCGTCCACATAGGTGAACAGCACCGGGATCACCAACAGGCTGAGAAAGGTCGACGTGATCAGGCCGCCGATGACCACGATCGCCATCGGCGCACGGAAGCTCGGGTCGGTGCCCCAGCCCATGGCAATCGGCATCATGCCCGCGGCCATCGCGATGGTGGTCATGATGATCGGGCGGGCGCGCTTGTGGCAGGCGTCCAGCACGGCGTCCCAGCGCGTCAGGCCGTGGTCGCGGCGCGCGATGATCACGTAGTCCACCAGCAAGATGCTGTTCTTGGTGGCAATGCCCATCAGCATGATCAAGCCGATCATGCTGGGCATGCTGAGCGCGGTGTGGGTGACAAACAGGGCCAGGAAAGCACCGGGTATCGACAGCACCAGCGCGCCCAGGATGGTGGCCGGCTGTACAAAGTCCTTGAACAGCAGCACCAGCACGATGTAGATGCACAGCACGCCGGTCAGCATGGCCAGGCCAAAGCTGGCAAACAGCTCGCCCATCGCTTCGGCGTCACCAATCTCGGTCTGGATCACACCGGCAGGCAGGGTCTTCAAGCTGGGCAAGGCCAGCGCGGCGTTCTTCACGTCACCCAGTGCCTGCTGGTTGAGTTCGATCTCGAAGTTGACGTTGCGCTGCCGGTTGTAGCGGTCGATCGCCGCTGGCCCGCTGTCGATCGACAAGGTGGCCACATTGCCCAGCATCACCGGGCCGTGTTTGCCCGGCACGGGCAGGCGCGCCAGCAGTTCCAGGTCGGTGCGCGCCTGGGCTGGCAGGCGCACCACGATCGGAATCTGCCGCTGGCTGAGGTTCAGCTTGGGCAGGCTCTGGTCGTAGTCGCCCGCGGTGGCAATGCGCAAGGTGTCGGCAATGGCCGCCGATGTGACGCCCAGGTCAGCGGCCTTGGCGGCGTCGGGGCGGACGATCAGCTCAGGCCGCACCAGGCTGGAACTGGAGGTCACCGCACCGATGCCCGGGATGCCGCGCAATTCTCTTTCCACCACCGCGGCGTGTGCGGCCAAGGTGTCACCGTCTTCACCGGCCAGCACCAGCACGTATTTTTCGGAACTGGCACCAAAGCCCACCTTGACCCGTGCGCCAGGCAACACCGACAAGGTGTCCCGCAACTGGGTCTCGATGGCCTGTTTGCTCAGGCCCGGGCGGTCGGCACGCGGGGTCATGTTGATGGTCAACGTGGCCTTGGTCACTTCGGGCAGGCCACCGCCTGGCGTGAAGGTGTCTGCGCCCGTGCTGCCCGCACCCACCGCCGTGTAGACCAACTTCACGTGCGGGTTCTTCTGCACCAGCACACGGGCCTGCTCGGCCGCTTCAAAGGTCTGCTGGTAGGTGCTGCCCGGCGGCAGCGTCACGGTCACCTGGGTCTGGCTCAGGTCATCGGGCGGCAAGAAGCCGGTGGGCAGATAGGGCACCAAGGCGAAGGAGCCGACAAAAAAGACCCCGGTGGCCAACAAGGTCAGCTTGCGGTGGTTCAGGCACCAGCCAGCCCACGACAGATAGCGCTTCATCCAGGCCGGCTCGACATGGTCCTTGCGCGGCGGCTTCAGGATGTAGGCCGCCATCATCGGTGTCAGCATGCGCGCCACCACCAGGCTGAAAAAGACCGCGATGGCCGCTGTCCAGCCGAACTGCACGAAGAACTTGCCCGGCACACCGGCCATGAAGGCGGTGGGCAGGAAAACCGCGATCAGCGTGAAGGTGGTGGCGATCACCGCCAGCCCGATCTCGTCGGCCGCTTCCATCGCCGCCTGGTAAGGCGTCTTGCCCATGCGCAGGTGGCGCATGATGTTTTCGATCTCGACGATGGCGTCGTCAACCAAGATGCCCACCACCAGCGACATGCTCAGCAGCGTCACCACGTTGAGGGTGAAGCCGAACATGTAGTACATCACCGCAAAGGCCGGCACGATCGACAACGGCAGGGCCGTGGCCGCCACCAAGGTGGCGCGCCAGTCGCGCAAGAACAGCCAGACCACCAACACGGCCAGCAGCGCGCCTTCGATCAGCAGCAGCATGCTGCCGTTGTAGTTCTCGACCACCGGGTCGACGAAGTTGAAGGCCTCGGTCACCGTCACGTCGGGGTTCTCGCTGCGCATTTTTTCCAGCGCTGCACGCACCCCGTCGGCGACATCGGTTTCGCCCGCACCGCGGCTGCGCACGATCTCGAACCCGACCACCGGCTTGCCGTTGAGCAACGCGGCGCTGCGCCGCTCGGCCACTGTGTCGGACACCGTGGCCACCTGGTCCAGTCGCAGGCGGCGGCCATCGGCCAAGGGCACTTCCAGGCGCGCCAGTTCGGCCGCGCTTTGCACGGTGGCGATGGTGCGCACACTTTGTTCGATGCCGCCCACGTCGGTGCGGCCGCCTGCGGCGTCTTGCTGCACCGCGCGCAGCTGGCGCGAGATGTCGGCGGCGGTGGCGTTCAGCGCCAGCAGCCGCGCCGGGTCCAGTTCGACGCGCACTTCACGCGTCACGCCGCCCACCCGTGCCACCGAACCCACACCGCGCACGGCCAGCATGGCTTTGGTGACGTTGTTGTCGACAAACCAGCTCAGGGCCTCGTCGTCCATGCGGCTGGACGCCACGGTGTAGGTCAGGATCGGCGCGCCCGCCAGGTCCAGCTTGCTGATCACGGGGTCACGCAATTCACCCGGTAGATCCGAACGCACTCGAGACACCGCCGAGCGCACGTCGTCCAGCGCTTCCTGGGTGGGCTTTTCCAGCCGGAACTCCACCGTCACGATGGCCACGCCGTCTTGCACCTTGGTGTAGATGTTCTTCACGCCTTGCAGCGAAGCCACGGCGTTTTCCAGCTTGCGCGCGACTTCGGTTTCCATCTGCGCCGGCGCGGTGCCGGGCAGGCTGGCGGTGACGTTGATGGTGGGCAGGTCGATGTCGGGGAACTGCTGGATCTTCATCGACTTGAAGCCCAGCACGCCGGCCAAGGTGAGCATGACAAACAGCATCACGGCCGGAATCGGGTTGCGGATGCACCAGGCTGAAACGTTCATGGCTGCAGTTCCCGCTTAACGGCTGGCCACGGGCTTGGGCAGGCTGTCGACCACCTTGACGGTGTCGCCGTCGGCGAGAAAACCGCCGCCGCTGGCCACCACCCGGCTGTTGGCATCCAACCCCGCAGTGACTTCGATGCGGTCGCCCACGCGCCGGCCGACACTGACCTTGGCCTTGACCACCTTGTTGTCGGCACCCAGTTTGAAGACGTAGCTGAAGCCGTCGCGCAGCAGCACGGCGCTCTGTGGCAGCGTCAGCCCGCTGGAACTGCCGGTCTCGAACTCACCCCGGGCAAACATGCCGGCCTTGGCCGCGCCGGGCTGGGGCAGGTCGACGTACACGATGCCGTTGCGCGTGCCGGGGTCGACCGTGGGTGCCACCATGCGCACCTTGCCCGCCACAGCAGCACCGCCAGCGGCGGTGACACGAACCGCTTGTCCGGGGCGGATCAAGGCCAACTCGGCGGCCGCCACTTCGGCCCGCCATTCCAGGCGGCCTTGACGAATCAGACGAAAAAGCTCCATGCCGGCCGGCACCACGGCGCCCACCGTGGCGCTGCGGGCGCTGATGACGCCGCTGTCTGGCGCCAGCACCTGAGCCTGGGCCAGGCGCAGCTGCTGCACTTGCGCGGCGGCGCGCAGGGCGTCCAGGCGGGCCTGGGCGGTGCGCTCGGCGGTCAACAGCTGGTTGATCTGCTGCGCGCTGAGCGCGCCGCTGGCCTGCAGGTCGCGCGCGCGCTGCGCGTTGGCCACCGCATCGGCCAGGTTGGCCTCGGCTTCGGCCACCGAGGCCTTGCTCTGGGCCAGGTCGGCTTGCACCATGGCGGGCGCAAAGGTGGCCAGCACTTGGCCGCGTTTGACCACGTCGCCGACATTCACGCGCACGTCGGCCAGGCGCATGCCGTTGCTCTCCGCACCCACGATGGCTTCTTGCCAGGGTGCGATGTTGCCGTTGGCCGACAGGGCCGTGCTCAGGCTGGTGCTTTGCGCGACGGTGGCTGTCACGGTCAACGCCGCCTTGGTGGCGCTGGCAGCCGTACTGGCGGGCTTGGCGGCTTTGTCGTCGGCGGCGTGGGCCACCAGAACCCAGGCTGCACCGACGGCCAACAGGGCCACGGCGGCCGTCCAGGAGGCGGCGGTTGAGGGTGTGAACCAGTTCTTCATGTCAAAGCGTCACTTCAAGGTTGTTGGGCCGCGGTGGAGACCGACTCGGCGGCCGTCCAGCCGCCACCAAGGGCGCGGTACAGCGTGATCCAGGCGCTGGCCCGTTCACGCTGCAGATCGATCAAGGCACTCTGGGCCTGCAGCGCGTTGCGGCGCGCGACCTCGAGGTCGAGCACACTGGCCAGACCACCTTGCTGGCGGGCCTGGGTGGCAACCAGCGAAGCTTCGAAGTCTTGCGCTGCGGCCCGCGCGTCCACGTCCCTCAGGGCGGTGGACTGCAGCGCCACCAACGCCGATTCGACCTCACGCACCGCGCGCCGCAACTGGGCCGCGTACAGCGCCACCGCCTCGTCGTA
>JANMHH010000485.1:0-11752 GCA_031375065.1 Rubrivivax sp. | reverse complement strand
GGCACCGTTTGATCAAAGGCGGTTTTGAAAGCCTTGAAGCCATCCACCCGTGGCAGCGCGTAGTCCATCAGGCTGGCCGACAGGATCTGCGCCGTCTGCGGGTCGTAGACGACCTGTTCCATCAGCGCCTGGCCGATGCCTTGCACCGCGCCACCCTCGACCTGGCCTTTGACGATCGCCGGGCTGACGACCCGCCCGATGTCGTTGACGCTGGCATAGGCCACCACGTCGACTTGGCCCGTCAGGGGGTCGACTTCCACTTCGGCCGCGTGGCAGGCGTTGGGCCAGCTGGCACCGCTGGCCCGGGCCGCCGCACTGACCACCAGCCGCTGGCCGGGTTGGCGCTCGGCCAATTCGAACAGGCTCACGCCCAGGTCGGTGCCCTTGACCTGAAAGGCGCCCGCGCGGTACTCGATGTCGCTGGCCGGCGCTTCCAAAGCCAGTGCCGCCAGCTCACGCGCCGTGTCCACCGTGCGCTCGGCCGCCACCCGCACCGCAGCGCCGCCGGTGAACAGCGAGCGGCTGGCGGCACTGCCAAAGCCGTTGGCACGGTCGGTGTCGCCTTGCAAGACACGGATGCGGTCCAAGGGCAGGCCAAACACATCGTGCGCCAACTGCGCATAGCTGGTGGCGATGCCCTGCCCCATCGCCATGGTGGCGCTGGTGAGCTCGATGAAACCATCGCTCGTGACCGCCACGCTGACGGTCTCGTCCAGGGCATAACCGCCGGTCCATTCCAGGAAGGTGGCCAAGCCACGGCCGCGCAGGCGACCGCGCGCGCGCGACTGGGCCCGGCGGGCATCAAACCCCGACCAATCCGCCAACGCCAGCCCCTGGTCCAGCAGGCGTTCAAACTGGCCACTGTCGTAGACCTGCCCCATCGCGTTGGTGTAGGGCATCTGTTCGGGCCGCACCATGTTGCGTCGGCGCAGTTCGGCACCATCCAGGCCCAGCTGCCGGGCGGCTGCGTCCATCAGCCGCTCGATCAGGTAGATGGCTTCGGGCCGGCCGGCTCCGCGATAAGCGCCGGTGGGTGCGTTGTGGGTGAAGACAGCCGACAGGCGCAAGCTGATGCAGGGCACGTCGTAGATGCTGGTGCAGACCAACGGCCCGATGTGCAGCGGTATGGCCAGCGAGGTGTTGCTGGGATAGGCGCCCACATTGGCCAGCGTGCGCACCCGCAGTGCCAGGATGCGACCCTGCGCGTCCAGCGCCAGCTCGGCGTGGCTGTGCTGGCCGCGGCCCTGCACCGCCGACAGAAAATCCTCGATCCGCTCGGCTTGCCACCGGACGGGGCGTTGCAACTGCAAAGCGGCCCAGGCGACCACGATGTCTTCGGGGTAGATGCCGGTTTTCATGCCGAAACCGCCGCCCACGTCACCCACCAGCACGCGCACGTTGTCGGCGCTGCGGCCGGGCAGCACCTCGGCCAGCGAATTGCGCACACCGGTGGGCATTTGGCTGCTCATGCGCAGCGTCAGCTTGGGCCCGTCCAGGGTGGCCAGCACACTGCGCGGCTCCAGGCAGGTGGGTGCCAGCCGTTGGTTGACCAGGTCCAGGGCCACCGTGTGGGCGGCGCTGGCAAAGGCCGCGGCTGCGGCTGCGGCATCGCCATGGTGGACTTCAGCGGCCACGTTGTCGGCGGCCTGGCTCCACACACGCGGCGCGTCGCTGGCCATGGCTTGCAGCACATCGGCCACCGCCGCATGTTCTTCGTAGTCGACCCCAATGGCGCTGGCCGCGGCACGGGCCGCCTCTTTCGATTCGGCCACCACGGCGGCCACCGCTTCGCCGACAAAACGCACCCACTCCACCGCCAAGGCGCGCTTCGGTGGCGCCGTGAACGGCCGCCCGCCCGGCGGCTTGAAGGTGGCCGCCACCGGGATGGGTTTGACACCCGCGGCCAACAGGTCGGCGCCGGTGTAGACGGCGACCACGCCGGCCATCTCGAGCGCCGGCTGCACATCGATGGCCACGATGCGCGCATGGGCCCGGTCGGCGCGCACAAAGGCCACCCAGCACTGCCCGGGCAGTTGCACGTCGTCGGTGAAGCGGCCCAGGCCGCGCACCAAGGCCGGGTCTTCGACGCGGCGCACCTGGGCGCCACTGCCAAACCGTGTGACGGGCGCGTTCATGGCTTCACCGGTGCCAGCCGCTGCGCGGCATCCTGCACCGCTGCGACGATGTTGACGTAGCCGGTGCACCGGCACAGATTGCCTTCGAGCGCACTTTCGATCTGCAGCAGGCTGGGCTGGGGCGTGGTTTGCAGCAGGCAAGTCGTGGTCATCAGCATGCCGGGGGTGCAAAAGCCGCATTGCAGGCCGTGGCAGGCCACAAAGGCCTCTTGCACCGGGTTCAAGCTGCCGTCGGCCAAGGCCAGCCCTTCCACCGTGGTGACGCTGCACCCCTGCGCCTGCACGGCCAGCACGCTGCAGCTCTTGACGCTGCGCCCGTCCAGCAACACGGTGCAGGCGCCGCACTGCGCGGTGTCGCAGCCCTGGTGGGTACCGGTCAGCTGCAGTGTGCCGCGCAAAAGGTCCACCAGCAGGGTCTGGGGCGCAACCGCCAGGTCGACCTGACGGCCGTTGAGGTTCAGGGTGAGTGGCTGCATCTTGGCGGTTGGAAGGTGGTGGTAGGAAAAACCGATCCGAACGAGAGGGCAGACTGCCGGTGTCGAAAGATGGGATCGGGTGAATGGCTCGGCGAGCGGGTTCGATCGCCTGCAGCAAACCACAAAGCTTAAAACGCGCAGCTGCGAAAGCCGCAGAACATCGTATCGCTGTCTGGGCTCACAAACCGCCGGGCCTTGGGATGGCGCCAACGCGCGCGCGTCGCAAAAGACCCACCGCGCAACACGCCCTGGCCGGTGTCGGGCGGCAGGTCCAAGGTGCCCGGGGGCGCAGTGCCAGCCCCGGGCCACAGCCGCGCGCTGCCGGCGACCCACTCGAACACGTCGCCCCAGACAAAACCGCGGCTGGACGCGGTGCTGGCCGCGACCTCCCATTCGGCTTCGGTGGCCAGACGGCGCCCAGCCCAATGGCACCAGGCCTGGGCTTCGTGCCGCGTGACGTGCATCACCGCCTGCCCTGGCGGCGCCCGCTGCAGGCTTTGGGCGCCGCCCGGCCCACGCTGCACCACCACCGCGCCACGCATTTGGGCCACGTGCGCTGGGCTGCGCCGGCCGCTGGCCTGGGCCCAGGCCCAACCGGCTTCGCTCCAGCACTCCGGCCGGTCGTAGCCGCCGTCTTGCGCAAACTCGACAAACTGCGCCCAGTTGACCGGCTGGGCGTCGATTTCAAACTCCGGCAGCGCCACCTCTTGATGACCGCGCTCAATCCAGGGCAGCCAGCCGGTGGGTGGTGGCTGGGAACAGCCCAGCTGCCAGGCCTGCGCCGGCATCCACAAAGGCTCGCGCGCCACACGGGCGGGCGGCGAGCTCAGGCGCAGCCGTTCGTCGATCGACTCGCACAGGCGGTCTTCGTGCATCAGGCTCTGGCGGTAGAAAACCAGCGCGTCGTCGGTATCGGCGGCGCCGCTCAGCAGTTCCAGCGTCACGTCCAGGGTGCGGGCCAAATAGAAGCGCACCTCGTCCACTGTCGGCAAGCGCAGCGGCGCTTCAGGTGGCCCTTGCAGCCACTCTTGAGCCGCCGGCTCCAGGCCTGCCAGGCGCACGCCGAAGGGGTCACAGGCTGCACCCCGGCTGCGCTGCACATGGCAGGTGATCCAGTGCTCTTGGTGCCAGCCGGCCAAGACCGCCAAGCGCAACACCGCCGGCGGCGGGCTCTGGGTCAGGCGGCCCAACAGGTGGTTACGGGCATCCAGCAAGGCCAGCGACAACAACTCCCGCCCAGCCTGGCGAATGCCCAGCGGGTCTTCCAGCGGATGCAGTGCCACGCGCAAGGTGCCGCTTCAGCGGGGCAGCGCGCTCACTGCCCGACCAAGCCGTTGCGGATGGCGTAGACGGTGAGCTCGGAGTTGTTGCTCAAGCGCAGCTTTTCCAGAACCCGGCCGCGGTACACCGACACCGTCTTGGCACTGAGGGTCAGCTCCAAGGCGATGTCGCTGAGCCGTTTGCCCGAAGCGATCATGACCAGGGTCTGCAGCTCGCGGTCACTGAGCTTGTTGTGGGCCAGTTCGGTGCTGGGCGTGGTCAGGCTGTCGACCAGCATCTGCGCGATCTCGGGCGTGACGTACTTGCGCCCCTGCGCCACCGTGCGCACCGCCTGCACCAGCAACTGCGGATCGCCGCCTTTGTTGACGTAGCCAAAAGCGCCGGCCTTCAAGGCGCGGATGGCGTACTGGTCTTCCGGGTACATGCTGACCACCAGCACCTTGACCGGGGAGCCCTCGTCTTTCAGGGCGTGCAGCACGTCCAAACCGCTGCGGCCGGGCAGGTTGATGTCCAGCACCAGCACGTCGCACGGCGTGACCTTGCCGGTTTCCGGGCCAACGCGGCTGCGGAACAAGGAACGCAGTTCACCGTAGTCGCCCACCTCGCCCACCACCTGGATGTCGGGCGCGTCGGACAGGGTGTCACGAATGCCGCGGCGGATGAGGGCGTGGTCATCGCACAGGATGACGTCGATCAGGGTGTTGCTCTTCAATGCGTGGTCCATTCTGCGGCGTCGGGGTCGTCGGGCGGGTCTGACTCAGGGCCGTGCGTCTGGCCGGCCAGGGCGTCGGTCAAGGGCAGCGACAGGATCAAGGACGTGCCCGCGCCACTGCTGCTCAGGTCGACCCAGCCGCCCACCGTGGAAGCCCGCTCGTGCAGGCCGCGGATGCCAAAGCTGCGCGCCTTGGCCAGGTCGGCCGGGTTCAGGCCGCGGCCGTTGTCGCTGACTTCGAGCGACAGAACGCCGCCACCCAAAGACAGATCCACCACCACACGGCTGGCTTGGGCGTGTTTGCTGACGTTGGTCAAGGCCTCCTGCACCGTGCGGTAGGCGACCAAGGGCACGCCCCCGGGCAGCATCGAGGTCTGCCCCAACAGGCCCTCGGTGGCCCGCAACTCACAAAGAATGCCGGTGCGCTTTTCGAAACGGCTCGTCATCCACTGCAGCGCGGCCAGCAGGCCCTGCTCCAGGATCGCGGGACGCAGGTTCTGCATGATGCGCTGGCTGGCTTCAATGGCGTGGGTCACTGTCTCCAGCGCCGACACCGCACGTTGCTGCACTTCATCGGTCCCCGCATGGCGGCGTATCCAGTCGAGCTCGAATTTCAGCGCGGTCAGCGAGCCACCCACGTCGTCGTGGATCTCGCGCGCGATCGACTGGCGTTCGGCTTCGACGCTGGTCTGCAGGTGTTGCGCCAGTTCGGACAGGCGCAGACGGGAAGCCTGCAATTCCTGGTCGGCCCGGATGCGCGCGCGGTGGGTCTGGTTGGCGCGAATCGCATGCTCGGCCGCCACCGCCAGGCGCGACAGGTTGTTCTTGAGCAGGTAGTCGGCGGCGCCGTTGCGCATGGCCTCCACAGCCGTGTCCTCGCCGATCTGGCCCGACACCAGGATGAAGGGCAGCGGCGCTGCGCCAGCGTGCTCGCGCTGGCGCAGCACCTGCAAGGCTTCCAACCCCGTGAAGCCCGGCAGATGGTGGTCCGAAATGACCAGGTCCCAGCTCTGCGACAGCGCGGCCTCGAATTCTGCACGGGTCTCGATGCGCTGCTCCTGCACCTGCAGCGCGCCACGGCGCAGGTGCGCCACGACCAGCGCATGGTCCAACTCGGAGTCTTCCAGGTGCAACAAACGAATGGCGCGCGGGGCGGATGGATCGGTCCCAGTCATGACAGGCAGTATCGCAAAGCAAGCCACCTCGACCCCCGCAGACCCGCCTGCGGCGTGCGAAATGGGATGTCTTTGGCCCGAACTTTTCCTCAATGCCCAGCACTGCACTGCCGAAAATGATGCTGTAACTTGGCCCGTTGGCGGCGCAGCAGCAGCGGCTGCCGCCCGGAAAACCGAACACCCATGTCCTTCGTCAGGCCCATCCCTGGAGACTCGATGCTCGCTCAGGAAGACCCCTCGTCGCCCTGCGCGGCGGCGATCTCGCTGCATGCCGCTGCCGACCTGCAGGACGACCTGATGGTCGCCAGCACCGATCTGGAACGTCTGCAGCGCCTGCTCAGCGGCGCTTGCGATTCCTTGATGGCGCACTTCTGCGGCGCCACCGGCGAGCTGCAGACCTTGCTGCATCAAGCGGCGGTAGAGCCAGAAGACCGCGCGCCACAGCTGCACAAGGCCATGCAGCACATGGCAGGCGCGATCACCGCCATGCAGTTCCAGGACATGGCCTCGCAATTGGTCAACCACACCTCACACCGCTTGCGGCACTGCGCCGACCGCCTGGCCAGCCAGACCATGGGTGACGACGGTGACGGCCAGGCCGTGATCGAACAGGCACCCTTGCGCCCCAACCCCGTGACCCAAGCCGAAATGGACGCGGGCAGCGTCGAACTGTTCTGAAAAGCAGCCCGCCTGGCCTTGTGCGCCCACACCCACCGTCGCCCCCAGAAAGAACCCCATGCATTCGATCCTTGCCGTTGACGACAGCGCATCCATGCGCCAGATGGTCACCTTCACGCTCAAGAACGCCGGCTTCAACGTCGTCGAAGCGGTGGACGGGCAGGACGCTTATGAAAAGGCCAACAGCCGCGATTTCAACCTGGTGCTGACCGACCAGAACATGCCGCGCCTGGACGGCATCGGCCTGACCAGGAAACTGCGCGAGCACCCCAAGTTCAAGACCACCCCGATCCTGATCCTGACCACCGAAAGCAGCGATCAAATGAAGCAAGCCGGGCGTGCCGCTGGCGCCACGGGTTGGCTGGTCAAACCTTTTGACCCGGCCAAACTGATTGAGGTCATCGGCAAGGTGATTCGTTGATCTGCGACGCCGAACGCCAGCCACCGGGAGATCCACATGGGTGAAATGAGCAATGAAGGCAGCAGCCTGTCGGCGGGCATCGACCTGAGCCAGTTTTATCAGGTGTTTTTTGAAGAGGCCGGCGAGAACCTGGAAAAGATGGAGCAGATGCTGCTCAGCCTGGACCTCGAAACGGCCGACGACGAAGAGCTCAACGCCGTCTTTCGCTGCGCTCACTCGGTCAAGGGCGGCGCGGCCACGTTTGGCTTTTCCGACGTGGCCGAGCTCACCCATCAGATGGAGACCTTGCTCGACAGGCTGCGCCGCCGCGAGTTGGCACCCAGCGCAGCCATGGTCGACGTGTTGCTGGCATCGGGCGACGCGCTGAAGGCCCAACTGGCCCGCCATCAAGGCAGCGCTGGTGCCGAAGTCGACACCACCCAGCTGCTGTTTTCGATACGCCAGCTGGTCGATGGCGGTGCACCGCTGACCCCAGGCACCGGCAGCGTCTTGGCAGCGCCGGCCAGCGTTGCGGCCATCCACGCACCGGCGGCCGCAGCCGCTGCCAAACCAGTGGTTCAGGTGCGCAGCCTGGAACTGACGGTCGGCCCTTTGGCCGACCCCGCCCTGGCCGAGAGCCTGGTCGACCTGTTCAAGGAAATCACCAACCTGGGCACCATCGAACCCTTGGACGCGGGACGCGCGGCCGACGGCATGCGCCGCTTCAAGGTCGTCACCACCTCGTCAGACAACGACCTTTGCGATCTTTTCTGCTTTCACGTCGACCGAGAAAGTGTGCGCCTGGCGCCGCTGGGTGACGGTTATGGCTTCCACGCCGGAGCGCCCGGGGCCCCCGCCGTCGACCCCAGGCCTGCCGAAACCGGGTACGGCTTCTTTCACGATGCACCCGGTGCTCCGGCAGCGGCCGGCGACCCCGCGCCTGCAGCCAGCGCCGGGGCCGCTGGCACCGCGAGCAGCGCCGCGGCAACGCCCGTTGCGGTGGCCAAACCGGACAAGGCCGCCAGCGCCAGCGAGTCCAGCACCTTGCGCGTGTCGGTCGACAAGGTCGACCAGCTGATCAACCTGGTGGGCGAACTGGTGATCACGCAGGCCATGCTGGCGCAAAAGAGCAAGGGTCTGGAAACCAGCCAGCACCAACAGCTGGTCAGCGGCATGGCCGATCTGGAGCGCAACACGCGCGACCTGCAGGAGGCCGTGATGGGCATCCGCATGATCCCGATGTCGCTGGTCTTCAACCGCTTCCCACGCATGCTGCGCGACCTGGCCAGCAAGATGGGCAAGAAGGTCGAGTTGGTGCAGGTGGGCGACGCCACCGAACTGGACAAGGGCCTGGTCGAAAAAATCACCGACCCCTTGACACACCTGGTGCGCAACAGTTGCGACCACGGCATTGAATTGCCGGCCGATCGCATCGCCAAAGGCAAGCCCGAGGCCGGCAGCATCACGCTGATTGCCAGCCACCAGGGCGGCAGCATCGTGATCGAGGTGCGCGACGACGGCAAGGGCCTCAACCGCAACAAGCTGCTCAGCAAGGCCCGCGAACGCGGCCTGGAGGTGTCCGATGCGATGAGCGACTCCGAGGTCTACAGCCTGATCTTTGCGCCCGGCTTTTCCACCGCCGACCAGGTCACCGACGTGTCCGGCCGTGGCGTCGGCATGGACGTGGTCAAGAAGAACATCACCGCGCTGGGTGGCACGGTGGAGATCGATTCGGCCGAGGGTTATGGCATGACGGTGCGGGTGCGCCTGCCCTTGACGCTGGCCATCATGGACGGCATGAGCCTGCGGGTCGGCCAGGAGTGCTACATCCTGCCGCTGAACAGCGTGGTCGAGTCGTTCCAGGTCCGACCGGGTTTGATCCGCACCCTGGGCGGCAGCGGCCGCGTGGTGCAGGTGCGCGACGACTACATGCCCGTGCTCGACCTGGAACAGGTTTTCCAGGTGCCACGTTTCGACGCTGACAGCGTCAACCGCATCCTGGTGGTGGTGGAAGCCGAAGGCGGCCGCGTGGCGCTGCTGGTCGACGAACTGCTGGGCCAACAGCAGGTGGTGGTGAAGAACCTGGAGAGCAACTACCGCCGGGTGGACGACGTGTCGGGCGCCACCATCATGGGCGACGGCCGCGTCGCCTTGATCCTGGATGTGGGCTCCTTGATTCGGCGCTCGCGCCATTGAGGTCCGCCGAGCCACGCTGCGTGAAAGCCAAAAAGACAACATGAAAACCACGCTTGAAATCCTGCGCCGCTTCTCGATTCGCACGCGGATGCGGGGCGCCATCGCGATGGTCTTGCTGATGTTTGCATTGGTGGGCCTGGTGGGCGTCGTCGGCGGTTCCTACATCCGCAGCCTGAACCAGGACTTCATGGCTCACTCGATCCAGGAGATCGAGGGGGTGGCCACGCTGCGCCAGCACATGGCCAAGGTTCGGCTGTTCGAAAAGAGCATGGTCATCGACTACGAAGAGGGTGTCTTGGTGCTGCAGCACCGCGAGGCTTGGCAAAAGGAAATCGAGATCACCAAGGGTGCTTTTGTTGCGCTGATGGAAGGCGAAGAAGACGCCGACAACCCGATCGCCCGCGACTCCGTTGCACGTTTGGAGGCCTACCTGCAGCGCAGCACCCCCATCCTGAACAACATCCAGAACGGCGGCTACGACAACGCCCGCGTGGCCGACAAGATGCTGGCCAAGGCCAAACAGGAAGTCGCGGCGGTTGAAGCCAACATCGACAAGATCGCGCAGATCGTCAGCGACGAAGCCCGCAGCACCCAGGCCCAGTTTGAAGTCGCCATGTTCTACACCCTGGTGGCCTTTGCCGCCACGGTGGGACTGGTGGTGGTGGTGGTGGTGCCGTTGACGCTGTTGAACTCGCACTCCATCACTCAGCCGATGGCTTACGCGGTAGAGCTGGCCGAGTCCATCGCCAGCGGCGATCTGACGCAGCAGGTCCGTGTGCGGGGCGAAGACGAAACCGCTGCGTTGCTGCGCGGCCTGGCGCACATGCAGGCCAGCCTGCGCGCGCTGGTCGGCCAGGTGCACGAGTCGTCGATCAGCATTCAGTGTTCGAGCGCCGAAGTGGCCAGCGGCAACGCCGACCTGAGCCTGCGCACCGGGCAAGCCGCCGGTTCCCTGCAACAGACCGCCAGCTCCATGCAGCAGCTGACCGGCACCGTGCGCCACAGCGCCGAGTCCGCGCGCCAAGCCAGCCAACTGGCCCACAGCGCCGCTGAGGTGGCCCAGCGCGGTGGCAGCGTGGTGGCCCAGGTGGTCAGCACCATGGACGAGATCAACCAAAGCGCCCGCAAGATCGCGGAAATCATCGGCACCATCGATGGCATCGCATTCCAGACCAACATCCTGGCCCTCAACGCGGCCGTCGAAGCCGCCCGTGCCGGTGAACAAGGGCGCGGCTTTGCCGTGGTGGCTGCCGAAGTGCGTTCGCTGGCCCAGCGCAGCGCCACCGCGGCACAAGAAATCAAGGCCTTGATCGGCGTCAGCGTGGACCGCGTCGATGCCGGCTCCCGGCTGGTGGCCGATGCCGGCAGCACCATGACGGAACTGGTGGCCAGCGTGCAACGGGTCAGTCACATCATTGGCGAAATCAGTGCTGCCGCTGGCGAGCAAAGCCACGACATCGTGCAGGTCAACTCGGCGGTCGCCCGGCTCGACGGCATGACCCAGCAGAACGCTTCGCTGGTGCAACAAAGCGCTGCCGCCGCAGAGAGCCTGAACGACCAGGCGCAGCGTTTGAGCAGCGTGGTGGGCACCTTTCGACTGGACCCGCACGCGGGCTGAAGCGGCGCAGCACGCCCGGCCGGCACCGCCGGTCGATCACCCTACAGGACCTCTCCATGTCATCCATTTTCAGCAACGGCCAGCGCACCACGGTGGTGACCTCTCTCTTGGCGGTCGGACAAGGCAGCGTGGTAGCCGGTGTCAGCGCCGGCTGGCCCGCTTGGGCGGTGATCGCCAGCAGCGCCAGCTGCACGCTGCTGGCCGTCGGCTGGCTGCTCAGCGGCATGCGCGCGCAGCGCCAAGGCATGCAACAGGCCCAAGCGCACGCCCAGAAAATGGCCGAGGGCGATTTGGACGCGGACATTCCATCTGACGGCCGATCGGATGCGGCTGGCGTTCTGCGCTCGCTGTCGGCCCTGCAGCTGGCCTTGCGTCAAACGCTGGGTTCGATTCGTGGCGGAGCCGACGGCGTTTCAGTGGCGGCCGAAGAAATTGCCAGCGGCAACGCCGACCTCAGCGCACGCACCGAACAAACCGCGGCCAACCTGCAGCAAGCGGCCAGTTCGATGGCCCAACTGACCGGCACCGTCAACCAGACCGCCGAATCGGCGCGCACCGCCAACCAGCTGGCCCGTTCGGCCAGTGAAGTGGCAGCCCGGGGCGGCACGGTGGTGGCGCAGGTGGTCAGCACCATGAGCGACATCAACACCAGTTCCAAGAAGATCGCCGACATCATCAGCACCATCGACGGCATTGCCTTCCAGACCAACATCCTGGCCTTGAACGCGGCCGTGGAAGCGGCTCGCGCCGGCGAACAGGGCCGCGGCTTTGCCGTGGTGGCCAGCGAAGTGCGCAGCCTGGCGCAACGCAGCGCCGACGCGGCGCGCGAAATCAAGTCGCTCATCGGTGCCAGCGTGGAACGGGTCGAATCGGGAACGCGTCTGGTGCAAGACGCCGGCAACACCATGGGCGAAATCGTCGCCAGCGTGCAGCGCGTCACCGACATCATCGGTGAGATCAGTGCCGCAGCGGCCGAGCAAAGCGCCGGCATCGGCCAGGTCAACAGTGCGGTCGCGGTGCTGGACCAGATGACCCAACAAAACGCAGCGCTGGTCGAACAAAGCGCCGCGGCCGCCGAGTC
>JANMHH010000145.1:0-4441 GCA_031375065.1 Rubrivivax sp. | reverse complement strand
AAACCAGGTGCTTTTTTCGCCGCGTGTGTCCATCGTCGGGTTGGCAATCGGGTTCCACACGTCGAAGGTCTGCCAAGCGGTCAGGAACATGTGCCAGCCGCCCTTGTCCGGCGCGTCCTTCTTGGCCCGGCGGCCCACCAGGGTCTGCCAGTCCATGGCCTGCAGGTCGACCTTGAAGCCGGCTTGGCGCAACAGCTGTGCGGCCACGTCAGGCAGCTTCTGGATGCTGGCCAGGTCGGTGGGCTTCATGATGACGATGGGGGTGCCGTCGTAGCCGCTGGCCTTCAGCAGGTCCTGCGCCTTTTTCATGTTGCTCTTGGCCTGGATGTCGCTGCCCGCCGTGCTGCCAAAAGGCGTGCCGCAGATGAACATCGAAGGGCAGGTCTTGTACAGCTCCTTCACGCCCACCGAGGCGCGCAAGAAGGGCTCTTGCGCAAACGCAGCCAGTGCGGCCTGGCGCACCTTGACGTTGTCAAACGGCTTGTGCAGGTGGTTGAAGCGGGCCATGTACTGCAAGCCAAAGGTGGCGTACTTGGGCAGTTGGATGTTGGCGTCGGCCTTGGCGGTTTCAAAGTGGTCGAAGGGCAGGGCTTCGATGACGTCGACTTCGCCCTTTTGCAAGGCGTTGATCTGGGCCTGGCCGTCGCGCAGCGCCAGGTTCCACTCCACCCGGTCGACATAAACGTGCTTGCCGCCGGTGGTGCCGTTGGGCGGCTCGCTGCGCGGCACGTACTTGGCGAACTTGGTGTAGACCGACTTGTCGCCGGGTTTGAACTCATCGCGCTTGAAGACATAGGGGCCGGAGCCGATGTGTTCTTCGATCTGCTTGAAGGGGTCGGTATCGGCCATGCGCTTGGGCATGATGAATGGCACGTTGGAACTGGGCTTGCCCAAAGCATCCAGCACAAAGCCGCAGGCCTCGCCCAGGAAGATGCGGAAAGTGTCGGGCGCAGGCGTGTCCATGCGCTGCACAAACTGCATCAGCGCGCTGCCCATGGCGTCGCGCTTGCCCCAGCGCTGCAGGCTGGCCACCACGTCTTCGCTGGTCACGGGTTTGCCGTCGTGGAACTCCAGGCCCTTGCGCAGCTTGAAGGTCCACAGGCGGTTGTCGCCGCTGACCGTCCAGCTGTCCACCATCTGCGGCTTGATCTTGCCGTTTTCATCCGTACCAAAAAGAGTGTCGTAGATCATGTAGCCGTGGTTGCGGCTCATGTAGGCGGTGGTCCAGATGGGGTCGAGCACCGCCAGATTGGAGTGCGGCACCACGCGCAGCACGGTGCCCTGGGCCATGGCCGTGGGTGCAGCAAAGGCGGCCACGGACGAAACCACGGCGGCAATCAAGGAACGGCGAGCAAGCTTCATGGTGAGACTTTCCTGGGGTGAAACATAGGCTTTTCGTCTGGCCATGAGGCCTGAGCGATCCGCCTGATTCTGACTTTCGATTTGGCGGGGCCCATCCGGACTAACACGGGCAAGGGGCTGCATCGCCTTGGTGCAGCACAGCCAGCAGCACGCCGCGTCGCGCAGCTTGGGCTGGGCTGGGCCTGGCTCCGGTCGGCCAAGCCGCTAGCATCGGCGCATGAGTTTCAGCCGTATCACATGGACCCAAGCCGACGGCAGCCAGAGCACCGCCGAGGTGGCGCATGGCAGCAACCTGATGCTGGCGGCCACCTTCGAAGGCGTACCCGGCATCGACGGCGACTGTGGCGGCTGTTTGTCTTGTGCCACCTGCCATGTGGTGGTCGACGAAGCCTGGGTGGCCCGCTTGTTGCCCCGCTGCGCCGAAGAAAACAGCCTGCTCGACAGCACGGCTGTGCCGCGTCAGCCCAACAGCCGGCTGAGTTGCCAGATCGTTGCCGGGCCTGCGCTGGACGGCTTGGTGCTGCACGTTCCGGCGGGTTGACGGCCAGCGCGCGGTTCGGCGCCAGAGTGGCCTGGTTGCACGGCCGCTCATGCAGCCTCGTCGCGCATCGCGTACCAGCGGTACAGCACGCTTTGCCCCAGGCGCCTGAAGGGCGCAAACGCAGGTGAGCGCACCACACCCATCACATTCGGGTGTTCGAGCGGCGAGTTGTAGATGGGCAGCTCGAAGGCCGGGTCGCTGCGCCCTGCGATGCGCAGCGCCAAACGCTTGCCGGCGTGGGCTGAAAACGAAACCCCGTTGCCGCCATAGCCCAACGCGTAGAACACGCTTTGCGCCGGGTCGGGCTGGGTGATGCGCGGCATCATGTCGTGGCTGACGTCGACCCAACCCCACCAGGAGTAGTCGATGTCGATGCCCCGCAGCGCTGGGAACTTGCGGTGCAGTCCACCGACCAGCAGCGCCAGGTGTTTGGGGTTGGACGCGTCGGCGCCGGTGATGGCGCTGCGGCTGCCGATCTGCAGGCGCTGGTCGGGCAGCAGCCGGTAGTAAAAGCGCAGCGTGCGGGTGTCGGTGATGACTTCGTGGGTGCGAAAACCCGTGGCCCGCAACTCAGCTTCGGTCAAAGGGCGGGTGACCACCGAGTTGGACAGGATCGGCATGATCTTGGCGCGCAGGCTGGGGTGCAGCTGGTTGCTGGTGTAGCCGCCGGTGGCAAAACCCACTGCGCGGGCGCGCACGGTGCCGCCGGGTGTCTGCAGGTGGTGAACACCGCCGCGGGTGGCAAAGCCTGTGACAGGACTTGCCGTGTGCACCTTGACACCCAGCGCGCGCGCCATCTTCAGGTAGCCGTAGGCCAGTTTCAGCGGGTGCACGCCGATGCCATCGGGTTCGTGCAACGCGCCGTGGGAATCGGCGTCGTCGACATAGCGGCTCTTCACCTCGTCGGCGCTGAGCATGTGGGTGTCGTAGCCGAACACCTCGCGCATGACCCGTGCTTCGTTGCGCAGGAAATCGAGCTTGCGTGCGCGGTGCGCGATGTACAGGTGGCCGCCCGGCTGCGGTTCGCAGTCGACCTCGGCCACCAGCGACTTGAAGGTCTCGAAACCGCTGCGGATTTCGGCGTCCAGCTTCAGCGCCGTGGCCTTGCCCCAGCGTTCGATCCACTGTGACCGGTACAGGCGCCCGCTGGCGTTTTGGCCTTGGCCGCCGTTGCGGCTGGTGCAGCCCCAGGCGGTTTGGTTGGCTTCCAGCACGGTGGCGCGGATGCCGTGTTCGCGGGCCAGGAACAGCGCGGTGGCCAGGCCGGTGAAGCCGGCGCCGACGATGACCACGTCGGCGTCGGTGTCGCCAGTGATAGGCCCGTCGTCAGGCGGCGTGGGGCCGGCCGTGGCCACCCAGTAGGTCGGTGCGTAGTCCAGTCCCTGGCCGGGCGTGGCGGCCACCAGGGGGTCGTAGTGCGGGTCGTAAGCGGCCATGGCGCGTGGACTCAAAGGACGGGGCGGTCTTTGCGAAAGGCGTTCTTGACGACGATCTTGCCGTCCCGAAAGGTGAACACGTCGACCATGCGGGCTTCGACCTTCTTGCCGTCGGCGCGCGTGCCCCTGAAGGTGCTTTCGCTGAAGCCACGGTCGCCGTGAACCCAGTGCACCCCTTCGGTCCACGACGCGTCGGGGAAGTTCGTCCAGGCCAAGGCAAAACCCTCGGCCACGGCGGCGCTGCCGATGAAGCTGCGGCCCATCAAGTCGGGCCCCGCCACGCCGTGGAATTCACAGTCGTTGGCCATGAAGCTCATCAGCGCGGGCAGGTCGTGGCGGTTCCAGGCCTCGGCAAAGTCGGCCAAGGTTTGGGCGGTGACAGCGGAGGTGTTCGGGTTCAAGGCGGCTCCTTGTTGGCGGTGGTGTGAGCGAGCTCAGATGATGCTCGCTGCGTCGCACATCCTGCGCTCCGACATTTTCACCATCGGATTCATCGCCATGAAAAAGGGCCGGCTGAGCCGGCCCTTTGAGGCTTTGGAAAAGACGGCTGCGTGACAGCGGCGAGAAGCTTTTGCGCCGACAGCCAAGACCTGGCTCCCGGGACTGGGCCCGCCACTGAGGCCGGCCAGCCACCGAGCTCGATGCCAGCCGGGTCGCCGTCGAAACCTTACTTCGAAGCCGCTGCAGATGCAGCCATGGCCGCCGCGGCCGGGGCTGCTGCAGGCTCTGCAGCCGGAGCTGCCACAGGCGTTGCCATGGTTGTTGCTGCAGCCGGCGCCGCCGCCGGGGCCGCCTGGGCCGCCGGCGCGTTGCTGGTCATCGGCAGCAAAGGCACGATCAAGAGCGCCACGATGTTGATGATCTTGATCAGCGGGTTGACGGCCGGGCCGGCGGTGTCCTTGTAGGGGTCGCCCACGGTGTCGCCGGTGACGGCCGACTTGTGCGCTTCGCCACCCTTCTTGTGCAGCTTGCCGTCGCTGTCGGTGAAGCCTTCTTCGATCAGTTTCTTGGCGTTGTCCCAAGCGCCGCCGCCGGTGCACATGCTGATGCCAACGAACAAGCCCGTGACGATGGTGCCCATCAAGAGGCCACCCAAGGCAGC
>JANMHH010000148.1:0-13450 GCA_031375065.1 Rubrivivax sp. | reverse complement strand
GCGGGTGGTGCGCGTCCTGGGTGAAAAAGGCTTGACCGCGCTCTGCCCAGTCGGTGCCGCGCAGCAGTGCCGCTCGGCTGCGAGGCCGAGCACTGCGCCGTGAGTTTCGCGCCACGCCACCACCCCAGCTCCAGCTTCGTCGACCTGTCCATGCTGACAGGCGGCGCCAAGGTACGTCGCTGATTCGTCCGGCCAGGCCTACTTGGCCGCCAGGGCCTTCTCGATGCTGCCCACCAGCTGCGCGCTCGTCGGCGTGACCTTGCTGTCGTAGCTGCCCACGGCCGTGCCGCGGCGGTCGATCAGGTACTTGTGGAAGTTCCAGCCGGCCGTCTTGCCGGTGGCCTGGGCCAGTTGCCCGTAAAGCGGGTTGGCGCTGGCGCCCTTGAGGGTGGTCTTGCTGAACATCGGGAACTTCACGCCGTAGGTGTTGAAGCAGAGGTCGGCAATTTGCTTGGCGTCACCCGGTTCTTGTTGGCCGAAGTCGTTGGTCGGAAAACCCAGCACCACCAGGCCTTGGCTGGCGTACTTTTTGTACAGCGCTTCCAGGCCTTCGTACTGCGGCGTGTAACCGCAGTAGCTGGCGGTGTTGACCACCAGCACCACCTTGCCAGCGTACTGGCACAGGGCCTGTGGCTTGTCGTCCTGCAGGCGTGCAAAAGTGTGTTGCAGCAGCGCAGGGCAGGCGGCAGCCGCCACGGGCGCGGCAGGCGCGGGCTGCGCCCGCACCGGGACCGCCTGCAGTGCAAGGTGGGCTGCTGCCGCAGCGGCAGTCAAGGAAGCGGTGAGTCTCATGGCAGCAGGCAGCCTGGATTTGGACAAGCCGTGATGGTGACATCAAGCGCGGCCTGCCGTTGCGCCAGGGTCATGGGCGTGGGCGACTCCAGGTCGTCGCGCGCCCAGGCCGCGCCACTGAACGCGGCGTCAAGGAACCCTGAAGCCGGGCGGTTCGGAGAAACCCAAAGCGGTGAAGTTTGCGCAGCGGGCAAAGGGGATCGCCAGTCTCAGCGGTCCACCTCGTGCTGCAAGGCCTCGATGCTGTCCAGCACGCGCAAGAACTTGTCGCCGAACGGCGTGAAGCGGTATTCCACCCGCGGCGGCAATTCAGCAAAGGCCTGTTTTTCCAGGATGCCAAAGCGCACCAGCTTGCTCAGGCGTTCGCTCAGCACCTTCTTGGACAAACCCTCGATGGCGTGCTCCAGCGCGCCGGGTCGGCGCACGTCACCGCGCACCGCACCCAACACGGCCAACGACCACTTGCAGCCGACGATGTCTTCGACCATGCGCGCCACGTTGGGTGCTGCGGGCGTGGTCGCTGGGTTGATGTCTGCAGTGGACGCCGTGGTGGTCGCCGTGGTGGTGGTGGCAGCCGTCGAAATCGGGGTCGGCATGTGGACCTCTGGCCGTTGATCAAAGGACACCTGAAAGTACCCGGGTCACCGTTTTGTGCCTGCTGTTCAGGCAGGGTGCCCAGTGCTGCAATGCGGGCCTTGGCCAACTGATTCTAGGAGCCTGCCTTGCGCCAAGCACTCGTACTCACCATCAACCAAGGCCACGCCCTGTACAGCGCCTTTGGCGGCATTCACCACCCGTACGCCAACCCCGAAGCCGAACAGGGCTACCAGAGCGGCAAGTTTGCCGACCGCGCGGTGGGCAGCAACGCCGCCGCGGCCTGCTTTGAGTGCCCCACGCCGCAAAAGAACCGCTACTACGTCTTCTCCACGTTCAGAAAGTGACACCATGACTGACACAGCAGCACGACGGCAAACGATGCACGGCCAGCTGGGCCTGGAAGCACCCGGCCGACCCGCGCCGCCATGGAGCACCCGCGAGTGGTTCAACACCAACCAACCCGTGCAGCTGGCCGACCTGCGCGGCCAGGTCGTGGTGCTGCACACCTTTCAGATGCTGTGCCCGGGCTGCGTGCACCATGGCCTGCCGCAGGCACAGCGCGTTCACGCCACCTTTGCAACCCTGGGCGTGGCCGTGATCGGACTGCACACGGTGTTTGAGCACCACGCGGCGATGACGCCGGTGTCCTTGCAGGCCTTTTTGCACGAGTACCGGATCCGCTTTCCGGTGGGTGTGGACGCGCCCAGCGGCGACGCGCACAACCCGGTGCCGCTGACCATGCAGGCCTATGGCCTGCAGGGCACGCCCAGCCTGGTGCTGATCGACCGCCAGGGCCATGTGCGGCAGCAGGCCTTTGGGTCGGTGGAGGACTTGGCTTTGGGGGCGGCGATTGCAGCGCTGGTCGCAGAGCCCGGTTGATCTGGAAGTGCTACGCAATCCGGGGCGGTGCCCCGCAAGCTCAGGGCGCAGCAGCCATCGACGGCACCGACTTCAAGCGCAACAGCTCACCGCCCTCAGCGACCTGGTCGCCCACGCCATAAAGCAGTTCTTCCACCACCCCGTCGTGCGGCGCGCTGATGGTGTGCTCCATCTTCATGGCCTCCATCACCGCCAGCGCCTGGCCGCGCTGCACTTTATCGCCGGCCTTGGCCAGAAAGGACACCACCTTGCCGGGCATCGGGGCGGTCAGCCGTCCGCCTTCGGCCGCACCGTCTGCCGCGTGAGCTATGGGGTCGTAGTCGCTCAGCACCGCGCTGCCTTGTGCAGCAAACACCGCATAACGCTCGCCATGGGCGTAGACACACAGGGTCAGGCGCTGGCTGCCCAAATGCACGTCGAAGCGGCCGTCACCCAGCGGCGTTGAAGTCAACGGCCAGCGCTGGCCACCCAGCTGCAGCACGGTGGCGCCGTCGTGCAGGCGCACCAGCGTGGGCGTGAGCAGCGTACCGGCGCGGTCCAGGCTCAGCCGCCGGTGCGCGCCGCCGTGCAGGCGCCAGCCGTCGCGGCGTGACCAGGGGTCGGCGTCTTCCAGCGTGGCTTCGTGCGCCAGCAGGTGGGCCGCCACCCCGGCCGCAGCGATTTCATTGGTCAGCGGCGCGGCTTCAAACAGCGCTGGGCGTTCACGTTCGATCAGCGCCGTGTCCAGGTCGGCGGTGGCAAAGGCATGGCTGGCCACCACGCGGCGCAGGAAAGCCACGTTGGTGTTCAGACCCATGATGTGGGTGGCGTCCAGCGCCGCAGCCAGGCGGGCCAGCGCCTGCGCGCGGTCTTCGCCCCAGACGATGAGCTTGGCGATCATGCTGTCGTAGTGCGGGCTGATGGCGTCGCCCTCGCGCACGCCGCTGTCCACCCGCGGCAGCTCGTCGCTGCGCTCAAAACTCACGTGCTGGGGCCAACGGGCCACGTGCAGCGTGCCGGTAGCGGGCAGGAAGTTGGCGTCGGGGTTTTCGGCGCAGATCCGGGCTTCAATGGCGTGGCCGCGCATCCGCAGCTGGTCTTGCCGCAAGGGCAAAGGCTGGCCGCTGGCCACGCGCAGTTGCCACTCCACCAGGTCCAAGCCGGTGATGGCTTCGGTGACCGGGTGCTCGACCTGCAGCCGGGTGTTCATCTCCATGAAATAAAAACGCAGGTCACCGTCGTCGCTGGGCTCGGCGATGAATTCCACCGTGCCCGCGCCCACGTAGCCCACCGCCTTGGCTGCCGCCACGGCAGCGGCGCCCATCTCGGCGCGGCGCTCGGCGCTCATGCCCGGTGCCGGGGCTTCTTCCAACACCTTTTGGTGGCGGCGTTGCACGCTGCAGTCGCGCTCAAACAGGTAGACACACTGGCCCTGGGTGTCACCAAAGACCTGGATTTCGATGTGGCGCGGGCGCGTGACGTAACGCTCAACCAGCACGTGGCTGTCACCAAAGCTGGACTGCGCTTCGCGCTGGCACGAAGCCAGCGACTCGATGAACTCTGCCGGGTTGTCGACCCGGCGCATGCCTTTGCCACCGCCGCCGGCGCTGGCCTTGATCAGCACCGGGTAGCCCATGCGCGCGGCCTCGGCAGCCAAGAAGGCCGGCTCGTTGTTGCTGCCGTGGTAGCCCGGCACCAGCGGCACGCCGGCCTTTTCCATCAAGGTCTTGGCCGCGCTTTTGCTGCCCATGGCGGCAATCGCCGAAGCCGGTGGGCCGATGAAGACCAGGCCCGATTTCGCACAGGCGTTGGCGAAGTCCTCGTTTTCGCTGAGGAAGCCGTAGCCGGGGTGGATGGCCTGCGCGCCGGTGGCCAGTGCGGCGTCGATGATGCGCTGCCACTGCAGATAGCTGTCGCGCGGCGCATTGCCGCCCACGTGCACGGCTTCGTCGCAGGCGCGCGCGTGGCGCGCTTGGGCGTCGGAATCGGAGTACACGGCCACGGTGCGCACACCCAGGCGGCGCGCGGTGGCGGCCACGCGGCAAGCAATCTCTCCTCGATTGGCGATCAGAATCTTCTTGAACATGTGGATACCTCGCGACTCAGGCTGCCACCTGAGGCTGTGGGGAGAAACGGCGCAAGAGTGCGCGCAAGAATTTGAAGAGCACAACCACCAGCACCAGGGCGACCACCACCGCCAGCGCCAGCAATGGCCAGAACCACATCGGGTGCTCCCAGGCCAGCCACAGCATGACCGGCACGGCCGCGTCGCCCATCAGTGACAGCGCGATGTTGGAAAACGGCTCGGGGCTGGTGTTGGCTGCCGCGCGTGTGGTGGCCTTGGCGGCGTGTGAGGTGGCGGCCAAGGTGCCACCGGCCAATGCGGCCAGCAAAGCCCAGGTGTTGCCGTCGACACCAAAGGCACCGTTCAAGGCACCAAAGGCCAGCGCTGCGCCAGCGGGGATGCGGATGAAGGTGTGGATGGCGTCCCACAGCGTGTCCACGCCGGGTATCTTGTCGGCCACAAACTCAACGACGAAGAGCAGGAAGCTGGTGCCCAGCACCACCGGGTTCTGCAACAGTTGCAAACCGGCCGGCAACGGCACCCAGCCCATGAAGCCAGCCGCACCGGTCAGGAAGACCACCGCGTACAGGCGCAGGCCGCTGGCCCAGCCCAACGCGGCGGCCAGCGCCACCAGGTGCGACAGGTCCATGTTCAGGCTCAGGTTCAAATTTTCCACGACGCGTCTCGTTTGTTCAGGAAGGCTTGCACACCTTCACGGCCCTCGGGGCTGGCGCGGATGTCGGCAATGCGGCGTGCCGTGTCGTCGCGCAGCGCCGCGGTGATGGGCAGACCAGCCACGTCCTTGACCAGTTGCTTGCAGGCCTTGACCGCGGCCGGGCCGTTGGCCACCACGGCCGCCACGATCTCATCGAGCTTGGCGTCCAGTTGACCCGCTGCGCAGACTTCGTGCACCAGCCCCATGGCCAGGGCCTGGGCGGCGCTGAAACGCTCGGCGGTGACGAAGTAGCGGCGTGCGGCCTGTTCACCCAGGGCCCGCACCACATAGGGCCCGATGGTGGCCGGCAACAGGCCCAGGCGGGCTTCGCTGAGGCAGAAGGTGGCCGCGTCGCTGGCCACCAGCACGTCACACACCGCCGCCAGGCCCACACCGCCGGCATAACAGTCGCCGTGGATGCGGCCGAGCACCGGCACCGGGCAGGACCACAGCGTCCACAACATTTGCGCCAAGCCGCTGGCGTCGGCGTGGTTCTGTTCCCAGGTGTAGCCGGCCATGGTGCGCATCCACGACAAATCGGCGCCGGCGCAGAAGGCCTTGCCGTGACCGCCCAGCACGATGGCGCGCAAGTCGGTGTCGGCACCCAGTTGCGTGAAGGCCGTGGTCAGCTCCTGGATCACGCCGTCGTTGAAGGCGTTGCGCACATCGGGGCGGTTGAGCCAGACCTGGGCGACGTGGCGCGACGGGCGGCGAATCTCGAGGGTGGTGGTGGTGCTCATCGGCTTGTCTGGGTGCTCAACGACGGTGCTCAGCGCTGCGGTGTTTGCTCAAGGCTCATGCCGGGTTGGCCTCTTCTTGCAGCATGGCCGCCAGGTCCAGCACGGGGCCAGGGCGGCCCATGGCGGTGAGCGCGGCCGTGATCTGGCCGCGGTGATGGGTGCTGTGGTTGAACACATGCGCCAGCGTGGCGGTGAAGGGCAGGCTCATGGCTTGGCCGTTGCTTCGCCGGTAGTCCAGCATGCCCGACAAACGATCTTCGGGCCAGACTTCGATCAGCGGTACCCAGGCCAGTGCTCCGGCGGTCAACCGGCTGCGCAGGCGGCTGCGGTCAGGCTCGGCCTCGGCGTCCAGCGCCAGCACCGGTGAGTCACCCCGCGAAAACCGGGCAAACCACAGCAGCTGTTCAGCCACCAGCAGGTGGTTCAGCGTGCCGTGCACACTCTTGAAGAACAGACCCACGTCGCGGCGGTAGTCGGCGTCGGGCAGCAAGTCCACCTGGGCCAGCAGGCGCTTGCTGGCCCACAGGTTGTAGCGAGCCATGGTTTGCAGGTGGTCGCGCAAGGGTGAGCTGTCCAGGCTCTTTTGCATGATGACGCTGCAGTAGGTCTTGCCCTGCCACTGCACCTGGCCGACGTCGGCATAGCCCATGCGGCGGTACAGGGACCGCAGCTGGGCTGCCGGTTCGGCGGTGTCCAACGCCATGCGCCGAAAGCCGCTGCCACGCGCCCAGTCTTCGCAGGTCTTGATCAGGCGCTGGCCCAGCCCTTGCCCTTGCAGGCCCGGCGCCACCGCAAATTGGTGGAAGTGCGCGGTGTCGCGGTCGCGAAACCAAGGTACGTCGGCGGTCCACGGTGCGCTGTCCACGCTGTACGGCCCGCAAACGGTGACGGTACCCACCAACTCGCCCGCGCGGGTGGCCACAAAACACTGGCCCTCGGCGGCCCGGCGGCGCGTGGTCTGGGCGTCTTGCGTGGCCGCCGTGAAGTTCAGGCCCTGTGCGGCCAAGGGCGCGTAGGCCTGGTGCACAAGCGCTGTCAACGCGTCGAACGAGTCGCGCGCGGCCAGGGGGCGGGTCTCGATCACCGCTGGGCTCCTACATGCGGAACAAGCCAAAACGTGGGCTGTCCGGGATCAGCGCATTCAAGCTGGCGCTCAAACCCAGGGCCAGCACGCGGCGCGTGTCCATTGGGTCGATGACGCCGTCGTCCCACAGGCGGGCGCTGGCGTAGTAAGGGTGCGCCTGGTGCTCGAACTGCGTCAGGATGGGCGCCTTGAAGGCGGCTTCTTCGTCAGCCGACCACTGGCCGCCCTTGGCTTCAATGCCGTCACGGCGCACGGTGGCCAGCACACCGGCGGCTTGCTCGCCGCCCATGACGCTGATGCGGGCGTTGGGCCACATCCACAAGAAGCGCGGGCTGTAGGCGCGGCCGCACATGCCGTAGTTGCCGGCGCCAAAACTGCCGCCGATGATGACCGTGAACTTCGGCACCGTGGCCGTAGCCACCGCCGTCACCATCTTGGCGCCGTGTTTGGCAATGCCTTCGTTTTCGTACTTGCGGCCGACCATGAAGCCGGTGATGTTCTGCAAGAAGACCAGCGGCACCTTGCGTTGGCAGCACAGTTCGATGAAGTGCGCGCCCTTTTGCGCGCTTTCGCCAAACAGGATGCCGTTGTTGGCGATGATGCCCACCGGCATGCCTTCGATGTGCGCAAAGCCGGTGACCAGCGTGGCGCCATAACGCGCCTTGAATTCGTCGAACTCGCTGCCGTCCACCACCCGGGCAATGATCTCGCGCACGTCAAACGGTTTGCGCGGGTCCTTGGGAATCACGCCGTGCAGCTCGGCCGCGTCAAACAGCGGCGCGCGGGGTGGCACCAGCTTTATCTGGTCGGGCTTGCGCCAGTTCAGGTTGGCCACGCTGGCCCGCGCAATGGCCAGCGCGTGCAGGTCGTTGTCGGCCAGGTGGTCGGCCACGCCGGACAGCCGCGTGTGCACGTCGCCACCACCCAGGTCTTCGGCGCTCACCACTTCGCCGGTGGCGGCCTTCACCAAGGGCGGGCCGCCCAGGAAAATGGTGCCCTGGTTCTTGACGATGATGGCTTCGTCGCTCATCGCCGGCACATAGGCGCCGCCCGCGGTGCAAGAGCCCATGACCACGGCGATCTGCGGGATGCCCAGCGACGACATCTGGGCCTGGTTGTAAAAGATGCGGCCGAAGTGGTCGCGGTCGGGAAACACCTCGTCCTGGTTGGGCAGGTTGGCGCCGCCGCTGTCGACCAGGTAGATGCAGGGCAGCCGGTTTTGCTGCGCCACCTCTTGCGCACGAAGATGCTTCTTGACGGTGGCCGGGTAGTAGGTGCCGCCCTTGACGGTGGCGTCGTTGCAGACGATCAGACATTCATGGCCACTGACCCTCCCGATGCCGGCAATCAAACCCGCGCCGGGGGCGGCGTTGTCGTACAAATCCAGCGCTGCCAGCGGTGCAATTTCCAAAAATGGGGTGTCGGGGTCGAGCAGCATTTCCACCCGTTCGCGCGGCAGCAGCTTGCCGCGTGCGGTGTGCTTGGCGCGTGCCGCTTCACCGCCGCCCAGTGCAATCTGGGCCAGCTTGACGTTGAGGTCGTCCACCAGCGTGCGCATCAGGTCGGCACTGGCCTTGAAGGCCTCACTGCGCGGGTTGAGCTTGGACTTGAGCACGGGCATGGGGCGGGGTCTCCTGCGGTCGGTCGGCCTTCTTGCGGCAAGCCTTCTGGGATGGATTGACGTTTACGTCAACGTCAATTCTAGGTCGCCGCAGGCCGCCCCAGAACCGGCCCGTACACCGCCGCCTCCAACCAGCCCAGCTGCGCCATCTCGGTGCTGCGCAGGTGCGCTTCGCTGGGCATCATGAACTCGTCCAGCTGGGGTGGCGTCACCGCCGTGCCGCTGAGCATGGCGTGCACCTGGCCGCGGTGGTGCATCTGGTGCATGAACAGGTGTTGCAGCAGGTGGGCGGCAGCGTCGGTCTGGATGCGACCCTGGGCGCGCGGCATGTGCACTGCTTGGTCGAGCGCGGTGGCGTCGGCGCGGTCCAGCCAGGCGATCAATTTGTCGTCGCTGATGCCTTGCCGCTCGGCCAGCTCGGGCAGTTCCTGCGCGTCGACAAAAGCCTGCCAGGCTTCGCTCAGGCCCGCTTCTTGGTGCAGCACGCCTACGTAGTACTGGTCCACGCCCAGGATATGGTTCAGCGTGGCCATCAGCGTGGGGAAAAAGCTGGCGCGCGGCGCATGCAGTTCAGCCCAGGTCAAGGGCGCCATGGCCGTGTGCAGGCGCAGGTTGGCCAGACGGTTGGCGTGGGCCTGGATGCGCAACAGGTGCAGGGCTTCCATGGTTCAAACTTTCTTGGGCATTGCCGCTGTGGGCGCGCCGGCGGCCTTCCACGCGGTGAAGCCGCCTTCGACGTGGCAAAGCTCGGTCAGGCCCATGTCCTGCAAGGCCTTGGTCGCCAAGGCCGAGCGCCAACCGGCGGCGCAAAACAGCACCAGGCGTTTGCCGGGGCCGAGCGCGGGCTTGAAGTACGGGGACTGCGGGTCGACCCAAAATTCGAGCATGCCACGCGGCGCATGAAAAGCGCCCGGGATGACACCCTCACGCTCCAGCTCGCGCACGTCGCGCAGGTCGACGAACAGGTGGTCTTCGCGGGCGTGCAAGGCACGCGCTTCGTCCAGGCTGACGGTGACGACCTGGGCGGTTGCTTCTTCAACCAGTTGTTGGGCTGATTTCATTGGTGGGTCCTGATGCGTGTTCGCATATGTTGCTGTGAGGTGGGCAGGCTGTCTGTTGTCGTTTGTGCCGAGCGGTCAAGCCCATACCTGTCTGGCTGCGCGGTGACGAACGGGGTGACTTGCGGGATGACTTGCGCGGTGCGGATTTTTGACGCCGGATGGGGGTCTGGTTGCGGGTTCGACGGGCGGTGGCGGCAAAGGGGTGTCCGGGCGTGCCCAGGGCTGCGACTGAGGCGGCCACCGCTTCGCGGCGGCTTCCTTGCGGTGCTCGGGTTCATGGCCCAGGCGCATAACTCGCTTCGTTCGCTGCGCTCACTGCGCTCAAACAGGATGCGCCAAGTCAGTTGACGAAGCGCGCTGCGCGCGCGGGCCATAAACCCTGCGCTCCTCAGCGCCTCACACGCAGCCCTGGGCACGCCCAGACACCCCTTTGCAACCATCACTTGTGGCTGATCGCCAGGAATGGACGCGCGCCTCGCCGGTCTCACGCGGCAACCTCTTCTCGAGGCCCTGTGAACGCCACACCGGTCCCTGAGCGGCAGGCGGTGCCCGGAGGGGGCGCTGTCTGTGGCGCCGAGCAGCGCAGTCTGCAGGGCGGCGCGCGCAGCGCGCATCCAGAACTGACTTGCCGCAGCCTGTTTGAACGCAGTGAGCGCAGCGAACGAAGTGAGTTCTGCGGCACGCCCTGCAGGCGAGCAGCGCAGGGCAGTCGACGCGCAGCGGCGACCGCCACAGCCTGCGCCCCCACCGGGCACCGCCTGCCGCGACGCGCGGCACCTTGCCGACCAGCGTGCTCCATCACGCCCGAATGCAGCCGAAGCATCCGAAGGTCACCAACCCAAGTCCGCCCCCGCACTCACCAAAGCAGCCTGCAAAGCTTCAACAGTAAACGCCCCCTTGACCCGCAACGCCGCCGCCGTGCCCGCCGCCTGCCCCATGACCAGACAGGCCCCGCTGGCCCGCGCGGCGCTTTGGCCCAGGTGTTCCATGCCGGCGCAACGCCCCGCCACCAAGAGGTTGTCCACCCGCTGCGGCAGCAACATGCGCCAGGGCAGCTGGTTGAAGCTGTTGTCGGGGTCGGTCGGAAACCGCCAGGCCACGGCGCCGGCCACGTGGGTTTCCACCGGCCAGGCGTTCAGGCCGATGCTGTCGGCAAAGCGCGCGCCGTTCAACACCTCGTCGCCGCTCAGCATGTGCTGGCAATGCACCCGCCGCGTTTCGCGCACGCCCACCTGGGCAGCGATTTCGCTGATGTCGGCGTGCTCGAAACCCGGCACTTCGGCGCGCAGAAAACGCATGTACTCGACGATCTGACGGCGCCCTTCGACCTCGGCATTGCTGAGCTGGCGGGCATCTGTGGCATCGACCGCGCGGCCCTGTTCGTTGCGCAGTTGGGTGACGTTGGCGCGCCATTGGCTGGCGTCGCGCTGCGGGCGCAGGATGGCACCTCGACGCGGGAAGTTGTAGCGCTCGGAAGCCGCTTCCATCAGCGCATCGATGGCCTTGAATTCGCCAATCGCAGCCTGCGCCCGCGCAGCGTCCACACCGCCAATGCGAAACATGGTGCTGGGGTAGAGCATGTCGCCCGCCCCGTCGCCCAGCGTGAAGGGCACGCCAGCGAAGTGGGCGATGTCGGCGTCGCCCGAACAGTCGATGACCTGCTGGGCACACACGGCTTGGCGGCCTGACTTGGTCTCCACCAACACCGCACGGATGTGGTTGCCGGCCTCGCCCATCACCACGCCTGCGGCCCAGGCGTGCAGCAGCAGTTCGACGCCGGCATCCAACAGCCAGCCATCGGCGGCGCATTTGTAGGCCGCCACGTCGTAGCTGCGCACGCGGATGCGGCCCTGCAGACCGTCTTGCGGTTCGTTCAAGCCACCCAGTGCTTGAATGCGCGCCAACAGTTCGTCGGCCACGCCGCGCACCAAAGGCTGCACCACGCCGCCGCGCTTGCCGTACAGCCCGGCGAAGTTGGTCACACCACCGGCGGTGCCCATGCCACCCAAAAAACCGTAGCGCTCCAGCAGCAGCGTGCGTGCGCCGCCGCGGGCCGCGCTGACTGCAGCGGCCAGACCGGCCGGGCCGCCGCCCACCACCAGCACGTCCACAGCGGCGTAGACCGGCGTCTGCCGGGCGGGCTCGAGCACCGCTGCGGGGTTCACTCCAGCTTGATGCCGCGCGACGTGATGATGTCGCCCAGGATGCGCGCCTCTTCCTTGACACGCGCTGCCAGCCCTTCGCCACTGCTGCCCTGGGCTTCCCAGCCGCCAGTGAATAGGCGCTGGCGGGTGTCGGCGTCTTTCACGGCGGCGGGCACGTCGCGGGCCAGGCGGTCCAGCGCCGCCTTGCTCAAACCCGCTGGGCCGACCAGCGCGGTCCAGACCTCGAGCGCGATCATCCTCACGCCGGCGTCGGCCAGCGGCGCGATGTCGGGGGCCAGCGCGCTGCGCGGGCCGGTCACACCAATGGCGTGCAGCTTGCCGGCCTTGACCTGCGCGAGCGCCAGGCCCGGTGGCACCAGCGCCATCTGAATCTGACCGCCCAGCATGGCCGTCAAAACAGCTGGGTTCCCGTTGTAGGGCACGTGCACAACCTGGTTGTTGCCAACCGCCGACTTGACCACCTCCATGCCCAGGTGACCCACCGATCCGATGCCCACCGAGCCGTAGCTCCACTTGTCGCCCGCGGCGCGCGCGGCGGCCACAAAGGCTGCACCCTGGGGTTGATCGGCCGGCGTCACCAGCACCAGCGGCGCGGTGGCCAGCAGGCTGATCAGGCTGAAGTCCTTGGCCGGGTCAAAGGGCAGCTTGGGGTTGAGCATCTTGGCCGAGGTCAAGTTGCCGTTGATCACCACGCCCAAGGTGTGGTCGTCATTGGCCTTGGCCACCGCGTCGGCCGCCACGTTGCCCGAAGCACCGGGCTTGTTTTCCACCACCACCGGTTGGCCCCAGGTCTTGGCCAGCGTGTCGGCCAGCGCACGGGCGGCGATGTCGGGCGTGCTGCCGCCGGGGAAGCCGACCATCAGCTTGACCGGCTTGTTGGGCCAGGTGGTTGACTGGGCCGTTGCGCCGGCGCACAGGGCCAAGCTCAGGCACATGCCCAAGACTGCAGTGGTGAATGACCGCCTTGGGCGCAGATGCAAATGGGTCACGCTGTCTCCTACAAAAAACTGTGTGGTTGGCACCAGAGATGCACGGGACGCGCAGTATCGCAGCCCCCAACGGAGCTCACTTGCGCCAGAAAGCCGGCGTGAACAGCACCAACACGCTCAGCAGTTCCAGCCGCCCCAACATCATCGCTACGGTGCAGACCCAGGTCTGAAAGTCGGTCAAGCCCTGGTAGTTGCTGGCCGGCCCCACCTGTCCCAAGCCCGGGCCGGTGTTGTTGATGCAGGCAATGGCGGCGGTGAAGGCGGTCACCACGTCCAGCCCGCTCAGCAGCAACAACATGCCCACGCTGGTCAGCACAAAGCCGTAGATCAGCATGAAGGCCATCACCGATGACATCACCTGCGCCGGCACCACCGAGCCGCCAAAGGTCACCGGCACCACGGCGCGCGGGTGCACGATGCGAGTCAGCTCACGCAGGGCCTGCTTTTGCAGCAACAGCGAACGAATCAGCTTGATGCCGCCACCGGTGCTGCCTGCGCAGGTGGCAAAGCAGCACAGCGCCAGCATCAGCACCGGCGCGAACATGGGCCACAACGCGTAATCCACGGTGGCAAAGCCGGTGGTGGTGGCCACCGAAACCACGTTGAAGGCCGAGTGGCGCAGGGACTCCAGGAATGTGGGGTAAACGCCCTGCAGCGAGAGAAAGCCGGCCACCAGCAGCACCGAGCCCACCATCAGCGCCAGGAAGGCGCGGGCTTCGATGTCACGCCACAGCACCCAGAAGGAGCGCTTGCGCCAGACCAG
>JANMHH010000065.1:0-4761 GCA_031375065.1 Rubrivivax sp. | reverse complement strand
GGACCAGCCCGAGCCAGGAGACGACTCGCGCTTGCGCTGACCAAAGCGCCTGCCCTGACTGAGTGACGATGTGGTTGATGCTTTCAGCGTGGCGAGCTCAGCGCGCTGCTCGGGTTGACCACGATCTTCAAGCGATGGGCGCTACGAGCCCACGCCGTTGTTGGTCGCGCATCCGGTTCCAATGACTGCCGGGCTTGGCCACCAGCCGCTCGTCGAGCAGCTGCTGCGCAAGCGTGTCGTGCCCGCCGCGCGTTGCTGCGCACAGCAGGGTGCGCTGGTAGGCGTCACGTTGCGCGTGGCTACCCCCAAACACCGACAGATGGTGCCTGACCGGCGCCAGCGCGGCCACCGCGGCGCCATCGTCACCGCAGCCCCACGCGGCCAACGCGCGCGCCGCAGCCAGCCCGGCGCCAGCGACCATGCGGTGGTTGGCGTGGCCGGTGTCGCCTTCGCGCAAGTAGCGTTCAATCTCAGCCACCCGCTGCTTGGCCTGCGCCTGCCGACCGGCACCCACAAAGGCCATGATCGCGTGCAGGTCGTTGAACACGTACCAGGGCGTCGGGTCCTTGGCCGCCCAGGCGTCGGCCAGCGCCGCCCAGCGGTTGCCGGTGTCGACACCGTCGAGCGTCAGCCGCCACAAGAGCCCGCTGGCGTCGAGCATCTCCAGCGCGGCGCCAGGCGAGTTGGCGTGGTGCAGCAAGCGGTCGCAGATGGCCAGCGCGCCGGGGTAGTCCTCGCGCTCCAGCAGAAACACCGCCAGGTGCCAGCCGTTGTGAACATTGAGAAAGTTTCCTTCGGCCCAGTTGACGCGGTGTGCCTCGAGGAAGTTGATGCCCTCGTCGAAGCGTGCCTGCATCTCCAGCACGTGCACCACCGCGTGGATCGCCCACACGTCGTTGGCATTGCGCTCGACGGCACGGCGGCCGATGTCTTCAGCGCGCGCGTAGTCGCCGCACTCTTCGTGCCCGAAGGCGAGCATGCCGTCGACAAACGCGAAGTCGGGGTGCTGGGTATCCCAGCCGCGACGCGCGCGCACGATGCGGTCGCGCAGGTTCACCGCATCGCCGCTGAAGAAGTCGATCTGATGCCCGACATACAGCGCGAGTGCGTCGCGCGGATGGGCTTCGAGCAAGGCGTCCAGCAAGCGGCCGCAGGCGTGCATGTCGCCCGCAGCCCAGGCGCGTATGGCATGAAGATGGGCTTGTTCGCGCGCATCGTTGCTTTTGGTGCCAGCGACGAGTTGGACAGCAGCGTGGGCGTCCGGCCACTCGCTGGACATCAGGCCCACCCACGCCCGCGCGGCGCGTGCCATCACGCAGCCTGCGTCCTCGGCAATCGCGGCGTCGAGCTCCTGGACCACCTCAGGGCGGAAGCGCAGCAGGTGCTCCTGGGCCCGCGAGAGGCGTTGCACCGCCCCTGCGCTGCCCGTGCATGCCAGGCCGTATCGATCCTTGTTCATGCTGTGCTCCTTCCTGCTCGGTGGCGTCGTGCAGAAGCGGCCATTATCGAAATCTGCCGCCATTCGCGCAAACGGGCACTGAGGAGTGGCCTGCAACACGGCCCTTGAACAGCGACACCATTCAGGAAGCGTTCGCCCGCCGCCTGGGTGCAGGACAGCTGACCCTGCGCCGGCCGCAGAGCCCGTGCGCGCGCTGAATGCGGCGACTGCAAGGCCGGCAGCGCAGTGCAGTAGGCGCCTACCTGACCGCCGGATGGTTTGCTGGGTTCACCCCTGGGTCAGCTTTCTACCGGACTGCTCGCATCGAGGGCCTGGCGCTCGCCGCACCAAAGAGACATCCAGTTCTGCGATTTCGTTGCCGCCAAACGGGTGGCCGAACTACTTCTTGGGGCTCGGCACGTGCTGGTCGAAGAGCAGCTGGTTGCCATCGGGGTCGGTGACCACGAAATGTGCTGGGCCCTGAGTCTTCTCGTCAGCCTCGACAGCCAACGTGAGCCCGCGCGCCTTGAGCGCGCGTTGCAGTTCGCGCACGTCCTGAAAGCGCTCCAGCGGCTTGCCGTCCTGCGACCAACCAGGGTTGAAGGTCATCAGGTTCTTGGGGAACATGCCCTGGAACAGGCCGATCTTGGTTCCGCCGTTTTGCAGGACGATCCAGTTTTGTTCAAGCTTGCCGCCCACAGGCTTGAAGCCAAGCTTCTCGTAAAAGGCCAGGGACACCTTGATGTCCTTGACGGTCAGGCTCACCGAGAAGTTGCCCAGCTCCATGGTCTTGCCTTCTTGGGCAGCGGACAGTGGCACCACGGCCACAGCGGCCAGCGCGATGAAGCGGTTGATCAGTTTCATGCAAGCTCCGATTGAAGTTCGGGCGCTACGATGCCCGAAGTCTGCACGCCTGGCTTGCCAAATCTTGCGATCCGCCCCCACCGACTACCTGGCCCGCATCAACCGCGCGATCGACTCGATCGTGCGCGACCTGGCCCAGCCACTGTCGCTTCAAGCCCTGTCGGAAACGTCAGGTTTTTCGCCCTTTCACTTCCACCGTGTCTTCCAGGCGCTGGTGGGCGAGACGCCGAACCAGTTTGTGAAGCGGCTGCGGTTGGAGCGCGCCCTGTACCTGATGTCCCATGCGCCACGGCAGTCGTTGACCGAACTGGCGCTGCACTGCGGCTTCTCTTCATCGTCCGACTTCTCGCGCAGCTTCAAACAGCACTTTGGCCAGGCACCGCGCCGGTTCGATCTGGCTGCCTTTCGCGACACGCGACGCGCTGACTTCGAGCGACTGCTGGGTGCGCAATACGCGCCGCCCCAAGCCCAGGTGCAAGACGTTGGCGCCAACCCCGACGGCTTCCAGGTGCGACTGCGTGACCTGCCGGCGCGCACCGTCGCCTACATGCGGGTGTTCGAGCCCTACCGCGAAGGCGCAGCTCAGGCGGCGTTTGGCCGTCTGCTGGCCTGGGCCGAGCCGCGCGGTCTGGCTGGCGGCCAATGGCTGGGCTACATGTGGGACGAGCCGGAGATCGTCGCCCTGGCGGACTGTCGCTACGACGTCGCGCTGGTGGTTGACAGCTTCGAGCCCGAAGGCGAAATCGGCTGCTACCGATTTCCGGCCATGCGGGTCGCCGAGGTCGAGGTTCGCGGCGACATCCACCTCGAAGTGCGCGCAATCGACTGGCTCTACAAGTCTTGGCTACCTGGCAGCGGCTGTTTGCCCGACGACCACCCGGCTTTCGAAGCGTGGATCGGCCGACCCTTTGAGCACGGCGACGAGCATTTCGAACTGGTCTGCCAGTTGCCGGTTAAGGCCGCATGAATCAGCGGCCCGGCCAATTCAGCATTCCCAGGGACGAAACCATATGGACCGCTTGCAAGCCATGACGACTTTCGTCGCCGTTGTCGACAGTGGCGGTTTTGCCAGCGCGGCACGCAAGCTCAACCTGTCGCCACCGGTGGTGACGCGGGCGGTGGCTGAACTGGAAGAACGCCTGGGCCTGCGCTTGCTGACGCGCACGACCCGGGTGGTGCGCGTCACCGACGCTGGCGCGCGCTTTGCCGACGACTGCCGCCGCATCCTGGGCGACATTGAAGAGGCCGAGACAGCGGCCACCGGCACCAACGCCGCCCCGCGCGGCACCCTGACGCTGACCGCACCGGTGCTGTTTGGCCACCTCTTCGTGACGCCGATTCTGGTGGACTACCTGCAGCGCTTTCCCGAGGTTGACGCGCAGTGCTTGTTTCTGGACCGCGTGGTCAACGTGGTCGAAGAAGGCATCGACGTGGCGGTGCGCATCGGTGAATTGCCCGACTCCTCACTGCAGGCCACGCGTGTGGGCAGGGTGCGCCGGGTACTGGTGGCTTCACCGGCATACTTGAAGGCGCACGGCGTGCCGCAGCGACCCGAGGCCTTGGCCGAGCACACGATCATCTCGGCATCGGGCGTCACACCGCTGCCTGAATGGCGCTTTGACGACGGTGGCAAGCCGCTGCTGCAGCGGCTGCATGCGCGGATGTGCAGCACCAGTAACGATTCGGCCATCGCCGCCGCAGCGGCCGGCCTGGGCATCACCCGACTGCTGAGTTACCAGGTGGCAGCGCACGTGAAGACGGGTGCCTTGCAGATCGTGCTCGAAGCATTCGAGGCCGCGCCGCTGCCGGTGCACGTGGTCCACCACGAGGGCCGGCGGGCGACGCAGAAGGTGCGCAGCTTCATCGACCTGGCGGTGCAGACTTTGCGGGCGGACTCGGCCTTGAACTGACGATGCCTAGCAAGACGGTTTGTCCATCCGGCCCTGCGCAGCAAAGTCAGCGCACGACCATCACCAAAGGTTCGGGGTCGGTCAGGGGGCGGTGGCAAGAGACTGGCTGGGGTCACTGGACCGTTCAATAGGGCAGCTCCAACGCAGTCGCAGAGGGTGCAATACGGCGGGCAGCAATGCGGCGACGCGATCGAAAAACTGGGCACCCGCAGTCGGCCATTTGCGGACACAGGTTCTGTGGCGGTCGCGGGTCATTGGCGTGCCCCGTTCCGCTCATGTCCCCCGCGTCGGGCTGCGCCCGCCGCTCCTCCTTTACTTCGCTCCACGGGGCACACCAATCGCCCGCTCTGGCACCGCCTGTGGCGCGCCTTGTGTAGGCCCGCCACTCGGGTGGTAGGCCGAGGGCGCTGGGTACCGGGCGCAGCGAAGTAAAGGAGGAGCAACTGTGTTCAACGTCAAGCCGTTTTTGGGGTCTGAACATGCCTGGCCGCATCCCAGGTGGCCTGGTCCCTGAGCATGGCATTGAGGATGGTCAGCAGCTTGCGCATA
>JANMHH010000064.1:0-1802 GCA_031375065.1 Rubrivivax sp. | reverse complement strand
CTGCGCTGCCAGGCTGATCACCGCGCCGTCCGGGGCGCTGGCCCCAAATCCGGGCCGATCCAGGGCAACCACATCGGCGCCCACCGGCGGCGCTGTCAAGTAGTCGGCCCAACCCGTGGCCGAGCCAGGCGTCCCATGGACAAGCACCACAAGAGGGCCCCCAGGCGTACCAGCGCGCAGATAGCTGATGCGGGTGTCGGGCAGGCTGCCGACGGCCATCGAACTGCGCAGGCCTTCCGTGGCCGACAACGGAGCCTTCGGCCCGGGCGGCGCACAGCCCACTGCGGCCAGCGCCACGCCCAAAGCAGTCCACAGCGGCGGACCCGGCAGCCTGGTGGCCCGATTCGCGAGCATGGGCAGCGCAACATGCGCCTTGTCTGCCTTGTTTCGCTCCGCTGCCTGTGACATTGATCTGCTCCAGCGGCCTGCGCGTCGGGACATACCGCTGACACAAGCACTGCCCATAGTCGGGTGGGAGAGGTTTTGTTTACACCCATCGACTGATGTAACGCGAGCCGATGTTGGGCGACTCTTAGAGCGCCTATTCAACCCGTCCAGCCAACTTTCAGGTCCGCCCATGACGTACCCCGCGCACGCCCCATCGACCACACCGCAAGCGCAGTCGGCACCAGCCTATTTGGCGCGCCTGGCTACCAGCCGTGCCGACCTGAGAGCCGCTCAGGCGCTGCGTTTCGAAGTCTTCAATCTGGAACTCGACGAAGGCCTGGTGCACTCATACGACACTGGCCTGGACGCCGACCCCTTCGATGAGATCTGCGACCACCTGATCGTCGAGGACACGGGCGACGGCAGCGTCGTGGGCACCTACAGGCTGCAGACGGGGCAACGCGCCCGCGATGGGCTGGGCTACTACAGCGAGCGCGAATTCGACTTCTCGCCCTTCGAGGCCCTTCGCAGCGAGATCCTCGAATTGGGCCGCGCGTGCATCCACGCCCGACATCGCAATTTCGCGGTTCTCAACCTGCTGTGGAAGGGTATCGGCACCTACGCGCGCGACCAAGGTGCACGCTACCTCATCGGCTGCAGCTCGTTCACCACCCAGGACGCGGCCGTGGGCGCAGCGGCCTATCAGCAGCTTCTGCCCCACCTGGCGCCGCCAGCGTGGCAGACGCAGCCGCAGCCAGAGTTTGCCTGCCCACTGGACGCCGTGGCAGCGCCAGCCCCGCGCATTCCACGCCTGCTGTCCGCCTACCTGGCATTGGGTTCCGCGATCTGCGGGCCGCCTGCTTTGGACCGCGCCTTCAAGACCGTGGACTTCCTGACCTGGATCGACGTTCACGCACCGGCTGTGGTGGCTATGCAACGGCGAGGGCGCTTCATGGTGTGATACCACTTTGCGTTCAATCGCATGGGAAGTTGGGGGCGGATGAGGCAGCTGACGGCGCAAAGCAGCCACCGGACTGACCCCCAAAAAATGGAAGTCCCGCAGCTCGTCCAGGCCGATTCAGGGCCTTCGTCGTGTTGTGGCGATCGCGTGCGCTTGGGGTGCCCTGCTGCGCTCATGTCCCCCGCCACAGTCTGCTGCGCAGCCTGCGTCTCCTCCTTTACTTCGCTCCGCAGGGCACCCCAATCGCCCGCTCAGGCACCAGTCATGGCGCGCCGATGTTGGGCCCGCTGACACGGTGGTTGGACGAGGGCAATGGGTACCGGGCGCAGCGAAGTAAAGGAGGAGCAACTGTGTTCAACGTCAAGCCGTTTTTGGGGTCTGAACATGCCTGGCCGCATCCCAGGTGGCCTGGTCCCTGAGCATGGCATTGAGGATGGTCAGCAGCTTGCGCATA
>JANMHH010000014.1:0-10598 GCA_031375065.1 Rubrivivax sp. | reverse complement strand
GGCGGTGCCCGCACCGCGTCGCGCCGCATCGCTGCACGCGATCGGGGCCCTGTTGGCGGCGTCCTTGCAGCACGAAGGGGGGCGCTTTTCTTCGGTCTATGGCCTGGTCCGCGCGCTGCGCTCGGGCCACCTGCGCGCGCCGGGCGTGGCCCCGTCTGAAGCGGTCCAACTGCTCACCGTGCATGGCGCCAAGGGGCTGGAGGCGCGGGCGGTGGTGGTGGCCGATGCCGACCCCGAACGGCGGCCCGTGCTGCGCAACGCTTTGCTGGTCGATTGGCCGGTCGACCACCCGGGCCCGCGCCGCGTGGCCTTTGTGCGCAGCGAAAAGGAAATGGCCCCGTCGCTGCGCGACCTGTGGAGGGCGGAGGTGGCTGCGCAGCAGCGCGAAGAAATCAACGGGCTCTATGTGGCCATGACCCGTGCCCGGCAATGGCTGGTGTTCAGTCGAACCGAGCCGTTTGCCCGCGAGGCCGACGTTCGACCCTGGTGGGCGCGCACCGAGCCGCACGCCCGGGCCTGGACACTGCCGTCGCACAACGTTGGCGCAGCCGGCACTGCTGATGCACCTGCCACCACACCGGTGCCGGTGCTGCCTGCCTTTCGGCCCGCCTGGGTCCAGCAACCCAGGCCAGCAGCTGACGACGAGCAGGCAGCGCGCCTGGGCCAGGCTTTTCACCGCCTGATGGAGTGGGCCACCGGGCCGATGGCGCCAGCGGTGCGCCAGCCCTGGCCCGAAGGCGCTCAGGCCGCCGCATCGGCCTTTGGTTTGACCTCCGAGCAGGGGCCCGTCCTGGCCCGGATGGCGGCTGCTGTGTTGTCCGGCCCCGCCACCCGCGATTTTTTCGACGCCAGCGCGCTGCACTGGGCCGGCAACGAGGTGCCCGTGGTCTGGCAAGGTCAAGTCATGCGCATCGACCGCCTGGTGGCCTTCAGGCCCAAGGAAGCCGACGCACCCGAGTGGTGGGTGCTGGACTACAAGCTGGGTGCCGATCCGCTGGCGGTACCGCTGTACCGGCAACAGCTGGCCGACTACGTGCAGGCCGTGCATCTGCTGCAGCCTGGCGCCACGGTGCGCGCCGCGTTCATCACCGGACAAGGCCGCTTGTTCGAGCTGTAGCAGCGGGCTGGGGCCAGCCCGGCAGCGGCTTGGCTGGGTCCTGAAGTGCAGCCGCTTCGCCCCCTTGTTCGCGGCTTCCTGCCAGCTGCGGAAGCGGTCCAATGCAAGCGTGATGGCCATTCCCCCTTCCGAGTCGACCGCTCCAGCCCGTCAGTCCGCCGTGCGCTGGTTTGGCCGTCTCCAGTTGCTGCGCTTGCTGGGCAAGAGTGAACTCACGATGGCTTGGCGGGTGGCCGATCCACGCAGTGGCCAGGAACTGATGTTGGTGCTGCCGCGGGTTCAGCCCCAGGACAGCGCGGGCCTGCAGTTCTGGCAACAGGCCATGAAGCAGGCCGCGCGCCTGGAGCACCCGCAACTGGCTGCGGCCGTCGAGGTGGGCGTGCAGGACGGATGGCCCTTCGTGGCCTACGACCCGCGCGACGCAGCTACGCTGGCCGAACGCGTCTCGAGCAAGGGGCTGCCCGCCGTGGAAGCGGCCACCTTGGCCACCGAGGCCTTGCGCGGGCTGGCCTTTGCCCATGAAGCGGGCGTCATCCACCACGACCTGCAGCCGTATCTGATTCTGGTGTCCGACAGCGGGCAGGTGCGGGTTGCCGGCCTGGCCGTGGCCGCCGAGCGGGCTCACCAAAAAGGCCTGGTCAAGGACCCTGTCCAGGGCGCGACCATTGGCTTGCAGTTGCAGCGCGAAGCGGCCGAACGCGATGTGCTGTCCGCTGGGGTGGTTTTGCACGGTCTGCTGGCCGGCAGTCCGGCGCTCGATGAGCCCGACGTCGGGCGCGTCTTGCTGCGCCTGCCACCAGCGGGTCGCGACGTTCTGCGCCTGCCGTGGGCCACCGCCCACCCCATTGCCGAACCCCTGCGCGCCATCGTCAACCGCGCCACCGACCGTCAGGAGCGGCAGCGTTACCGCAGCGCCCGCACCCTCGTGCAGGCCTTGGAAGGCTGGTTGCAGACCGACAGTGCCAACGGCGCCGGCCCGCTGGCGCTGCTGACCGACAAGCTGCGGGTGGCCGGCGTGCTGCCGTCGTCACCGGGCGCGGCCGCGCGGGCTGCGCGGCTGGCCATGATGGAGCGTGAACGCACCAACGAGCTGGCCAACGTGGTGCTGGAAGACCTGGCGCTGTCCTTCGAGTTGCTGCGACTGGTCAACACCGCGCAGGTTCGCGGCGCCCAGGTCAGCGGGGGTGGCCCGGTGCTGACCGTGCGCCGCGCCATCGCCATGGTGGGCCAGGACGGTGTGCGTCGGGCGGCCCTGGCGCTGCGCGAGTGGCCAGGCCCCTTGTCCAGCATCGGTGCGCAGGAACTGCAGCGGCTGTTCGAACGCTGCCGCCGGGCCGGTCGTGTGGCGCTGGCACTGCGCCCAGCTGGCTATGACAGCGAAGTGGTCTACCTGATCACCCTGCTGCAGAACCTGGGGCGGCTGGTGGTGACCTACCACTTTGCCGAAGAGGCCCAGCAGATTCGACGTCTGATGCAAGCGGTGCCGTCGCCCCGCGTCGGTGAGCCCGAAGAGCCTGGTATGCAGGAAGACGCTGCGGCTTACGCGGTTTTGGGTGCCGACATCGAGTCGATCGGCGCAGCCGTGGCCCGCTACTGGGGGCTGGACGACAGCGTGCTGGCGATGATCCGGCGCCTGCCCACCAGCCTGGCGATTCGCAGCGTGGAGGGCGACGACGACATGCTGCGGTTGGTGGCCAGTTGCGCCAACGAAGCCGTGGATGCGACTACCTTGTCCGCGCCGAAAGAGCTGCTGGCACTGCAACGGGTGGTGCAACGTTACGGCCGGTCGCTGGACATGAACCTGCGCGACTTGCAGGAAGCCCTGGTGGACGGCACGCAGGCGCCCAAGACTCCGATCGCGCAAACCATGCCAGCGCCGCTGGACCTGCTGGACAGCCTCACCAGCGAGGCCAAGGCCCCCGGCGCCGGCGGTTTGCGCCAGGCAGCGGCGGCCAAGACATCCAGCGGCCGAGGCTTGCCGTCTTGAGCGCCGTGCGGTCCGGCCGGCGCCAGCTGGCTCGCTTTGAACTGCTGCGCGAACTGGGCCGCGGCGCGCAAGCCACGGTGTGGTTGGCCAACGACCCGCGGCTCGACCGAGAGGTCGCGCTCAAACTGCTGAGCGGGGACGCCGACGCGACGACCCGCCATGAATGGATGAATGAAGCGCGGGCGGTCAGTCGCCTGAAGCACCCCAATGTGGTGCCGGTGTTCGAGGCCGATGAGCACGAGGGTCAGCCCTACCTGGTCTTTGAATATGTGGAGGGCCCCACGCTGCAGGAGTTGCGGCGCAAGCAGCCGTCGATGCCAGCGCGCGAGGCGGTGACGCTGATGTTGGGGGTGCTGGACGCCTTGGTGGCAGCGCACGAGGACGGCATCGTGCACCGGGACCTCAAGCCATCCAACATCTTGCTTGGCGGTGACGGGCGACCGCGGGTGATGGACTTTGGCATTGCCGCGCGCATTGTCCAGCCCAGCGGCAAGCAGGCCCGCGGCACGCAATGGGAAGCGGGGCTGGTGGTCGGCACTCCGGGCTACATGTCACCGGAGGCCGCGCGCGGCGAAGCGCCGTTGCCAGCGATGGACGTGTTTTCGGCCGGCGTGATGTTGGGCGAACTGTTGTCCGGGGCTCCCTTGCTCAGGGAATCCGACCCCTACCGCGCCATTGCCCGCATCCAGAACGAAGACCTGGTCTTGCCCGCGTCGGTCAAGATCGACGACACCCTGCGCAGCATCGTTCAGCGCGCCTTGGCCCGCCAGACCGATCAACGTTATGACAGCGCCAAGGCCCTGCACGCGGCCTTGTCGGCCTGGTTGACGCCGACCCTGGTCAAGCCCAAGGTCGACGTCGACGTGGGGCACGCGACCCTGGACTTCTTGCTGCGCCGCATGCGCAGCAAAACCGACTTCCCCGCGCTTTCTGGTTCGGTGGTGCGCATCCAGCGCATCGCCTTGTCCGAAACCGAAAGTCTGGCCAGCCTGTCCGAAGAGGTCTTGAAGGATGTGGCGCTGACCAAAAAGCTGCTGCGCATGGTCAACACCGCGCACTTCACGTCGGTGGCCGGGGTGGGCATCAGCACGGTGTCGCGTGCGGTGGCCCTGGTGGGCTTTGCGGGCATCCGCAACATGGCCTTGTCGGTGATCTTGCTGGAGCACATGGGTGACAAGGGCCACGCTGGCCTGCTCAAAGAAGAGTTCCTGCGCGCGCTGATGGCCGGCACGTTGGCCAGTGAGCTCAGCGCCGGCTCGCGCGAGAGCGAAGAGGCCTTCTTGGCGGCGATGTTCCAGAACCTCGGGCGCCTGCTCATCGAGTACTACTTTCAGGAAGAAGCGCTGCAGATTCGTCAGCGCATGGCCGGCAAACCCGCCACCCACGAGGTGCGCGAGTCTGCAGCCCATCAGGTGTTGGGCCTGGGCATGGATGACCTGGGTGCCGGCGTGGCGCGTGCCTGGGGCTTGCCCGACACGCTGCAACGGGCGCTGCGCGTGCCCGACGGCGACATACCGCCACGCCCGGTCTCTCCGCATGCCGACTCGGGTGTGGAACGCCTGCGCTGGTTGGCGCGATCGGCCAACGCCTTGACCGACGCCATGCTCAGTGCCGACGGTGAGCAGCAAACCGCCGCCTTGGAGTCGGTGGCCGAGGCCTACGCCCATGCCCTTTCGCTGCAACCGCGCGACCTGCTGGAGGGCGCGCTCAAGGCCCGCACGCGGGTGGCCGATCTGGCCAAGGCGATGGGGCTGCACATTGCCGCTGGGGCGCCGGCACAACGCCTGCTGCAGGTCACCGCGATGAAGCCTGCCGCAGCCGCTGGCCCGGCCCAGGCTGCGACGGGGGCTGCGACGGACCCTGATGCCAAAACGCTGGTCGGGGTGTCCGCCGATGCCGCCGCAGCCAGCACCAGCCCGACTGCGGGTGGTGGTGACGGCCCCACCATCGCCACCGGCAACCCGCTGAGTGCGGCGCAGGTCACCCTGGCGCAAGGGCTGGAGGCTTTACAGCAGGCCATGGCCCAAGGCTCGATGCGTTTGAACGAAATCCTCCACCTCGTGCTGCAAACCTTGCAGCAGTCACTGTCGCTGCGCAGCGTGGTGCTGTGTCTGCGCGACCCCAAGTCGGGCCTTTTGATCGGGCGTGTTGCCATGGGCCACGGGCCAGCCGACGTGGCCAGCGCTTTTCGCATTGCCCCTGACAACACGTCCAGTCAGGATCTCTTTGCGGCGATTTGCGCCAAGGGTGCAGACCTTTTGATTGCCGACACCCAGACCGTGGCCAAGCGATTGCCAGCCTGGTACGGGCAAAAGGTCAAGGGAGCGACCTTCTTGTTGCTGCCGATGATGGTCAAAGGCCAAGCCATTGGCCTGATCTACGCCGACCGGGCCGAAGCGGGAACGCTGAAAGTCAGCGAAGCCGAACTGGCACTGCTGCGCAGCCTGCGCGACCAAACGGTGCTGGCCATGTCAAAGGGCAGTGCCTGAGACGGCGAGGCCGCAAGGTCTTTGGGGCAGCAGGGCTTGCCGCTGTGTCCAGGTGGCAGGGCCAGCTGGGAAGGTGACGAGCCTTACCCCCGGCACTGGTTGCAACGCTTAGGGCTGCTTGGTTCCCCACCTGACCCGGTTGGGCGCGCTTCCATGCGGGGAGGCCCGTCGATGCCGATTGTAGGCGAGGCGGCAAAGCGCATTTGCAATGTGCCCCCTGCAGTCCGGCTCAGCAGCACAGGGGGCTGTGCGGCGGCTTGACCGATCGATCAGCCCGCCGACCTCGTCCATCAGGGCCTCAGCGCAGTTGCAGGTCTTCGCCACTGAAGGTGACGCCCAGCGGCTCGATGTGCAGGCTCTTGACGCCCGCTTCCACCTGGCCCGCCACCCAGGCGGGCACACCGCAGGCGCGTGCCACCGCCACGGTTTGTTCGGCATCGTCGCCGCGCACAAACAACGCAAAGCCTGCCCCCATGTTCAGCGTGCCGTAGGCCTCGGCAGCGTCATGGCCGGCCTGGGCCTGGATGAAGCGCAACACCGGCGGCACTGGCGGCACGGTGTGGATGCGGTAGCTCAGGGGTTTGGGGTGGCGCAGCAGCTTGCGCCAGCCGTGCCCGGTGATGTTGGCGGCGTAGTGCACCCGCACGCCGGCCGCCCACAGCGCTTCCGTCACGGGCGAATACAGCGTGGTCGGTGCCAGCAGGGCGTCGCCGTAGCGCAGGCCCGGTTCAATCTCGGTCAGGTAGCCCTGCGCCAGGCGTTCGCTGAGCTTGCGCGCAAGGCTCAGGCCGTTGGCGTGAATGCCACTGCTGGCCAACAGCACGATGGCGTCACCGGGCCCCAGTTGATCGCCCAGCGTCAGCCGTGTTTTGGGGTTGACCAGACCGGTACAAGAGGCGGCCAGGTCGATGCGGCCGGCTTCCACAATGCCGGCCAGCGCGGGGGTTTCGCCACCACCCCAGGCCACTTGGCAGGTGTCGCAGGCGGCCTTCCAGCCGGCCACCAAGGCGCCAGAGCGTTGCGCGTCGCTGAACCAGTCGCTGCCACCGGCGGCCCAGTAGGCCTGCACCACCAACGGCGTGGCGCCCACGGTGATGAGGTCGTTGACGGCCATCGCGATGGTGTCTTGCGCGATGCCGGCAAAAGGGCTGTGGCCGGTCAGCCGCTGCATTTCATCGGCCACCAGCGTCTTGGTGCCCAGGCACTCGACGATGCTGGCCATGTAGAACGGGCCCACGTCCACCACGTAGGCCGACTCACCGCGCGAGGCCAGCACTTCCGAAAAACCATGGGTTGAAAGGTGAACGGCGGTGGCCGCTGCCGCGCGCTGGGCGGCCACTTTCAAGGGGTCGATGAGGTCGTACTGGACACCGGCTTGCTCGTAGCTCAGCGGGGTTGGGGCGAGGTTTGTCATGGCTGGGGATTATCCCTGCACCCGTAGAATGAAAGCCATGTCGCCCACCAAGTCCACCAGGCTCGCTGCTCCGCAAGGGAGCCCGTGCGGCCTGACCACGGCCCAGCGGTGCAACCGATGTCCTACGTAGTCCTGGCCCGCAAGTACCGCCCGCGCACGTTTGCGCAAATGGTCGGGCAGGAGCACGTGGTTCAGGCGCTCAGCAACGCCTTGACACAAGGGCGGTTGCACCACGCCTACCTGTTCACGGGTACCCGTGGCATCGGCAAGACCACGGTCAGCCGCATCCTGGCCAAGAGCCTGAACTGCACCGGCCCTGATGGCACCGGCGGCATCACCGCCGAGCCCTGCGGCGTCTGCCAGGCCTGCACCGAGATCGATGCCGACCGTTACCTGGACTACATCGAGATGGACGCCGCCAGCAACGGCGGCAAGGACGAGATCAAGGACCTGATCGAGCGCGCCGCCTACAAGCCGGGCGTGGGCCGCTTCAAGGTCTTCATGATCGACGAAGCCCATCAGCTGTCCAAGGACGCCTTCAACGCGCTGCTCAAGACGCTGGAAGAGCCGCCCGAGTACCTGAAGTTCGTGCTGGCCACCACCGACCCCGAAAAGGTGCTGCCCACCGTTCTGAGCCGCTGCCTGCAGTTCAACCTGCGACCGATGGCCCCCACTACCGTGCGCGAGCACCTGCAGCGGGTGCTGCAGGCTGAAAACGTGCCCAGCGACGAGGGCTCGTTGCGCCTGCTGGCACGGGCCGCGCGCGGTTCCATGCGCGACGGTCTGTCCTTGACCGACCAGGCCATCGCCTATGGCGGCGGTCAGCTCAGCGAAGGCGTGGTGCGGACCATGCTGGGCAGTGTTGACCGCAGCCACGCCCGCACGCTGGTCGAGGCCCTGGCGCGCCGCGACGGCGTGGCCCTGTTGGCTGCCGTGGCCGGCTTGCGCAGCCTGGGCCTGTCCGCTGCGGCGACGCTGGAGGAGATGTCGCTGCTGCTGCAGCAGATGGCGGTGGAGCAGGCGGTGCCCGGTGCGCTGGACGCCGACGACCCCGACACACAAACGGCGCGTGAGCTGGCCAACACCCTGGCCGCCGATGAAATTCAGCTGCTCTACAGCATGGTGCTGCACGGCCGTGAAGAGCTCAGCCTGATGAGCGACGAGTACGGCGCGCTGACCATGGTCCTGCTGCGCTTCCTGGCCTTTCCAGCGCAAGGCACACCAGCCCCGGCGCGTGAAGCCCGGTCGGCGCCTTTGCGCGCACCGGCGCCGCCTGCCATCAGCGTGGCCAAGGCGCCGGTGCAGCCGAGCCCCGTGCCGTTGCCGTCCAGTGGCGCTGCGGTGAGCGCCGCGCCAGCTTCGGTTGCTGGCGCCAAGGCAGCCGGTGTCGGTGCCCCGCAAGTCTCGGCGCCGCAGCCACCGCCCTTCGAGGTTGACGCTGTTCCTTTGCTCAGGCCGCCTGGCCCTACCACCGTCACCACCGCCACCACCACCACCGGCGGCGCGATGGGCGAACGTTGGGACCGTGCGGTCAAGCAGTTGTGTGAACAGGGCAGTGTGGCGGCCATGGTGCGCGAGTTGGCCTCCCAGGCCGGTCTGCGCCACGTGGACGACACCGCCGTGCCTCAGCGCTGGAGCCTGGTGGTGGCGCGTGAGCCGCTGCGCAACCCTGCACTGGCCGACAAACTGGCGGCCGCCTTGAGCCTCTCGCAGGGCCACGCCGTGGTGCTGGAAATCGAAGCCGGCACGCCTGACGACAGCCCCGCGCTGCGCGCTGCGGCAGAGCGCGCACGCCTGCAGGCCGCTGCCGAGACCACCATCACGCAAGACCCGATGGTGCGTGAGCTGTTGCGGCAGTTCAAGACCGCCCGCATCGTGCCCGGATCGATCAAGCCGGTTTGATGGGCTGTCTGAATGTGTGATTGAAGCTGCGTTCGAAGTTCTGCTTGAAGATTTGCTTGAAGTTTTGTCTGAAACCCCGTTCACCACTTTCTGAAGCGCAAGGAACACGACCATGATGAAAGGCCAACTCGCCGGCTTGATGAAACAAGCCCAGGCCATGCAGGACAACATGAAAAAGGCCCAGGATGAACTGGCGCTGATGGAGGTGGAGGGCCAGTCGGGCGCCGGTTTGGTCAAGGTCACCATGACCTGCAAACACGACGTCAAGCGGGTGCTCATCGACCCGACTTTGCTGGCCGAAGACAAGGACATGCTGGAAGACCTGGTGGCAGCCGCCTTCAACGACGCCGTGCGTCGCGCTGAAGAGGTCAGCACGGCCAAGATGGGCAAGCTCACCGCCGGCATGCCCCTGCCACCCGGGATGAAACTTCCTTTCTGAACCGCAACCGGTGTCTGAACCTGCACTGGACGGCCTGATCGACGCGCTGCGTCGGCTGCCGGGCGTGGGCGTGAAGTCGGCGCAGCGCATGGCCTTTCACCTGCTGCAACACGACCGCGATGGCGCGCGGCGCCTGGCTGCTTCGCTGACCCATGCCATGCAGGCCATGCGCCACTGCCAGCGCTGCCACACCTACACCGAAGCCGACGTCTGCAGCACCTGCCTGAACCCGGCGCGTGACGCGCGCCAGCTGTGCGTGGTGGAAACACCGGCCGACCAGGCGGCGCTGGAGCGCAGTGGCAGCTACAAGGGGCTGTACTTCGTGCTGATGGGGCGCATCAGCCCGCTGCAGGGTGTGGGGCCGGCCGAGATCGGCGCCGACGACCTGCTGCACCGCGCCAGCGACGGTGTGGTCGAAGAAGTCATCCTGGCCACCGGCTTCACGGCCGAGGGCGAAGTGACAGCGCATGCGCTGGCCTCGGCACTGAAGGCGCGCGGGCTCAGGGTCACGCGCTTGGCCCGTGGCGTGCCGGCGGGCAGCGAGCTGGAGTATGTCGACCTCAGCACCATCGCCCACGCGATGGGCGACCGCAAATAAGGCGCTCGCTGCGGTCCCAGGCCGTGGCCTGGCTCGGGCCCTGAGTTCAGTCCTTGGGCTCAGCCGTTGGCAGTGCGCCGTCGATCACGGCTTCGCGATAGGCGTGCCAAGAGGCGTGCCCGATCACCGGCCCCACCACCAGCAGGCCTGCGAACCACGGCAGCAAGGCCAGCCCCACCAACAACGTGATCAAGGCGCCCCACAGCAGCATCACGCCGGTCTGGTTGAGCACTAGGCGCATGCTGGTCAGGCCGGCGGTGATGGCGTCGGTCTGGCGGTGCAGGATCATCGGGATCGAGATCACGCTCACGCTGTAGATCAGGCCGGCAAAGACGGCACCCACGCCAGCCCAGGCCGCAATGAAGGGCAGGTTGTCGGGCGACAGCAGCGCCATCAGCGAGCCCTTGAAGTCGGGCATGCCGTCAAAACTGACCGCAAAGATTACCAGCGTGGCGCGCCCCCACAGCATCTCCAGCACCAGCAAGACCATGCCGAAGATGGCCAGCTGGCTGGTGCGGGTGTCCCAGGCCAGCAGGGAGTCGCCGAAGTCAGGCTTTTCGCCTTGTTCCAGTCGTTGACTCACGCGGTACAGCCCCAGGCAGAGGAACGGGCCCATCAGCAGAAAACCTGCCGAGAGCGCCAGCGTGTAGGC
>JANMHH010000511.1:0-3640 GCA_031375065.1 Rubrivivax sp. | reverse complement strand
ATCAACGACGCCAGGCTGGGGTTGGCCTGCGCCAGCCAGCGCCTGGGTGTGACCCCGTTGGTCATGTTCGTGAAGCGCTCGGGCCACAGGCTGGCGAAGTCGGCAAAGATGGTCTGCGTCAGCAGCTCACTGTGCAGGGCCGACACGCCGTTGATCTTGTGGCTGCCCACGATGGACAGGTGGGCCATGCGCACGCGGCGTTCACCGCGTTCGTCGATGAGCGACAAGCCGCGCAGGAATTCGTTGTCGCCTGGCCGATGCACGGCGGCTTCGGCCAGGAACTCGGCGTTGATGCGGAAGATGATCTCCAGGTGCCGCGGCAACACCTGCTGCATCAGCGCCACCGGCCAGGTCTCCAGCGCTTCGGGCATCAAGGTGTGGTTGGTGTAGCTGAAGACCTTTTTGGTGATGGCCCAGGCGGCGTGCCAGCCAAAGCCGTTTTCGTCGACCAACAGGCGCATCAACTCGGCCACGCCAATGGCCGGGTGGGTGTCGTTGAGGTGGATCGCCACCTTGTCCGACAGGTTGGTCAGCCGGTCATGCTCAGCCAGGTGGCGGGCCAGGATGTCCTGGATGCTGGCGCTGGTGAAGAAGTACTCCTGGCGCAGGCGCAGCTCGCGGCCCGCCGGCGTGCTGTCGTTGGGGTAGAGCACCCAGCTGATGTTTTCGTACTGGTTCTTGAACTCGGCGGCGCGGGCGTAGTCGCCGCTGTTGAAGGCGTGCAGGTCGATCTGGCTGGGCGCCACGGCTTTCCACAGGCGCAGGGTGCTGACACGCTGCGTGCCATGGCCCGGCACCACCATGTCGTAGGCCTTGGCGTTGACCTCGCCCGCATGGCGCCAGGTGGGAACCAGGCTAGGGTCGGCTGCAGGTTCCACCCAGCCACCAAACCGCACCCGGTAGTGCACGTTGCTGCGCGGAAACTCCCAAGGCGTGCCGTCCTCGATCCAGGGGTCGGGGTACTCGACCTGGCGACCGTTCTGGATGCTCTGCTTGAACATGCCAAACTCGTAGCGGATGCCATAGCCAAACGATGGCAACTCCACGGTGGCCATGCTGTCCAGGAAACAAGCGGCCAGCCGGCCCAAGCCGCCGTTGCCCAACGCGGCATCGGGTTCGGTGGCCACCAGGTCTTCCAAGGTGGCGGCGTGATCGCGTGCGACCTGGCCCATGTCGCCCTTGAGGTCCAGCGCGGCCAAGGCGTTGCCCAGCGTGCGCCCGATCAAGAACTCCATCGACAGGTAGTTCACCCGACGCGCTTTGGCTGAGCGGTCTGCGCTGTCGCCGGCCACCCAGCGTTGGGACAAATGCTCCCGTGCGACCTGTGCGACTGCGTGCATGATCTGGGACACCGAGGCCGCTGCAGGCGTGGTGCCCACGGTGTGCAGGAGGTGCCGTTCAACGGCCGGCCCACAAGCGGGCGCTGGGCTTGCCTGGGCAGACAGGGAGGAAGTGGTGGGTTGCGACATGAGGATGGGCGGTCTCGCCCGGTGGGCGGGATGTGGCTGGGGTGTTGGCGTCGAGTGTCCCTGAATCACGCGGGGGGAGTCAACGGCCGAAGCCTTGAGTTGTTTGTAGTTTGACTACGTGCTGAACTTTGTGATGTGACCGGTTGGCAGCCGAGCGATGGGATCGCTTGCAAATTCATCAATAACTTGGGCTTTATTTATGATGTTGAACTTGATGAGATGTAGCCCCAACTCGTCGAAGGTGTCAAAGAGCCCCCGAGCTCTACGGATGTAATTTAGTTGCTTTGTCTGCAAAGAGGACGTGCATGAAACCGATCGATGTTGCACAAGGTTTGGACCTGCCCAGAAGGGCCGTTGCCTTGGTCCTGGCGGGCGGCCGAGGCAGCCGGCTGAAGAACCTGACCGACAGCCGAGCCAAGCCGGCGGTCTACTTTGGAGGCAAGTTCCGCATCGTCGACTTTGCGCTGTCCAACTGCATGAACTCGGGTATCCGGCGCATTGGCGTCATCACCCAGTACAAGAGCCACAGTCTGTTGCGGCACCTGCAGCGCGGTTGGGCCTTTCTGAAAAGTGAGATGAACGAGTTTGTCGACCTGTTGCCCGCGCAGCAGCGCGTGGACGAAGAAAGCTGGTACCGCGGCACGGCTGATGCCGTCTATCAGAACCAGGACATTCTGGCCGCTTACCGGGCCGAATACGTGGTGGTTCTGGCCGGCGACCACATCTACAAGCAAAACTACGCTTTGATGCTGGCCGACCACGTGGCTCAAGGTCGTCAGTGCACCGTGGGCTGCATTGAGGTTGACGTCGAAGAGGCCAAGTCCTTTGGCGTGATGGCCATCGACGACCAGCGCCTGATCACCGACTTTGTTGAAAAACCGGCCAACCCACCCACCATCCCCGGCCGGCCCGGCCGCAGCCTGGCCAGCATGGGCATCTACATCTTCAACGCCAAGTACCTGTACCGCGAGTTGGAGCGCGACATGGCCGACCCCAACTCCAGCCACGACTTTGGCAAGGACATCATTCCCCACGTGGTGAAGGCCGGCGAGGCCACCGCGCACCCTTTCGAGCTGAGCTGCGTGGGCGGCAAGGCCGGCCTGGCGCCCTATTGGCGTGACGTGGGCACCATCGATGCCTATTGGGACGCCAACATCGACCTCACGGCCACCGACCCCTTGCTCAACCTGTACGACACCGACTGGCCGATCTGGACTTACCAGGCCCAGCTGCCGCCGGCCAAGTTTGTGCACAACCAGGAGGACCGCCGTGGCATGGCCATCGAGAGCCTGGTCTCGGGCGGCTGCATCGTTTCGGGCTCGGTGTTCCGCACGGTGCTGTTCTCGCAAGTGCGGGTGCACTCGTACTCCACGGTGAACTGGAGCGTGCTGTTGCCGGGGGTGCAGGTTGGCCGCCACGCCCGCATCACGCGTGCGGTGATCGACCGCGACTGCGTGATTCCCGACCACATGGTCATTGGCGAAGACGCCGTGGCTGACGCTGAGCGTTTTTCGCGCACCGAGTCCGGCATCACCTTGGTGACACGCGACATGCTGCGCAAGCTGGTCTGAAGGGCGCTGCCGAATGAAGGTTTTGCATGTGGCGGCGGAGGTATTTCCGCTGGTCAAGACCGGCGGCCTGGCCGATGTGGTGGCCGCCTTGCCCGTGGCCCTGGCCGAACAAGGCGCCGACGTGCGCCTGCTGTTGCCGGGGCTGCCCGCCGTGATGGACGGTGTGCAGGGCGTTCGCGTGGTGGCCAACATCGGCGCTTGCTTTGGCGCGGTGAGCGTGCGGCTGCTGCTGGCGCGCATGCCGCAGACGCAGTTGCCCGTCTATGTGGTGGACGCGCCCTACCTGTACCGGCGTGGCGGCAGCCCTTATCAGGACAGCCAGGGCCAGGAGTGGTCCGACAACCTGCAACGTTTTGCCTTGCTGGGCTGGGTGGCGGCGCACCTGGCGGCCGACGACGCCGACCCGGCCTGGGTGCCGCAGATCGTGCACGCCCACGACTGGCATGCGGCCATGGCCTGTGCCTACATGGCCCACCACGGCCCGACCCAGGCACTTTCGGTCTACACCGTGCACAACCTGGCCTTCCAGGGCCTGTTTCCGATGCGCGACTGGCACATGCTGGGCCTGCCGTCCGACCTGCTGTCGGCCGACGGGCTGGA
>JANMHH010000509.1:0-13871 GCA_031375065.1 Rubrivivax sp. | reverse complement strand
CTGTGGACCCGCAGCAAGAGCGAGGTCACCGACCAGCAGTACCAGGACTTCTACAAGCAGATCAGCTACGACCAGGAAGCCCCGCTGGCCTACACCCACAACCGGGTTGAAGGCCGCACCGAGTACACCCAGCTGCTCTACGTGCCCGCCAAGGCACCGTTTGACCTGTGGAACCGCGACAAGCGCGGTGGCGTCAAGCTGTATGTGAAGCGCGTCTTCATCATGGACGACGCTGAAGCGCTGATGCCGGTTTACCTGCGCTTTGTGAAGGGCGTGATCGACAGCGCCGACCTGCCGCTCAACGTGAGCCGCGAACTGCTGCAGGAAAGCCGCGACGTCAAGGCCATCCGCGAAGGCAGCACCAAGAAGGTCTTGGGGATGCTGGAAGATGTGGCACAAAACCAGCAGGACAAGTACGCCGAGTTCTGGGAGCAGTTTGGCAGCGTGCTCAAAGAAGGCATGGGCGAAGACCACGCCAACCAGGAGCGCCTGGCCAAGCTACTGCGCTTTGCCAGCACCCACGCCGACAAGGGCGTGAGCTTTGCCGACTACCAGGGCCGCATGAAAGAAGGCCAGGACGCCATCTACTACGTCACCGCCGACAACCTGGCCACGGCCAAGAGCAGCCCGCAGCTGGAGATCTTTCGCAAGAAGGGCATCGAGGTGCTGCTGCTGATCGACCGTGTGGACGAGTGGATGCTGAGCCACCTTTACGAATTTGACGGCAAACCGCTGACCAGCGTGGCCAAGGGCGGCGTCGACCTGGGCAAGCTGCAGGACGAAGACGAGAAGAAGGCTGCTGAAGCCACGGCCGAGGCTTTGAAACCGCTGCTCGACCGTTTGAAGGCCACGCTGAAGGACCGCGCCAAGGACGTGCGCGCCACCACCCGCCTGGTCGACTCACCGGCCTGCGTGGTGGCCGACGATGGCGACATGAGCGGCCACCTGGCGCGCATGCTCAAGCAGGCCGGCCAGGCCGCGCCCAAGAGCCTGCCGATCCTGGAGGTCAACCCCGAGCACGCCTTGCTCAAGCGCCTGGACTCGCCCGAAGGCAGTGAACGCTTCGACGACCTGGCGCAGATCCTGTTCGACCAGGCGGTGCTGGCCGAAGGCGGGCAGCTGGAAGACCCGGCGGCTTACGTGCAGCGCGTCAACCGCTTGCTGGTGGGATGAGGGGCTGACGGGCTGACGGGATGACGGGCTGTCGATCGCAGCCGACCGCACGCCAAGCCTTCAGTAGACTGGGCGCACCGTCCAACAGCCCGAGCCCTCGACTGGAGCGCCATGAAGCCGAGTTTTCGTGTGTGCCCCAGCGTCGCCGTGGTGGCTTGCGGCTTGGTCCTGGCCGGCTGCACGACGCTCAGCCCCGAGGCGCAGACCGCCGCGCTGATGGCCCAGGCGCAAGCCGCGCTGGGCAGCGCCGCGCTGAAAACCCTGACCATCACCGGCCATGGAACCGGCGCCAGCGTCGGGCAGGCCCATGCGCCGGGCATGCCGTGGCCAAAGCTTCAGGTGCGAGCGCTGTCGCGTTCACTGAACTTCGAAGCCAGCAGCTTTCGCGAGGAGTTCATCCACAGCCGCATTGAACCGCTGGGCGGCGGCGCAGTACCTTTCATGGGCAATGGCGAATCTCGTGGCGTGGTGCTGGCGCGCGAGGCCTTTGCCTGGGACGTCGTCGGCGTGGCCACCGTCGCCGCCCCGGCAGCGCTGCCCGAGCGCATGCACGATCTGTGGACCAGCACGCCGCAGGGCGCCATCAAGGCCGCCGCCCGCCACGGCGCACGTGCCGGCGTGCGGCGCGACTTCCTGCGGCGCTGGGACACCTTGAGCTTCGAGTTGCCGGGGCTGTTCAGCGCCACGCTGGTTCTTGAGGACACCGGGCTGATATCCAGCATTGAATCGAACGTGCAGCACGCGGTGCTGGGCCAGATGCCGGTGGTGACGCGTTTCCTCGACTACCAGCCGCATGCGGGCCTGATGTTGCCGTCGCGCATCGTGCAGCTGCAGGGTGGCCACCCGGCGCTGGACCTGCAGGTCAGCCGTGAGGACGCCAATGAAACGGTCGAGATCACCGTGCCCGACGATGTTCGTGCGGCCACTGAAACCGTCACGGTCGACAAGGTGGCCGATGGCGTGTGGTTCCTGGCTGGCGGCACGCACAACAGCGTCGCCATCGAGCAGGCGGGGCAGGTCGTCGTGGTCGAGTTGCCATTGCATGCAGGGCGTGCCCGTGCCGTGCTCAACGCAGCCAACCTATTGGTGGCGGGCAAACCGGCCCAGACGGTCATCAACACGCACCATCACTTTGACCACGCGGGCGGCCTGCGCACAGCCGCTGCTGCAGGGGCCACCATCGTCACCAGCGCGCTCGCCCGGCCGTATCTCGAAGCCGCTCTGTTGGTGTCGCCCGCCCGTGGTGCCGTTGCCACCGCGCCCGCTGGCCGTGCGGCGGGCTTTGTGGCCGTCGACGGTCAGGCGGTGTTGGAAGACGCCGTCCGCCCGATCGAGATCTACGAGCTGCTGGGCAGCATCCACGCCCGCGGCCTGTTGGCGGTGTGGTTGCCAGGCGAGCGCCTGTTGATCCAGGCCGGCGCCTACACACCGGGTGCGCCCGACGCGCCGCCACCCGCGGTGCCGGACCCGAACCACCTGAACCTGGTGCAGAACCTGGAACGCCTGGGCATCGTGCCCCGGCTGATCCTGCCGCTGCAGGGGCGGGTGGTACCGGCGGCCAATCTTTACAGGCAGACCGGGCGCAGCCTGCCGCCCTGAACCATCAACGATCAGTCGTTGGCCTGGGAGACAACCAGCTGCACATCCAGCCGCGGTGTCTTGACCTTGGGGTCGACGCGGCTCTCGACGAAGATCTTCTTCGGGTCCACGCCGCGGTCGGTCAGGAAGCGGCGCAGCGCGTCCAGGCGGGCCGTGTTGAGGTTGTTGTCGGCCTTGCCGGCGCCGTCGATCTTCCAGTTGCCGGTGGGCACCAGCAGCGCCAGCTCGATGCGCATGCCGATCGAATCCATGATCAGTTCGGTCAGCTTGGCTTTGGTCGAGTCGCTGAGCTTGTCGCCAACGAACAAGCCCTTGGCCGGGATCGAGGTCTTGCGCACGCGCGACTTGTCGTCGGCGTTCTTGCCGGCCGCCAACGGCGCCACGGGCTTGTCGCCCTGCGCGGCCCACAAGGGGGACGCCGTGGCACAGACCGAAGCGATCAAGAACACGCGGGTCACGGTTTGCAGAATTTTGTTCATGGGGGTTCCTGGAAGCGATGCCGATTGTCGCGGCACGACGGGCAAGGGCCCGGTGTTCAAAGGCCCTGGATGCACGACGAAAGCCACAACAAGATCGTACTTGACAGGGCTTGATCCGGTGGTTCGGGTCGGCTTCGACCTACAGAGCGAAGCCGGTAGAAGTTCGGCTGCTCGCCGGCGCGTTCAAACAAATTCTCAAGCGCCCAGTGCCGCTGCTGCTGCTGCCCTGCTCTTGACCCGCAACCGCATGCGCAGCCCCTCTGGCGCCATCGTGAACTGCAAGCGCTCCTGCGGCGCCGCGCCGTCCACCGTTTCGACGGCGAGGATCTCGAAATCACGCAGCGCGGTGGCGATCGCCAACTTGATCTCCAGCAGGGCCAGGTAACGACCCGGGCACATGCGCGGGCCGGCGCCAAACGGCATCGCCACGCGCTTGACCGATGCTGCCACCGCGGCGGGTGCGTCGCCGCCGGCCAGCCAACGCTCGGGATCAAAAGTCACCGCGTTGGGGATGTGCGCGTCGTTCAGGCTGTCCAGCCGCATCACGCTGGACACGTTGATGCCTTCGGGCACCAGCACGTCGCCAATCACCATCTCGTGGCGGGTCTGCAAGGGCAGCAGCGGCGCCACCGGCTTCAGGCGCATGGCTTCATAAGCGCAAGCTTCCACATAGTCCAGCTGCGCCAGTTGTTCCATGCTGGGGCTGGCGCTGTCGCCCACCACGCGCTGCACCTCTGCCACGGCCCGCGCCAGGTGGGCCGGGTGTTGCCTGAGCAGATAGAACAACCACGCCAGGCTGTTGGCGGTGGTGTCTTCACCGGCCAGCAGCATGGTCAGCACGTTGCCTGCCACCTGCTGGTCGTCGATGCCGCTGCCCGGTTCGTCGGCCGCCACGATCATGGCCTCCAGCAGGTTGGGCGGTGTGGCGCGGCGCGCCGGGTCGGCCAGCAAGCGCTGACGCGCTTCGACCACAAAGGCGTCCACCGCGCGGTTGATTTCCACCACCGACTGGGTCAGCCGACGGTCTGCCGCCGACGGCACCCAGCGCCACAACGGCAGCGGCTTGAGCATGCGCTGAAACACCGCCGGGAAGATCTGGTCCAGGTGGTGCTGGATGACATCGCCGTCAGAGCCCAGCGTGTCGACCTCCGAGCCAAACGCCAGCCCGGCGATGGTGTCCACGGTGTAGCGCATCAGGTCGGACTGCAGGTCAACCGCCTGACCCGCCTCAGCAGCACGGTGCCAGCGCGCCGACAGGTTTTTGGCCACCGCCACCATGGCCGGGTAGTAGCGTTTGACGTGGGCCGGGTCGAAGCCGGCCATGACCATGCGCCGCTGGCGTTTCCAGACCTCGCCGTTGGCGCCAAACACCCCCGGCTGCAGCCCCAGTTCGGTCCAGATCTCTTCGAGCTTGCTGGTGCGCGACAAGCCGCCCGGCCGGTCGCGCAGCACACCGGCAATCAGCTCGTGGTCAGAGATGATCAGCAGGCGGCGGCCCGGCACCTTCAGCTTGTACATCGGCCCGAATTCGCGGCTCCATTGCTCGAACTGCAGGTGCACCCGCGGCAAATCGAGCTGCAGCGAGTTGCCAAAAAAAGGCAAACCGCGCGGGCCCGGCAGGTCTTCATAGTGCCGAATGGCGCCTGGCGGCGTGCCACCTTCGGTCTTGCGAACAAGGGCGCTGGTTTCCATGGGCCTCCCTGTGACTGGGGTCGGATCAGCCCACTCCCTTTCGGGGTCACGGCTGCTTGGTGCGCCGGATTCTGACCGAACCGGGCCGGCCAAGGCCGAGCTGCACAACCCAGCGCGTCGCGCCGGCTCAACCGGCCATCGCCTCGCACTGCTCGCGCAGCTGCGCGGTCTGCTGGCTCCAGTAGGCCGCTGTGCCAAAAAACGGGAAGTTCAGCGGGAAAGTCGGGTCGGTCCAGCGCTGGGCCAGCCAGGCGCTGTGGCGCACCATGCGCAGCGTGCGCAAGGGCTCGATCAGGACCCGCTCGCGGTCGTCGAAATCGCAGAACTGTTCGTAGCCTTCCAGCAGGTGGTTGAGCTGCTGGGCCATGGTGGTGTGGTCGCCTGACACCAGCATCCACAGGTCTTGCACGGCCGGGCCTTGCATGGCGTCGTCCAAATCCACCACGTGCGGCGCGCCGTCACGCCACAACACGTTGCCCAGGTGGCAATCACCGTGCAGGCGCAAGGTGGCCAAGGGAGCTGAGGTTGGGAAGTGGCTGTCGAAGGCCGCTTCCACCGCGTCCAGGGCACGCTCGCAGGCGCTGCGCCAGCTGGAGATCTGCGTGTCCGGCACAAAACCACCGTCCAGCAGCAGCTGCAGCGCGCGGCGGCCGTCGATGTGGGGGGTCAGGTGATGGCGGTGGGCAAACGGCTGGCGCCGGCCCACCCCATGCAGGCGGCCGATGAACCGACCCAACTGGCGCAGCGCCGCCGGGTCTTCCAATTCGGGTTCGCGGCCGGCACAACGCGCCGCCACGGCATAACGGTGCATGCCGCTCGGGGTTTGCAGGCAAGCCAGGGTGGGGGGCGTGCCGCAAAGCGTCAGCCCCGCGCTCTGCGCTGCGTCGTGCCCTGCGTCTTGCGCCGCACCGGACTGCAACACCAAGGGCGGCACCACGGGCACCTCGGCCGCCGCCAGTTCCAGCGCAAAAGCATGTTCTTCGACGATTTGCGCGTCGCTCCAGCGGCCCGGCCGGTAGAACTTGGCCACCACGCAGGCGTGGCCTTGGTGGGGCTCCTCCAGAAAAACCTGGAAGACCCGGTTTTCGTAGGAGTTGAGCTGCAGGATGCGTCCGTCGCCGCGCAGCCCCACCGCGTCCAGCGCGTCAAGAACCTCTTGCGGACCGAGGTTTTGGTAGCCGCTCAATGGCGCACAGGGGTGACCGACGGCTCGATCACGATGGCACCCGTTTCCTGCGCGGGCATCGGCACTTCGCGCACGCTGACACCGCTGCGCAAGGAACCAAAGCCGCTGACCAGCGCGCCGTCGGTGCGGCCGTCGGTGCCAAAAAAAGAGTCCTGCATGTAGCCCGAATCGGCCCACAGCGTGGTGCGTTCCTTGCGGCGGTTGGCCAAGGTGCTGGCCAGGTGGTCGCGGGCCTGGCTGACGGCGGGTGCGGCGTGCGGGCCGCGCCCCACCGGGCCAGTCTGCGGCACCAACAGCTGCAACTCAGGCACCGACGGCAATTGGTCCACCGAGCAACGCAGGTAGCGCACCTTGCAGGCCGCCAGCACCGACTGCTTGATCTGCAAGGAGCGCCTCGAGCCGCCGCGTTCGCCCTCCAGGTCAATCGCCGCCAGCACCCGGCCGTTGGCGCTGCAGATCGCGAAGCTGACGTTGGCATTGCCCAGCAGGTCGTACCAGAAGCGCACCTCGTCGGGGTCGGTGGGCTGCGAGAACCGCACCAGCGGCAGCTTGGACAGCACGATGTGGTGAGGCAGGGCCTCGCGCAGCTGGCGGTAGACCCGCCGCTCTTCGCTGCTGAACACCGGGCGCGCGGTCAGCGTCCACTCGGTGGGCAGCGGCGCAGGCTTCTTCCTGCGCTGGGTCAGCACCGAAAGCACGCCGGCCCCCAGCAGCAGTGCCAGCGAGAGCGAAGCCAATATCCAAGGGAAAAGCTGCTGCATGGTTGACCGCTCGGCCTGCTGGAAACTGGACGAACGTCCAGCCTCGCAGGGGTGATCCTGTCGCGGGTGTTCATGGTAGCGCTTGCGGGCCCAAGCCGCATCCCGCGATCGTGTGGTGGCCTCCGGTCATACCCGCAAACCGAGGTTCTTCAGAGGTCGATCTCGGTCCAGATCGGTTGATGATCGGACCCTTCAGCCCGCTCGTCGATCCACGCCCGCCGAATGTGCGAGGCGTAAACGCTGCTGACAAAACAATAGTCAATGCGCTGGCCGGTTGAAAGCGTGCCACTGTGGCAGGTGCTGCCCGCCGCCTCAAGCTGACCCGCGGCGACCCAGGCGTCGACAAAGCCATCCAGGCTGTTCATGCGGCCGTATTCGGGGCTCAGCGCGCCGACCAGGCGTGCGTAGAGCGGCGACGCGACGGTGAGGTTGAAGTCGCCCATCAGCACCGCTTCACGCGGCATCGGCAAGGGCAGGTGGCCTTCGGTCATGTCGGGCCCGACGCTGCTGCCACACCAGCCCGGGCCTTCGCCGAAAGCCCGCGCATGGACTTGCAACAGGTGCTCGATCTGCGGTGCCCGGTCGCTGTCGTCCAGGTGGGTGAGGTGAACCGAGTACAGCCGCAGCGCGTGGCCGCCGGCAGTGACGATCACACCCTCCAACGCACAGCGCTGCAAGGAAAACTGGACCTGCGTTCCCAGCTTGGGCAAGAGGTGGTTGCGCGCCGTCAGGATCGGTGTCTTGCTCAGCAGCATGTTGCCAAACTGTCGGCGCTGCTGGGTCACGCGGCCGTCGCTGGCCGTGATGTCGGCACTGAGGTCCATCCCGGGGCCGTAGACCCAGTGGTAGCCGGGCAGCAACTCGGCCAGCCGGGCCGGCTGGTCCTGCAGCGCGGTGCGCTGCGAAAAGCGCTCGACCTCCTGCAGCGCGATCACGTCGGCACCCTGCACCGCGCGGGCGATGCGCTGCAAATCCACCACGCCGTCGCGTCCGGTGCCGTATTGGATGTTGTAGCTGACCAGTTTCATCGTCTCGGCTCCATCGGTGGCCGCGCAGCCCAGGCGACTGCAACGGCTTTGGGTACCGTGGCCATGCTAGTTCAGCGCCGCCCACAGCATGGTCAGGCCAGCCAACACCAACAAGCCCTCGATCAGCCCACGAAACTGCGCCGCCTCCAGTTTCAGGACCCACCTCTTGGCCCACCACGCCCCCACCATGAGCGTGCTGCCAATGATCAAGCCCCGGCCCACCGAAGCCAGTGGCAATGCACCCAGGATGTCAAAGGTGGCTGCCTTGGCCACGAACATGGCCAGCGAGCCCAGCGCTTCGGTGGCCAGAAAGGCACCTTTGACCAGACCGAAGGCCAGGAAAAAAGGCGCGTTGATCGGCCCGGTGGTGACGACCACGCCGGTGATGAACCCCACCACCGCGCCGATCAACGCCATGTGCCACAGGCTCAGGCGCCAGCTTTGCCGGGCCATCCAACGGCGCAGCGGAACCATGGCGATGAAAAACAAGCCCAGCGCGCCTTCGATGACCCCTGGGGGCAAGCGCAAGAGTGTGGCGGCACCCAAGGCCGCAGCAGGTGCTGCGGTGGCGCTGAAGGCCAGCGCACACGGCCAGTCGACATCGCGCCACCAGATGGCCACCCGCGAAGCATTGGCCACGATGCTGGCGACCGCCATCACGGGTACCGCTTCACGCGGGCCGAACATCAGCACCAGGGCGGGCATCAGCAGGATCGAGCTGCCAAAGCCGATGACGCCGCCAACCGTTCCGGCCAGCAGCCCCAACAAAAGCACCCAGGCGAAATCAATACTCAAGGTAGGGGCACTGGTTGACGGATGGTGAGGTGCGCGTGGCGAAGGCCAACGCACAGCGCAGTCAGCACGCCCATTGTGGATGGGTCGTCAAGGGCGCTGGCACCAGCGGGCATGCCCTCTGTGCAGGGCTCGGGGCCTGTGCTGAAATCCGCGCAAACCCACCGCACCGACCACTGCCGGTTGCCGATGAAACCCACCGTTGTCTACACCCACGGCGCCTGCCTTGAGCACCGCCCGGGCCCGCATCACCCCGAGTCGCCCGAGCGGCTGCTGGCGGTGCTGCAAGCGCTGCAAACACCCGAGTTCGCCTACCTGACCTGGCGCGACGCGCCGCGCGGCACGCGTGAACAGCTGCTGCGGGTCCACACGCCCGACTACGTGGACGAGGTGTTCGCTGCATCGCCCACCCAGGGCTACCGTGCGCTGGACGGCGGCGACACCATCCTGTCGGCGGGTTCGGTGGAAGCGGTGATGCGCTGTGTGGGTGCCGCCTGTGCTGGCGTGGACGATGTGGTCAGCGGTGCCGCCGGCAACGTGTTCTGCGCCACCCGCCCTTGCGGACACCACGCCGAGGCCGACCGCGCGATGGGCTTTTGCATCTTCAACCAGGCCGCCATCGCCGCGCTCCACGCACGCCAGGCGCATGGGCTGAAGCGGGTGGCCGTGGTCGACTTCGACGTGCACCACGGCAACGGCACGCAGCACGCGTTTTATGACGACCCCGACCTGTTCTACGGCTCCAGTCACCAGGCTCCGTTCTATCCAGGCACGGGCCTGCGCCGTGAATCGGGCGTGGCGGGCAACATCGTCAACATCCCCTTGGCCCAGGGCTGCAACTCGGCCACCTTTCGGGCGCAGATGCGTGCCGAGATGCTGCCCGCGCTGCAACGCTTTGCACCCGAGCTGCTGATCATCTCGGCCGGCTTTGATGCCCATCACCTGGACACCCTGGGCGGCCTGGGGTTCACCGACGACGACTTCCACTGGGTGACCCGGGAACTGATGGCCGTCACACAGCCGTCAACGGGCGGCCGGGTGGTCTCGGTGCTTGAAGGTGGCTACAGCCTGCAGGGCCTGGCGTCGGGCACCCAGGCGCACCTGCGCGCACTGGCCGGCCGGCCCAGCGGCGAGCCCCGTTGACACGGTTGCAAAGTGATGCAACGGGAAGGGATTTCCCAGCTGCCCATGAGGCTTCATTTGGCTTGTAGTTCGGCTCTCGGATCCGGGCCCGAGCGCTGGACCCGGGAAGGCCCGGACAACCCAACAGGCGATGGCAGCGTTGCATACACGGTCTGGTAAACGCCACCGGGGGTATACCAGCGTTTTTTTCAGAAGTTGACTGCGGTCAAGCTTTTTTCCGGGCCGGTGCAAGAGCATCCGGTCCGGTTGAGATGGCCCGGTCGTTCAGCAACGCAACGCGTCGCAACCCTCAGAAAGAACCAGGAGTGATGATGAAGAAGACTGGAAGCACTGCCAACGCCTCGAAGCGTTCTGCCGTGATGAGCCTTGTCGCCGCCGGCACCGCCGCGCTGGCACTGTCGGGCCCCGCTGCCGCCTGGGAGCCCACCAAGCCGGTCGAATTTGTGGTGCCTGCAGGCACCGGCGGCGGCGCCGACCAGATGGCCCGTCTGATCCAGGGCATCATCGTCAAGAACAAGCTGATGAAGGAGTCGATGATCGTCGCCAACAAGTCGGGCGGCGCCGGTGCCGAAGGCTTCTTGGCGATGAAAGAAGCCAAGGGCGACCCGCACAAGATCGTCATCACGCTGTCCAACCTGTTCACCACGCCGATGGCCACCGGCGTGCCTTTCAACTGGAAGGACCTGACCCCGGTATCGATGATGGCGCTGGACCAGTTTGTGTTGTGGGTCAACGCCGAGACGCCCTACAAAACAGCCAAGGACTTTGTGGCCGCTGCCAAGGCCGCCGGCCCGCTGAAGTTCAAGATGGGTGGCACCGGCTCCAAGCAGGAAGACCAGATCCTGACCGTGGGCCTTGAAAAGGCCACCGGCACCAAGTTCATCTACATCCCCTACAAAGGCGGTGGTGAAGTGGCGGTGCAGCTGGTGGGCAAGCACGTGGACTCCACCGTCAACAACCCGATCGAAGCGGTGGCCCAGTGGCGTGCTGGCTCGCTGCGCCCGCTGTGTGTCTTTGACCACACGCGCATGCCCTACAAGGCCAAGGTCACGGCCACCGAGAGCTGGAACGACATCCCCACCTGTTCGGAAGCCGGCATCCCCACCGACTACGTGATGCTGCGCGGCATCTTCATGGCCCCGGGTGTCACGCCCGACCAGCTGGCCTATTACGTGGACCTGCTGAAAAAGGTTCGCGAGACGTCCGACTGGAAAGAGTTCATGGAAAAAGGTGCCTTCAACACCACCACCATGAGCGGTGCCGAGTACCGCAGCTGGGTTGAGAAGAACGAAGCCTTGCACCGGACCTTGATGGCCGAAGCCGGCTTCATGGCCAAGTGATCTGAACGGGCGGCGGTGTTCACACCCCGCCCATCGCCAGCCTGGTCTGCGGTCCAGCTCGGCTTGCTCCGCACAACGCTGGGCGGCACCGCCACCGCCACAACTTCCATTTGAAGGGTTCGGTTCCGCCGCACCCTGGTCTCGCGCTGATCTCTGAACTTGTTAGGAGTGCCCCATGGCCGAACAGCAACACGAACCCAGCAGCCCCAGCGTCGTTGCCAACAACAAGGTCGACGCCGTGGTGGCGGCCATCCTGGTGGTGATCGCAGGCGTGGTGATCTATGAAGCCCGGCGCCTGGGCGCCGGCTGGACCAGCGACGGGCCTGGCGCGGGTTACTTCCCCTTTTACATCGGCATCATCATCCTGGTCTCGGGCCTGGGCATCTTGTTCCAGTCGCTGCTGAGCAAGAAGCGCGACACCGACTCCTTTGTCGACCAGCAGCAACTGCGGCGCGTGTTGTCGGTGCTGCTGCCGGCCATGTTGTATGTGCTGGGCGTGAACTTCCTGGGTCTTTACGTGGCTTCCGCCATCTACATCGCCTTGTTCATGGTGCTGATGGGCAAGTACCCGGTGCTCAAGAGCGTGTTGGTTGCGGTTGCCGTGATCACGCTGTTTTTCATGATGTTTGAGGTCTGGTTCAAGGTGCCCTTGTTCAAGGGCTCGCTCGACCCACTGCGCTTCCTGGGCTACTGATTGGCCTGCTGATTGGCCTGCTGATCGGGCTGCTGACCTGGCAGGCGTTGGGTCCGCCGCAGCCGCCAGCCTCAAACACATTTGGAGTCAAGGTAGATGGAAGCACTGGGTTCACTGATACACGGCTTTGGCGTCGTCCTGACGCCCTTGAACATCGGCCTGATGTTTGTCGGCATCATCCTGGGCGTGCTGATTGGCGTGTTGCCGGGCTTGGGCGGCGCCAACGGCGTGGCCATTCTGTTGCCGCTGACCTTCACGATGTCGCCCACCTCGGCCATCGTGATGTTGTCGTGCATCTACTGGGGCGCGCTGTTTGGCGGCGCCATCACGTCGATCCTGTTCAACATCCCGGGCGAGCCCTGGTCGGTGGCGACCACCTTCGACGGTTACCCGATGGCGCAAAAGGGCAAAGCGGCCCAAGCGTTGACGGCGGCCTTCACCTCGTCCTTCATCGGTGCGCTGGTGGCGGTGATCATGATCACCTTCCTGGCGCCCTTGGTGGCCAAGTTCGCGCTCAAGTTTGGCGCACCTGAATTCTTTGCGGTTTACCTGCTCACCTTCTGCAGCTTCGTCGGCATGGGCAAGGGTTCACCGTTCAAGATCCTGATTGCCATGGCGCTGGGTTTTGCGCTGGCCGCGGTGGGCATGGACACGGTCACCGGCCAGTTGCGCATGACCTTTGGTCAAACCGAATTGATGCGCGGCTTTGACTTCCTGATTGCGGTGATCGGACTCTTTGGCATCGGCGAAATCCTGCTGTCCATGGAAGAGGGGCTGGAGTTCAAGGGCAAGGCCGCCAAGATCAACAGCAAGGTGGTGTTCGAGACCTGGAAAGAGCTGCCCAAGTACTGGGCCACCTCGCTGCGCAGCTCGGTGGTGGGCATCTGGATGGGCATCACGCCCGGCGGCGCCACACCGGCTTCGTTCATGAGCTACGGCCTGGCCAAGAAGTTCAGCAAGACCGGCAAGGACTTTGGCAAAGGCGAGATCGAAGGCGTCATCGCGCCCGAAACCGCGGCGCACGCAGCCGGCACCAGCGCGCTGCTGCCGATGCTGGCCCTGGGCATCCCGGGCTCACCCACCGCCGCCGTTTTGCTGGGCGGCCTGCTGATCTGGGGCCTGCAGCCCGGGCCGCTGCTCTTTGTCGAACAGAAAGACTTCGTCTGGGGCCTGATCGCCAGCATGTACCTGGGCAACCTGGTCGGCCTGATCGTGGTGCTGACCACCGTGCCGCTGTTTGCGTCGATCCTGCGCATTCCGTTTTCCATCATCGCGCCGATCATCATCGTCATCTGTGCCATCGGTGCCTACACCGTGCACAGCGCGATGCTCGACGTCTGGTTCATGATGGGCTTTGGTGTCATGGGCTATGTCTTCAAGAAGCTCGACTACCCACTGGCGCCGCTGGTGTTGGCGCTGGTGCTGGGCGACAAGGCCGAAGATTCCTTCCGCCAGGCCATGCTGGTGTCGCAGGGCGAGTTGGGCATCATGTTCTCCAACCCACTGGTAGGGACCATCACCACGCTGGCCCTGCTGCTGCTGTTCTGGCCGCTGGTCGCGAAGGTGCTGGCCAAAGTACGCAAACCCAAAGTCGACGAGTTCGCTGCGCAGCGGCCGGTGGACTGATAGCCGCATTCGTTCATTCGCGTCAATCCGGGTTGGTAGGTTAGTTCGGCCTACGGCGCATTGCGGTCGCTCGTCCTGTGGCGATCGCGTGCGCTTGGGGTGCCCTGCTGCGCTCATGTCCCCCGCGCCGGGCTTCGCCCGCTGCTCCTCCTAATACTTCGCTCCGCAGGGCACCCCAATCGCCCGCTCAGGCCCCAGCGGTGGCGTGCCGACTTTCTTGGACCGCCTCCATGGTGGATGGACGAGGGCAATGGGTACCGGGCGCAGCGAAGTATTAGGAGGAGCAACTGTGTTCAACGTCAAGCCGTTTTTGGGGTCTGAACATGCCTGGCCGCATCCCAGGTGGCCTGGTCCCTGA
>JANMHH010000505.1:0-9691 GCA_031375065.1 Rubrivivax sp. | reverse complement strand
TCCCAGTAGGCGGCGCGCGCCTGGCTGGGATTGCGACTGCAGCGCTGGACGTTCTGTGTCGTGACAACCTGCTGGGCGTTGTCCCCACGGCCAGAGTTGGCGCCGATGGCGGCGCCGGCAACCACGCCCACCCCGGTGGCCACGTCCTTGCCTGAGCCGCCGCCCACCTGGTGACCCAGGATGCCGCCGATCACCGCACCCAGCAGCGCTCTGGGCACGTTGGGGTTGTTGTTGCTGCGCTCCGGCACCACCTGCTGCGGTTCGACCCAGCAGCGCTCGCCCGAGTCTTCCACCACGGCGCGCACCGAGGTGACGGTGGCTTCGTAGACACGTTCTTCATCGCGACGGCCATAGTCGCGCGACACCATGGGCAGCGGTGCGTAGCGGCGCTCGTCCACCTGCGCTGACCGTTCCACACGGCGCACTGACGAGATGCGGTCGTTCATGCCCATCGCGGCCAGCGAAGCGTACTGGCCCGGACGCAGCACGACGCAGTCACCGCCGTAGCGCACGTCCTGGCACGCTTCCCAGCGCCCGCCACTGACCACGATCGACGAGGCGCGGTCGTTGATGCCGCTGCGCCGGAAGTCGTCCACGGGCTCATCGGCCACCATGCTGCGTCCCTGAAAGCCTTCGTTCTCATAAAACACGATGCGACTGGCGACGGCCGGCAAGGTGGGTCTGGGGGCCTCGGCGTTTTCGCGGTTGGCAGACCGTATCGACGAAATGCGGTCGTTCAGCCCCCATGCGGCCAGCGAAGGGTATTGCCCTGGCCGCAGCACGGTGCAGGGGCCGCCGAAGTTGGCGTCTGCACAGATTTCCCAGCGTCCCCCGGTGACCACCGCCGATGAAGCGCGGTCGTTCAAGCCACTGCGACGGAAGTCAGGAACCGCCTGCACGGTGGTGAATGAGCGCCCCTGAAAGCCTTCGTTCTCGTAGAGGTCGATCTGACCGGTGACGGCAGGCGGTGCGGCCGGTGGTGGGGCCGGGGGCGCGTCTGGAGCGGGTCCGCCACGGCGGTCCACGGCACGTGCGGACGACACACGGTCGCTCAGGCCGATCGCGGCCAGTGACGGGTACTGGCCAGGCGCCAGCACCACGCAACGGCCGCGAAAGCGCAGGTCGTCGCAGACTTCCCAGCGCTCCCAGCGGTTGCCTGCCACCACCAAGGAAGCCGCCCGTTCATTGAAGCCCGCGCGGCGCAGATTTTCAACCTCTCCAGGCGCGGTAAAGGACCTTCCCTTGTAGTCCTCACGTTCATAAAACGTGACTTGTGCGGCGGCGTGCGCAGCCGCTGCCAAGCCTATGCAGGTCAAGGCAAATCGCAGAGCGTTTTTCATAGGTGTCTCCAAGGGGTGCGGGTGCAGATGCACGTTTCGTCAGCGGATGGCCGCAGCGTGCACGGAGCCTGCATGAAGAGCGCTCGGCGGTCTGTGCGACGGCGCACTGAAGCGTGACGCTGCAGGCCCATGTCCCAGGCGTGACCGATCGGTGTGACCCAGGCCGGCTGGGCCAGCGCCGGCTCCAGCGTCAAGTCGGGGTCAGGCGCTGCTGCAAGCGAGCGGCCAAAGTGGCGGCCGCACGCTGCCAGTCCACGTCAACCCCCAGGCTGCGCAGGTCCACGGTCTGCAAGCCGGCGTAGCCGCAAGGGTTGATGCGCGAGAAGGGCTCCAGGTCCATCGCCACGTTCAGCGCCAGGCCGTGGTAACTGCGGTGTTGGCTGACCTTGATGCCCAGAGCGGCGATCTTGCCCAAGCCTTGGAAGGGGTCGATGCTGGCCGTGTGCAGCACCGCGTGGCCAAAGGGGTCGGCCAGGCGCACATAGATGCCAGGCGCGCTGCGCACGCGGTGGCCGGTGACGCCCAGGTCGACCAGGGTGTCGATCAGCGCGGCCTCGATGCGAAAGACGTATTCCTTGACGTAGATGCCCAACCTGCGCAGGTCCACCAAGGGGTAGGCCACCACCTGCCCGGGCCCGTGGTAGGTGACCTGGCCACCGCGGTCGGTGCGCACCACCGGGATGTCGCCGGCCAGCAGCACGTGTTCGTCGCGCCCGGCCACACCTTGCGTGAAAACGCAGTCGTGCTCAACCAGCCACAGCTCGTCCTCGGTGCCGGGGACACGCGCGGCCGTGAAGGCGCGCATGGCGGCTTCAACTTCGGCGTAAGGGCGACGGCCCAGGTGGTGGATGCGCATGGTGGGGCAGGTCTGGCGAGCGGCTGGCGTTGTGGTGCTGAGCACAGGCTCAGATGATGTTGCTTTCCAGCAGCGGGCGGCCGTCCAGCAGGCGTTGCGGCGACAGCGCCAACAGCGAAGGCGCACTGCTGCTGCCACTGGCGACCAGCGCCGCCAGCGCGCTGCCCACGGCCGGCGCTTGCTGCATGCCGTGGCCCGAAAAACCGCAAGCCGTGTAGACGTTGCGCCAGCCTGGCAAGGCACCCGCCAAGCCGTTGTGGTCAAAGTGGTTCATCTCGTAGTAACCGGCCCAGCTGGACACCACACGCAGCGCTTGCAGCGCCGGAACGCGCTGTGCCAGCGTGGGCCAGATGACGTCGTCGAACAGCCCGTGGTCGATGTCGTGCAGCGGCGGCTCGTCGGGGTCGCCGGGCCAAGGTTGGCGCGGCGGCGCACCGGCCAGAAAACGCCGACCCGAAGCGCCATCGGGCCTGAACCAGACGCCACTGGGGTCGATGAGCAAAGGGCAGCCGGGCAGGCGGGCCGGCGTGTCCAGCACAAAGACATCGCGCTTGCGCGGCGAAACCGGCAACGCCACGCCCAGCTGCGCAGCCAGAGGCGCGCTCCAGGCGCCCGCTGCCAGCACCACCGCGTCGGCCTGCACGCGCCGCCCATCGGCGCAGTTCACCGCCACGACACGGTCAGCCGCCGCTTCGAAACCGGCGGCGTCGGCGGCCACGAACTGCGCGCCGCAAGCCCTGGCTTTGCGCCGAAAAGCCTGGTGCAGGGCCGGTCCGTCAAACCAGCCTTCGCCGCTCAGCCCCAGGGCGCCCAACGTCAGGTCGCTCACGGTCAGCCAAGGGAAGCGCTGCTGCAGTTGCACAGGGTCGAGCAAGGCCACGTCGGCCCCAGACTGCAGTTGAAGGGGAAGCTGGGCCCGCAAAGAGGCCGCGCCCCGCGCGCCGGCCAGGTACAGGTAGCCCGGCTCCACCAGGCCCAGCGCGGGTGCGTCGCCATCCACAGCCAGTTCTTCGGCCACCCGGCGCAAAAAACCCAGGCTCCACTTTGAGAGCGCGATGTTGATCGGCTGCGAAAACTGCTGGCGAATGGAGCTGGCCGACAGCGAACTGGAGGCGCGCGCAAAGCTTGCGTCGCGTTCCAGCACAGTGGCACGCACGCCGTGGTCGCGGGCCAAAAAACAAGCGGTGGCGGCGCCCATGACGCCGCCACCGATGATCAACACGTCTGAATGCATGCCGTCAGTGTAGGCAGTTGGCGGGCTGCCCCAGCAGGCCACCCACCATTCAAGCGCGACCGCCGACGCCAGCCGAGCTGAGCTCAGCTCAGCTCAGCTCAGCTCGGTTCAAAACATCGCCTTGAACTGCACGCCGAAGGTGCGCGGCTCGTTGATGAAACCGGTGAGGTTGTTGAAGTCGATGCCACCGACCACCCGAACCTGGTTGGTGATGTTGCGTCCGAAAGCCGCCACGTCGTACTTGCCACCGCCCCAGCTGTAACCCACGCGCAGGCCACCTTCGGTCAGCGCCTTGCCGGTGAATTCCACCGACTCGTAGAGGAAGAAGTTGACCTTGCTGCGATGCACCCAGTCGGTGAAGACGTAGAGGTCACCGTTACCGATGGGTTGGGTGTACTTCAACGTGAAGTTGCCGGTGAGCTTGGGCGCTTGCGGCAGTGGGTTGCCGTCGATCAGGGCCACCGTGTTGCCACCGCGCGTGGTGGTGGGGTCGGTCACCGTGCAGGCGGCGCAGAAGGCCACCGCCAGGTTGCCGTCTTGCAGCTTGGTGTCGTTGTAGCCCACGCCCACGGTGGCCAGCACCCGGTCTGACAGGAAGGTCTGGAAGTCCAGTTCGAAGCCCTGGCCCTTGGCCTTCTTGGCACTGAGCAGGATGTTGGCGTTGGCGGCACCTCCCACCGCTGTCAACTGCAGGTCCTTGACGGTGTAGCTGAAGACGCCAAAGGCGATGCGGGCGCGGCGACCGAAGAGGTCGGCCTTGATGCCAGCCTCAACCGACGTGTTGTTCTCAGGGCCTGCCACCGACTGCCCGTTGAAGGCACCGGCGCCTTGCACGCTGGAGGCACGGAAGCCCGTGCCGGCGCGGGCGTAGAGCGACGTGCTCTTGTCCAGCGCATAGGTCCCACTCAGGTCCCAGTTCAGCTTGTTGTCGCTGGGCGCTGCGGTGGTGGGGCCTTGGGCCTGCAACTGGGCCAGCGTGCACTTGCCCAGCAGCACGCAGGGCACAAAGCCGCTGTTGTTGTAGGCCTCGACCACGAAGTCCTTTTTGTCGCGCGTGTAGCGCAGGCCACCGCGCAGCTTGAGGTCGGGCGTCACCGCCAGCGTGGCGGCGCCAAACACCGCCAGCGCGGTGTTCTGCTGGCGCACCAGTTGGTAACCGTCTTGCGCACTGGCCGCCAGGCTGTCGTAGCTGAAGCTCTCGATCTTGTAGTCTTCCTTGAAGGCAAACACACCGGCCTGCCAACTGATGGCGCCGCTGGTTTCGGACTCCAGGCGCAGCTCTTGCGTCAGTTGCTGGTGCTTGGGGATGCCGTCGGCCGACTCCGACGCAAACGGGATGTTGCCCGGCCCGAAGTTGCCCGCGCCCAGGAAGCTGGCGCCGTAGCCACCGTCGATGTCGCCGCGGCTGTAAGCGCGCACCGTCTCGATACCGGTGATGGAGTGCAGCGACATGCCCGGCAGCCCGATTCGCAGGCGCAGGCTGCCGCCGTAGTTTTGCAACTCGGCGCGGTTTTGGCCGTCGTTGCTGATCTTGCGTTCGTCAAAGCCGGCGACCAGGTTGTTGGTGCCCGGTTGGATGACGTTGGCGCGGAACAGGCGGGCCGATCCGTTGAGGTCGCGCGCATGCACGTTGAGCAGTGCGTTGTAGGCCTTGCCACCGTCAAACTGCAGCTGCGCCCGCATGGCGTTGTCGCGGTAGCCTTCCAGCTCGCGGGTGGGGCTGGTGGTTATCGTGTTGTCGACCCAGTCGTCACGCGACTGGCTCAGCACCGAAATGCGCATGGCCACGTTCTGGCCCAGCGGGATGTTGCCGGCCGCTTCGGCGTTGACGGTGCTGAAAGTGCCAAAAGAAAGGCTGCCATAACCTTCGGCCTTTTTGCCTGGGCGCACCGACTCGAACTTCACCACGCCGGCCGGCGTGTTGCGGCCGAACAGCGAGCCCTGCGGGCCGCGCAGCACTTCAACACGGTCGACGTCGAAAATGGGAAAGCCCTTGAGGATGGAGTTTTCCTGGACCACGTCGTCATAAACCAGCGACACCGGCTGCGACGCGTTGAGGCGGAAGTCGGTGTTGCCGTAGCCCCGGATGTAAAAGCGCGGGAAAGCACGGCCGAACGACGATTCGATGTTCAGGCTGGGCACGCGGCCGCTGAGCGCACGCAGGTCCTGGCCGCTGGTGGCCAGCGCCTCGAGCACATCGCCTTGCAGCGCGGTGACGGAACTGGGCACGTCGCGGATGTTCTCCAGACGGCGTTCGGCCGTCACGGTCACCACCTGCAATTCCCCAGGTGCTGCGGTCTGCGCCGACGCACCGACATGGAGCGCCAGAGTCGCTGCGGCGGCTACAGCGTGGTGCATGGGGAAGGGATGGCGCTGGGTCATGAAGGCTCCTGTTGGGCGGGTTGGCTGGCGGTAGCATCGATGATGCCGTCAAGCACCCCAGATTTTGGTGAAGGCGCGACCCACCGCAGGCCAATTGATGCCTGCAGGCAACACCGCCTGCCACCGACCGCCACTCATGTCCATGCAGATCCTCAGTGAAGAACAGAAATTGAGCTTTGAGGACCAGGGCTATCTGGTCCTGCCCGGGTTCAAGACCGCGGCTCAACTGCAGGCCGCCATCGGTCGGGCCCACACCATCGTTGAAGCCTTTGACCCCGAGGCCGGGGCCAGCCGCTTTTCCACCCGCAACCGCAGCCTGGTGACCAACGCGCAGCTGATCGCGTCGGGCAGCGACGTGCGCTGCTTTTTCGAAGAGGAGGCCTTGGACGCCGATGGCCAATTGACGGTACCCAAGGCGCAGTCCATCAACAAGATCGGCCACGCGCTGCACGACCTGGACCCGGTCTTTGTCGACTTCAGCCACGGCCCCGCGCTGGCCGGTCTGGCGCAAGATTTGGGACTGCAGCAAGCGCAGGTCTGGCAGAGCCAGATCATCTTCAAGCAGCCGCGCATCGGTGGCGAAGTGGGCTGGCACCAGGATGCCACGTTCTTTGACACCGACCCCGTGAGCGTCACCACCTTCTGGTTCGCGCTGGAAGACGCAAGCTTGCACAACGGTTGTTTGTGGGTCGAGCCTGGAGGCCATCGCGGCCCCTTGCGCGAACGCTTTGTGCGCTCCGGTGACACCATCAGCATGCAGCGGCTGGATGCAACTCCCTGGCCGGATGCAGGCACCGCGCGCGCGCTCGAAGTAGCTGCCGGGACACTGGTTGTCTTCCATGGGCTGTTGCCTCACTACAGTGCGCCAAACCGCTCGGCACAGTCGCGCCATGCCTATACGCTGCATGTAACCGATGGCCGCGCACGGTACAGCAAGTCCAACTGGATACAGCGCGACAACACGCTGCCGGTACGGGGCTTTGCCTGACTGGGCGAGCCTACAATCCGCCACCCTAACGTGCGCTGACCCGCGCCAGCATCGCTGCCGCTGCCGCAGCAGGAGACAAGAATGCCTGACGAGACCCTGAAATCCAACGAAAAGCGCGCTGAACTGCGCCGCGCCGCGCTCGAATACCACGAGTTCCCGACCCCCGGCAAGATCGCCGTCGCCGCCACCAAGCAGCTTGTCAATCAGCATGACCTGGCACTGGCCTATTCGCCAGGCGTGGCCGCGCCGTGTGAAGAGATCGTCAAGGATCCGAACAACGCTTTTAAATACACCAGCCGCGGCAACCTGGTGGCTGTGATCACCAACGGCACGGCGGTATTGGGTCTGGGCGACATTGGCCCACTCGCCGCCAAGCCCGTGATGGAAGGCAAGGCGGTGCTATTCAAGAAGTTCGCCGGCATCGACGTGTTTGACATCGAGATCAACGAGAAACACGATCTGGACAAGTTGGTCGACATCATCGCGGCGCTTGAGCCCACGTTTGGCGGCATCAACCTCGAAGACATCAAGGCGCCGGACTGCTTTTATGTGGAACGCAAGCTGCGTGACCGCATGAAGATCCCGGTGTTCCATGACGACCAGCACGGAACGGCCATCGTTGTCGGGGCCGCCCTGATCAACGGGCTGAAGGTGGTCGGAAAGGACCCGAAGAAGGTCAAACTGGTGACCTCCGGTGCCGGTGCCGCGGCATTGGCCTGTCTGGGGCTGCTGGTAAAGATCGGCATCCCCCGCGAGAACATTTTTGTCACGGACCTTGCCGGTGTGGTTTATGAAGGCCGTACCGAGCTGATGGACGAGGACAAGGCCGTCTTCGCCCAGCCGACATCGGCCCGTACGCTGGCGCAAGTCATAGAAGGCGCCGACATTTTTCTCGGCCTGTCCGCTGGTGGCGTATTGAAGCCTGACATGGTCAGGGCGATGGCGGCCAGGCCGCTGATATTTGCGTTGGCGAACCCGACCCCGGAAATTCTTCCCGAAGAGGTGCATGCCGTGCGGGACGACGCCATCATGGCGACCGGCCGTACCGACTATCCGAACCAGGTCAATAACGTCCTGTGTTTTCCCTACATCTTTCGCGGAGCGCTGGACGCGGGGGCCTCCACCATCACGCAGGAGATGGAGATTGCGGCGGTGTACGCGATCGCAGAATTGGCGCAAGCCGAGCAAAGCGAGGTGGTGGCTGCCGCATATGTTGGACAACAACTCGCGTTCGGACCGCAATACCTGATACCCAAGCCGTTTGACCCACGGCTGATGATGAAGATTGCGCCCGCGGTCGCCAAGGCTGCGGCCGACAGCGGCGTGGCGCTGCGCCCCATCGCAGATATGGACGCGTACCGCCAGCGTTTGCAGAGTTTCGTATATGCCTCGGGCACCACCATGCGGCCGATTTTTGCGGTGGCCAAGGCGTCAATGCATAAGCGTGTGGCGTATTGCGAAGGTGAAGAGGAGCGCGTTCTGCGAGCCTGTCAGATCGTCGTCGACGAGGGGCTGGCCCGGCCGACGCTCATCGGGCGACCGGAGGTGATGGCCCGTCGTATAGAAAAATTCGGATTGCGCCTGCGCGAGGGGCTGGACTACGACGTCGTCAACGTCGAGCACGACGACCGGTACCGCGACTTCTGGCAAACGTATCACCGAATGACGGAGCGCCAGGGAACAACGGCCTAGATGGCCAAGATCGAGATGCGGCGCAGGCTGACGCTGATCGGGGCCATGCTGCTGCACAAAGGCGATGTCGACGGCATGATTTGCGGCACTTGGGGCACCACCGCCATGCACCTGACCTATATTGATCAGGTGATCGGCAAGCGGACCGGCGGCAGCCCCAGCACGCCGCAAGACGTCCCGGTATATGCGTGCATGAACGGATTGTTGTTGCCGGAGCGCCAGGTTTTCCTGGTCGATACCCACGTGAACGCCGACCCGACCGCGGAGGAATTGACTGAAATCACCGTGATGGCCGCCGAAGAGATGATGCGGTTTGGCATACAACCCAAGGCAGCGCTTCTTTCGCACTCCAATTTCGGCAGCAGCAACTTGCCAAGTGCTCTGAAAATGCGCCGGGCCCTCGAACTGTTGCGCATAGAGGCGCCATGGCTGGAGGTGGATGGAGAGATGCATGGTGACGTCGCACTGGATGGCGCCATGCGCGCGGTCGTGATGCCCAACAGTACCTTGAAGGGCAATGCCAATTTGCTGGTCCTGCCCAACCTGGATGCCGCCAATATCGCCTATAACCTGCTGAAAACCGCCGCTGGCGGAAATATCGCCATCGGACCGGTATTGCTGGGGGCGGCCAAACCGGTGCACATTCTGACAGCCAGCACAACGGTTCGGCGCATCGTCAACATGACGGCGCTCACAGTAGCCGACGCGAACGCGACGAGATGATCCGGGGAGTGTGAGCGCAAGCCAACATTTGTTGGCCTAGTGAACCGTTGCCCATTTTTTGTGCAGGCGCTTGCTTTTTCGGGCGGCTTCTGCGACACTCTCGGCTTGGATTTTGCGGGTTAACCCGAGGATTTGGAGAGTTTCTGCATGGGGCGCTTGGTTTTCAGTAAGTTGGTACTCACTGGCTTATTGTTGCTGGCGACCTTGGTTGGTGGTCCAGGTTTTGCCCGGCAGCCGACTACGGCAGAAGGTTTCCCGGTTGTCTCGGTGGCGCAATTGCCACCCCAGGGAGCCCGAACCTACGCGCTGGTCGCCAGCGGCGGGCCATTTCCGCATGAAAAGGACGGGGTGGTATTTGGCAATCGGGAACGGTTGCTGCCAGCCCGTAATCGTGGCTTTTACCGTGAGTACACGGTGGATACCCCTGGTATCAGCCATCGAGGTAAGCGCCGGATTGTCTGTGGTGGAGCGCCACG
>JANMHH010000466.1:0-10412 GCA_031375065.1 Rubrivivax sp. | reverse complement strand
TCGGCCCGCTTCAGCACCTGGTCCGCCGGCCAACTGCGCAGTGTTCGCACGCTCAGGGACGGACCGCGTTGCTCGTCCAGCTTGGCCAACGCCCAGGTTTCTTCCAGCAGGTCATCGGGAGTGTGCTGGTGCAGTGCGCGGGCCAGTTCCAACTGCAGCAGGCGGCGGTCGGCGCGCAGCCAGGCTGGCAGGTCGGCCGCTTCGTCACGCAGCAGCGGCACTGCGCGGGCATATTGACCCAGGTCCAGCCACAGGCGCACCAGCACCATGCGGCAGGCCTGCACCCAAAAGGCCGTGCCGCGTTGCTCAAACACCGGCAACACCCGCTCCAGGCTGGCCAGTGCGCTGCCGTAGTGGCCGGTCTCGGCTTCGTCGCGTGCCAGGATCAATGCGTCGATGGGCAGTTCAGCCGCATCGGGCACTTCGGCCCCAGACAGGGCTTGTCCTTGGCGCGACAGGGTCAGGGCCCGGTCGAGTTGGCCGCTTTGACGCAGGGCGACCGAACAGTTCAGCAACAGGCGCCCTTCGGCGTCGCGCAGCTTCAGGCGGCGGGCGGCAGCCAGCGCGACGTCAAACGCTGCCACGGCTTCGCCCAGCCGGCCCACGTTGCCCAGCGCCGCACCCCAGTCGCCGTGCCACAGCATGCGCAGTGAGTCGTCGGCCTGGGCGTCCAGCCAGGGACGCAGCGGCGCCAGCACGGCCACGGCCTCTTCGGCGCGGCCCAGGCGGTTCAGCGCAATGGCCATGTGGCAGGCGGTGCGAATCTGCCATTCGTGGTCGCCCAGATGGCGAGCCAGGGTCATGGCGAGTTGGCCGGCTTCGATGGCCGCCTGCGGCTCGCCGCGCTCGGTCAGCAGACCGCAGCGCTCGCTGTGGGCACGCAGCAACTGGGACTCGGTGCGGGCTGCGCTGGCCAGGGCCAGGCATTCCTGCAGCGCCATCTCATCGAACTGGGCCTCGTTGAGCGATCGAACGCGACCCAGCAGCGCGTTGAAACGTTCTTCGGGCAGCTTGGCCTCAGCAAAGGCCTGAGCCGCCAGTTCGTACAAGGCGGCTTCTTCCGCCAGCCGGGCGGCTTGCTCGGCGCGCAGAGCCGCCGCACAGAAGGCACGCCCTGCTTCGGCCGGCACTCCCGCCAGCTGCCAGTGGCGGGCCACCCGCGCAGGCTCCGCGCCGCGCGCCCCCAGCCAGGCGGCGCCCAGCCCATGCACCCGCCGCGCCACCACCTGCGGCACACCGCGCAAGGTGGCGTCGGCCACCAGGTCGTGGGCCAGGGCTTCGTCGCGCAGCACCTGGGCGTCTTGCAGTTCTTGCCAGGCGCTGGACAGCTGCACCGCGCTTTGGCCGATGGCCGATTCGGCCAGCTCGATGCAGAAGTCGACACCGGCGATGGCGGCCACGCGGGCCAGCGTCAAGGCCGGCTCTGACAAGCGCTGCAGGCGCTGTTCGATCAACGCGCCCACGCTTTTGGGCCGAGGCAAAACCCCGCGCGCCAGGCTGCCGTCCTGCAGGCCTTGTTTCAGGGTCTCCAGCATGAAGAGCGGGTTGCCACCGCTGTGCTGCACCAGCTGCGCGGCCATGGCCTGGCCCTGCAGGCCCGGCACGGCCAGCGTGTCGACCAGTTCGGTGGCGGCCTGGCGGTCCAGCGGCGCCAGCGCCACCACGGTCAGGCGTTGCAGTTCGGTCAGCGCGTGGCGCAGCGCGGCGGCGGCAGGTGGGGTTTCGGCGGGGCGCTGGGCAAACAGCCAACGGCAGGGCAGGTCGCTGGCAACCAGGCCGCTGACCAATTCCAGCGTGGCGGCGTCGGCAAAGTGCAGGTCGTCGAGCACGACGGTATGCACCTGGGCCTGGGCCAGCAGTTCGGCCACCCCAGCCTGCATGGCGCCGGCGGGTAGGGCGCCCGCAAAAGTAGCCTGCAGACCTTCATGGGCACCACCGATGCGCAGCAGGGCCTGACGTGCGCCGGGGCTGAGCCTCGCACCCGTGCCCTGCAACAAAGGCTTCAACAGGCGCGCCAGGCTGCTGTAGGGCGCGCCGTTGTCGCCAGGGCGCCCGGCGGCTTGCAGTTGGGCGGCTGGTTGTTCGGTCAGGCCATCGGCCAAGCACGCAGCCAAGCACTCGGACAGCAGGCGGCTCTTGCCCATGCCGGCCTCGCCTTCCACCAGCACCGCATGGCCTGCCACCCAGGCCGCCGCCACGGCCGCCCGCTGCAGTTGCCGGCCGGCCATCACGGGCGGGCGTTTCAAGGTGACCGGCAGCTGCCGCGCCGAGATCGTCGCGGGCAATGCGGGCAATGCGGGCTCGGGCTGGGCGCCGCCTTGGCGCAACGCTGCGGCCAGGGCCTGCGTGCTGGCTGCCGGGTTGACGCCAAAGTGCTGGCGCAGCATCTGCTCCAAGTGCCGGTAGGCGGCCAGACCGGCGGCCGACTCGCCACGCAGGAAGTGCACGCGCATCAGCGCGGCGTGGTGGGCTTCGGTCTGCCCGTCCAGTGCCAGCAGCGCCTGGGCATGCTGCAAGGCTTGGTCCAGGTCGCCTTCGGCCTCGGCTGCGGCCAGGGCCTGCTGCAAAGGCTGAAGCTGTGAGTGGGCTTGATCGCTGCGGCGCTGCGCCAGCCACTGGCCCCAGGCGTCGTCGGTGGGCGTTTCGTCGGCCAGAAGCTCGCTGCCGGGGCTGGCGGGCTGCAGCTTGACACCCGCGGCCAAAACCAGGTCGGGGTCGCCGTCGAGCAAGGGCAGCCCCAGGGCCTGACGGAAGCGCAGCAATTGCTGGCGCAGGGTCTGGCGCGGCTTGGCCGAGTCCGGCCACAGCATCAGGGCCGCGCGTTCGCGGCTGATGCCGGGCTCCAGCGCCACCAGGGCCACCAGTGCTGCGGCGCGGCCGCGCAGCGCCAGGCTGTGGCCGTCGGCTTTGACGACGCAGGCGCTGCCATGCAGGTGCAGCGTCAGCGGAGCGGGGCGGGGCATGGCGGGATCATCGCGCATTGGAGTTCGATGGTGGGGGCCCAGCCGTCACGCCGGCGTCACGGCGCTGCGCTTGGCGCTGGCGTGACGCCGGCGTGACGGCAGGCCCTGCATGCTGGCAGCACAGGCTGTGCGGGGTGCGCGGCCCGCAACGTTTCGGAGCAACGCACATGAAAGCACTTTCTTCCTTTTGGCGCGCTGGCCTGGTTTTCGCCTGGGCGGTGGGCAGCCCCTGGGCCAGCGCGGGGCCGGTGGTGCAGCCGGGCAGCAGCTACGAGCTGTCGTTCTACCAGGCAAGCAACATCAGCTCGCCCGCACGTTCGACCCTCAGCTTCGACGGTGCCGCCCAGACGTTCAACTTCGCGCCGGCGCCAGGGGGTCTGATCACGGTGACGGTGCAGGAGTCCCAAACCGACCTGGGTGGGGGCCGTGCCAGCATCGACATCAGCTTGGGCTTCACCGGTGGCGACCCCTACCCCGGCTCCACGTTTTCCGGCTTCGGCCTGGGTGTGGGCGTCGGCACCGCGCCTGGCGACGTGCTGGACCTCACCGGCCCGGTGGGCTTGAGCGCGGCGGTCTTGAGTGGCGTGGCGGGCGATGGATCGCTGTTGTCGTTTGACCTGATGGCGGAGTACCAGCGGTTGGGCAGCGGTGCACCCTGGACTGGCGCCCTGTTTGGCCTGGGGCGCGATCCGTTCGGGCGGGTCGCCAACTTCTTCATGGACATGCAGTTTGGTGGCGTCGGGCTGCGGCAGATGACTCTGCACTTCGAAACCCGGGCCTTCAACAGCGTCAGCAGCCCGGGCACCGCGCCGCTGCTGGCACTGGGCCTGAGCCTGCTGGCGCTGGGCTTGGGGCGTCGGCGCGCCTGAAGGCTGGGGCGGCGCGCTGTGGCACAGTGCGCTGCATGCCCATTGCCGATCCTGAAAACAGCCACGTCGTCCAGGCCGTCTGCCCGCACGACTGCCCCGACACCTGCGCCTTGCACATCACGGTGCAAGCCGGTCGGGTCATCCGCGTTGCAGGCGACCCCACCCACCCGCCCACCCACGGCAACCTTTGCACCAAGGTCAGCCGCTATGCCGAGCGCACCTACCACCGCGACCGGGTCTTGACGCCGTTGAAGCGGGTCGGCCCCAAAGGCCAAGGCCAGTTCGAGCCGGTGAGCTGGGACGAAGCGCTGGACGACATCGCCCGCCGCCTGCAAGCCATCGCCGCACGCAACCCGCAGGCGGTGCTGCCCTACAGCTACGCTGGCACCATGGGCCTGGTGCAGGGCGACGGCATGGCGGCGCGCTTCTTCCACCGCCTGGGCGCCAGCTTGCTGGACCGCACCATCTGCAGCATGGCCGGTGGTGACGCGCTGATCCACACCTATGGTGCCAAGGTGGGCATGCGGGTGGAGCAGTTTGCGCACAGCCAGCTGATCCTGATCTGGGGCAGCAACCCCATCACCAGCAGTGTGCATTTCTGGAACTTTGCGCAGCAGGCCAAGCGTGCTGGCGCACGGCTGATCTGCATCGACCCGCGCAAGACCGAAACGGCCGACAAGTGCCACCAGCACATCGCCCTGCTGCCCGGCACCGATGGGGCGCTGGCGCTGGGCTTGATGCATGAGTTGATTGCCAACGACTGGCTCGACCACGACTACCTGGCCCAGCATGTGGACGACTGGCCGAGCTTGCGCGAACGTGCCCTGCAGTGGCCGCCCGAACGCGCAGCCCAGGTGTGCGGCATCACGGCCGCCGAAGTGCGCGAATTGGCGCGGGAGTACGGCAGCACCCGTCCGGCGGCCATTCGCCTGAACTACGGCATGCAGCGGGTGCGGGGCGGCGGCACGGCCGCGCGCTTGATCGCGCTGCTGCCGTGCCTGGTGGGCGCCTGGCGCCAGGCAGCGGGAGGGCTGTTGCTGTCGGCCAGCGGCTGGTTTCGCGACGCCAAACAAGACGCCTGGCTGCAAAGGCCCGACTTGCTGGAAACCGTCTACGGACCGGCCAGCCAGGGCCGCCAGCCGCGCACCATCAACATGAGCACGATTGGCGATGACCTGAACCGGCCCAGCTCCGCTGAGTTTGGCCCGCAGATTGAAGCGCTGGTGGTCTACAACAGCAACCCGGTGGCGGTGGCACCCGACAGCGCCAGGGTGGCCGCGGGCTTTGCGCGTGAAGACCTGTTCACGGTGGTGCTGGAGCACTTCCTCACCGACACCGCCGACCACGCCGACTATGTGTTGCCCGCCACCACGCAGCTGGAGCACTGGGACGCTCACACGTCCTACGGCCACACCTACGCCATGCTGAACCGGCCGGCCGTCGAGCCCGTGGGGCAGGCCAAGTCCAACGCGGAGATCTTTCGTTTGCTGGCCCAGCGCATGGGCTACACCGAAGCCTGTTTTGCCGACAGCGACGAGACCATGGCGCGTGGGGCTTTCAAGCCGCAGAGGGTGGACCTGGAGGAGCTGGACCAGCGCGGCTGGAGCCAGCTGAAGATCGCCGACGCCCCCTTCGCCCAAGGCCAGTTCCCCACCCCCGACGGCAAGGTGCGCGTGCGTGGCAACGGCCTGGATGTGCCCGATCACCAGCCCAACTATGAAAGTGTGCAGTCCTCGCCCGTGCTGGCGGCGCGCTATCCGCTGGCCATGATCTCTCCGCCGGCGCGGCACTTTCTGAACAGCACCTTCGTCAACGTCGACAGCCTTCGCGCGGCTGAAAAGGAACCGCGCCTGGAACTGCACGCGGTGGACGCGGCCGCGCGTGGCATCACCAGCGGAACCACGGTGCGGGTCTTCAACGACCGCGGTGAATACGTCTGCAAGGCCGATGTGAGCGAACGTGCCCGGCCCGGTGTGGTCAACGGCCTGGGGGTGTGGTGGCGCAAGATGGGCTTGCAGGGCACCAACGTCAACCAGCTCACGCGCCAGGGCCTGACCGACATCGGCCGCGCGCCGGTGTTCTACGACTGCCTGGTCGACGTGCAGCCGCTTTGAAGAAGCGATGCGCAGGCGGTGGTGGCTGATGGCCAGCGGCTCGGTGCTGGGGGTGGCGTTGTTGGCAGCGGCCACGGTCTGCCTGAGCAGCGGCTGCAGCACGCTGGGCTATTACGCCCAGGCCGTCAACGGCCACCTGGATTTATTGCAGAGCGCCAAGCCCGTCGCTGAATGGCTCGCCGACCCGAGCACACCGGCTGCGCTGCGCGACCGGCTCGCGTTAAGTCAACGCATGCGCGACTTCGCCAGCGCCGAGCTGGGTCTGCCCGACAACAGCAGCTACCGCCGCTACGCCGACCTCAACCGCAGCGCTGCCGTATGGAACGCGGTGGCCGCGCCCGAGCTGGGTTTGACGCTGAAGACCTGGTGCTTCCCGGTGCTGGGTTGTGTGGGTTACCGCGGTTACTACAGCCGCGAACCCGCCGATGCGCTGGCCCAGGAACTGAAGACCCAGGGCTGGGAGACGATGGTTTATGGCGTGCCCGCCTACAGCACGCTGGGCCTGAGCAACTGGGTCGGCGGTGACCCTTTGCTCAACACCTTTGTCGACTGGAGCGAGGTGGAACTGGCGCGGCTGATCTTTCACGAGCTGGCCCACCAGGTGGTTTATGCCAACGACGACACCACCTTCAACGAGAGTTTTGCCACCGCGGTGGAGCGCATCGGTGGACGCCTGTGGATGCAGCGCCATGGCACCGAGCAGACGCGCGCCGAGCACGCCGTGCGCGAGCAGCGCCAGGTGGAATTTCGCGCCTTCACGCTGCGCTGGCGTGGCGAGCTGCAGACGCTGTATGCCAGTGTGCTGAGCGACGCTGAAAAGCACCAGCGCAAGGCGGTGTTGATGGCCCAGATGCGCGGCCAGTACCAGGACATGAAGCAGAGCCGCTGGAACGGGTTCAACGGCTACGACGGCTGGTTCGAGCGGGCCAACAACGCGTCGTTTGCCGTGCTGGCCGCCTACAACGAGCTGGTGCCCGAGTTCGAGCGCCTGTTTGAAAGCGCGGGGCGCGACTTCCCGCGTTTTTACGCCGAGGTCAAGGGATTGGCCGCCTTGCCCAAGGACCAGCGTCGAGCGAAACTGGCGGCCTTCAACTGAACAGGGAAGCTCACCGTGGCCGACATCCGCATCCACCGAGACCACAGCCTGGGCCTGGCCAAGGCGCGCAAGATCGCCTGGAAGTGGGCCGAAGAGGCCGAGTCCAAGTTTGAAATGGAATGCACGGTGCTCGAGGGCCAGACCAGCGACACCGTGGAGTTCACGCGCTCGGGCGTGAAGGGCCGGCTGATCGTGGCGGCCGACCACTTTGACCTGGAGGCCAAGCTGGGCTTCTTGCTGGGCGCGTTCAGCAAGACTATCGAAGGTGAGATCACGAAGACGCTGGACAACTTGCTCAGCGCGGGCGCAGCGGCGCCGGCCAAGAAGACGGCGGCCAAGAAGTCAGCGGGCAAGTAGGCCCCTGGGGCATCACTGGCCTGGGCGGCCCGAGCGATTCGGGTGCATGCCATTCGGCGCGGGCGCGGCCCGCGCTGACAGAGGTCCACCCAGCAGAGGTCCACCCAGGGGGACCCACCCAGGCGCAGCCCAAGTGAACGGCCGACAGCGCTGCCTACTGCAGCGACTCGATCAGGTCAACGTACTCCTGCATCGACTCGTCGGTGCTCTTGCCGCTGAGCTTGGCCCAGGCGTCGTACTTGGCGCGGCCCACCATGTCGGTGAAACCAGGGCGCTTACCTTCCACATCGCCTTCGGTGGCCTGCTTGTACAGCGCATACAGCTGAAGCAAAGTCGCGTTGTCCGGCTTTTCAGACAGCTTCTTGCTGTTGGCAACGGCGGCTTCGAAGGTGGCTTTGAGTTTGGCCATGGTGGCGTCCTTTGCGGGGCTGAAGTGGGTATAAGTCTGGTCTTGACCCCGTCGATGTTACCCAGCATCGTGCTCAGCCCCGCCAGCCAGTTGGCCCCATCGACCCAGGAGAAACCCGATGCCAGACGCAGCGCGACTGCCGCAGGCGCAGCGCATGTCCCGTGTCGACACGGCTTGGCTGCGCATGGACAACGACGTCAACCTGATGATGATCGTGGGCGTGTGGCTGCTGACCCCGGCCATCACGCTGCAGGCGCTGCGCCAGCGCATCGAAGACAAGCTGCTCCAGTACGACCGCTTCCTGCAAAAAGCCGTGCCCGACACCATGGGTGCGATGTGGGTGAGCGACGAAACGTTTGACATCACGCGCCACGTGGCGCGCACCACGCTGCAGCCCGAAGAAGGTGAAAGCGAACGCCACGCCTTGCAGCGTCTGTGCGGCGAACTGGCCACCACGCCGCTGGACCCCGCACGGCCGCTGTGGCAGTTTCAGCTGATCGAAGACTACGAAGGTGGCAGCGCCATGGTGGCGCGTGTGCACCACTGCATCGGCGACGGCATGGCGCTGATCTCGGTGATGATGAGCATCACCGATGGGGGTAGCGACCCGCCCAAGCGGCGACAAAAACTCAAGGCACCAGACGGCGAGCACCCCGAGCAGGACCACGACTGGCTCAGCGACGCGGTGATCAAGCCGTTGACCGACCTGACGGTGAAAGCCATCGCGATGTATGGCGACGGTGTGGGCAAGAGCATGGACATGTTGTCCCATCCGGGCCAGCCGCTGCTGGGCGGCATGGACATGGCCCGCACTGGCATCAAGGTGGTGGGCGACGTGGCGGCGCTGGCGGTGATGGCCGACGACTCGCCCACGCTGCTCAAGGGCAAGCCCAACGGCAAGAAGGTGGTGGCCTGGAGCGAGCCGCTGTCGCTGGACCAGGTCAAGACGATTGGCAAAGGCCTGGGCTGCACGGTCAACGACGTGCTGTTGGCCTGCGTGGCCGGCGCTTTGGGCGCCCACCTGCAGGCGCGTGGGCAAGATCCGCAGGGTAAGGAGATCCGCGCCATGGTGCCGGTCAACCTGCGCCCGCTGGACAAGGCCTGGCAGCTGGGCAACCGTTTCGGTTTGGCGCCACTGGTGCTGCCGGTGGGCATCGGCAACCCGGTTGAGCGTGTTTATGCCGTGCGCAAGCGCATGGACGAGCTCAAGGGCAGTTACCAGCCGCTGTTGGCCTTTGCGGTGCTCAGCATCAGCGGCCTGTTCATCAAGCCGGTGCAAGACGCGGTGCTGGGCCTGTTTGCCAAGAAGGCCACGGCGGTGATGACCAACGTGCCGGGCCCGGCCACGCCGCTGAAGTTTTGCGGCAGCACGCTGCGCCAGAACATGTTCTGGGTGCCGGCGTCAGGCGACATTGGCGTCGGCGTGTCGATCCTCAGTTACGGCGGCGGTGTTCAGTTTGGCTTGATCACCGACCAACAGCTGTGCCCCAACCCACAAGACATCATCGACCGCTTTGAGCCTGAGTTCGACAAGCTGCTGTGGCTGACGATGATGCTGCCCTGGGCCGGGCAGGATGTGGACTGAGTCCTTTCTTCGCCCGCGGCTTCGTTTCGCGATTTTTCACTTTGATTTCAACCCGCAAGGAGTTCCACCATGGCCGTCAGCGTCGACATCGATCTGGGCTACGAGTTCACCGTCAAGGCGTCGCTGAAGGACGTGTTCGACATCGTCTCGGACGTTCCCACATCGGTCAGTTTTTTCCCCAAGGTGGACCAGTTGGTGGACCTGGGCGGCGGCGTTTACCGCTGGGAAATGGAAAAGGTGGGCACCGCGCAAGTCAACATCCAGACGGTCTACGCCAGCAAGTACGTGTCCGATCGCAAGAAGGGCACCGTGGTCTGGACACCGGTCAAAGGCCAAGGCAACGCCCTGGTGGGCGGCAGCTGGAAGGTGGCTGCGGCCAAGAAGGGCACGGCGCTGGAGCTGAAGATATCGGGCACGGTGGAGGTGCCGCTGCCGGGGCTGATGAAGATGGTGATCGTGCCGGTGGTGCAGGGCGAGTTCGAGAAATTGGTGGAGAAGTACATCGACAACTTGATCAAGAAGTTTGGCGGCGAGGTCGAGGACTGAGATGGGGGGACTTGGCTGTGAGGGCGTCGACTTTGAGGCAGGTCCGTTCTTCTGCGCGGTGGCCGCGCCGCAAAGGCGGGTTGGGACGGGCTGGGGTGCTTCACTGAGGCGGTCGCAACAAGCTGCGACTGCCTTGCGGTGCTCCGGCTCCTCAACGCCTCATACGACTTCGCGTTCAATCGGATGGAAAGTTGGGGTCGGACAAGGCAGCTTGCGGCGCTTTGCGGTCGTTCGGCGGCTTGCCTGCGTTTGCGCGGCAAAGGGCTGTCCGGGTGTGCCGGGGCGCGCCACTGCGTCGGTCGCCGCTGCGCGTCGACTGCCCGAGATGCTCGTTCACCCGGGCTGGTCGGGCAACTCGTTGCACTCACTTCGTTCGTGCCACTCAAACACTCCCTCCCAAATCAGTTGACAAAGCGCGCTGCGCGCGCAGCCCGGGCGCCCTGCGCTTCTCGGCGCCGCACAGGCGCGCCCCG
>JANMHH010000465.1:0-8130 GCA_031375065.1 Rubrivivax sp. | reverse complement strand
AAAACAGGTGATACTGGGCCTGAGCCTGTTCCTGACCATCTTCGTCATGCAAGGCACCTTCGACAAGGTCTACGAAAAGGCCTACGCACCTTATGCCGCGGGCACCCTGGCGGTGGACCAGGCGCTCAAGGAAGGCGTGCAGCCGCTGCGCGAGTTCATGCTCAAACAAACCCGCCAGAGCGACATGATGCTGTTTGCCAAGCTGGCCAAGCTGCCGGCCGATGTGAAGGGCGAAGACGCGCCGCTGACGGTGCTGGTGCCGGCCTTCGTGACCAGCGAACTCAAGAGTGCGTTCCAGATCGGCTTCATGATCTTCATCCCCTTCCTGATCATCGACATGATCGTGGCCAGCGTGCTGATGAGCCTGGGCATGATGATGTTGAGCCCGGTGCTGGTGGCCCTGCCCTTCAAACTGATGCTGTTTGTGCTGGCCGACGGCTGGAACCTGCTACTGGGGTCCTTGGCGGCATCGTTTGTGACCTGAGTGCGTGTCCGATCAACCAGCCTGAACCCTGAAAAGCAACGCCCATGGATGCACAACAAGTTCTCGCGGCCGGCCAGCATGGCCTGTGGATGCTGCTGATGGTGTCGGCACCCGTGCTGCTGACCATTTTGGCGGTGGGCCTGACGGTCAGCATCTTTCAGGCCGCCACGCAGATCAACGAAGCCACGCTGTCCTTCGTGCCCAAGATCGTGGCTGCGGCGGCGGTGCTGGCGGTGGCCGGGCCGTGGATGCTGAGCACCTTGGTGGAATACCTGCAAGCGACGCTGCAAGCCATCCCCGCAGCGGTTGGCTGAAACAGGGCACCCGCACGGTGGTGACCTTCACCGAAGCGCAACTGCTGCAGTGGCTCACGCCGCTGATCTGGCCTTTTTTGCGCGCGCTGGCGCTGTTCACCGCACTGCCGGTGCTGGGCACGCGCAGCGTGCCGACCCGCGTTCGCATCGGCTTGGCCGCCTTGATCGCGCTGGCGGCGCAGCCCAGCCTGCCCGACCCCGGCGCCGCGGCCAACGTCGCGCTGGACTCCCCGCTGGCCTTTTTGCTGGTGGTGCAGCAGTTGGTCATTGGGCTGAGCCTGGGCTTTGCGGTCCGCCTGGTGTTTGCAGCGGTGGAGTTCGCCGGTGAACTGATCGGCCTGCAGATGGGCCTGAACTTCGCCGGCTTCTTCGACCCGATGACGGCCTCGGCAGCCACCGCCGCCAGCCGCTTTTTTGGCACCACGGTGGCCTGGCTGTTCATCGTGGCCAACGGCCATCTGCTGGTGATTGCGGCGCTGGTTCACAGCTTCACCGCCTTTCCCGTGGGCCCCGAGCCGTTTGCCTTTTTGCACCAGGTGCAGCCGCACCGCTGGGGCGCCGAGATCTTTTCCACCGGCCTGTGGATTGCGCTGCCGCTGATCACCATGCTGCTGTTCGTCAACCTGGTGCTGGGCGCCATTTCACGGGTGGCGCCGCAGATCAACATCTTTGCCATCGGCTTCCCGGTCACGCTGGGGGTGGGCCTGTCGGGTCTGCTGCTGACGCTGCCTTCGCTGAGCCAGCCGTTCACGATGACGCTGGAGCGCTTGCTCGAGCAGTTTCGCTGAGCAGTTTCAATGACGCCGGTCAAGCCGGGGCCGATCAGCCCGTTGCGTGCGGTGCCTGGCACAGCACATTGGCGTAAGCTGTTTGCATGACCTGCAAACCCGCACTGCACCGCCAACCGCTGCCACCCGGCACCCGCAGACCCACACACCCGCAGGAGCGGCGATGACCGCCCTCTTGGCCGGGGCCAGCGGCCTGATCGGCCGCGAGGTGGCCCGCCACTGGACGGGGCCCGGGCCGCTGCACCTCTTGTTGCGGCGCCCTCAAGCCCCACAAGCAGGGCCAGCCGCGCAGGCTCCGCTGCACCGCGTCCACGTGGTGGACTTCGAGGCTTTGCCGCCGCTGCCCCAGGCCGAGCTGGCCTTTTGCTGCCTGGGCACCACCATCAAGGCGGCGGGTTCACAAGCGGCCTTTCGTGCGGTGGACCAGACCGCCGTGTTGGCCTTTGCACGGGCCGCGCAACGCGCCGGCGTGCGCCACTTTGCGGTGGTTTCGGCTCTGGGCGCGAGCCCCCAGTCCGGCACGTTCTACAACTGCGTCAAGGGTGAGATGGAAGCCGAGCTGGGCACGCTGGGCTTTGCCAGCCTGGTGATCGCCCGGCCTTCTTTGCTGGCCGGCGACCGGGCCAGCCTGGGCCAGGCGGCGCGGCCCGGTGAGCGGTTGGCGCTGGCGCTGACGGCGCCGCTGCGGCACTTCATCCCGGCCGCGTGGCGCCCGATCGAAGCGGCGGTGGTGGCGCGCGCGCTGCTGCGGGCGCTGGCGCGGCCCGAGCCCGGCTTGCGCATCCTGCAGTCGGCCGACTTGCAGGAGCTGGGCGCATGAAGATCCACTTTCTGGGCGCCGCCGACGGTGTGACCGGCTCGCGCCACCTGGTCGAAAGTGCCGGCAGCCGCATCTTGCTGGACTGCGGCATGTTCCAAGGCTGGAAGCTGCACCGCGAGCGCAACTGGGTGGTGCCCGACGCACTGCGCGAAGTCGACGCCGTGGTGCTCAGCCACGCCCACCTGGACCACAGCGGCTGGCTGCCGGCGCTGGTCAAGCAGGGCTTTCGCGGCCCCATCCACGCCAGCCCGGCGACCTGCGCGCTGCTCAAGGTGCTGCTGCTGGACAGTGCCCACCTGCAGGAAGAAGACGCCCGGCGCGCCAACCGTTATGGCTATTCGCGCCACGCCAAGGCCTTGCCGCTGTACACACGCGCCGACGCACAACGCGCGCTGTCGCAACTGGTGCCACTGGAGCCCGGGCGCACGGTGTCGGTGGAACGCCACGCGGTCACGCTGACGCCCGTGGGCCACCTGCTGGGCGCTTGCGCCGTCACGCTGCAAGAGCCCGGACGCGGCGGCCGGCGGCTGGTTTTTTCCGGCGACCTGGGCCGTCACAACGACCTCTTGATGCCGCCGCCGCAGGCCGTGACCCGGGCCGACGTGCTGCTGGTCGAAAGCACCTACGGCAACCGCACCCACCCGCCCGAAGACGGCGTGGGCCGCCTGGCCGACATCGTGCAGCGCACCGTGCAGCGGGGCGGCTCGGTGCTGATGCCGGCCTTTGCGGTGGGCCGCGCGCAGGCCCTGCTGCTGGTGCTGCAGCGGCTCAAGCGCAGCGGGGCCATTCCGCCGGATCTGCCGATTTTTCTGGACAGCCCGATGGCCATCGAAGCCACCGCGCTGTACCGCCAGCATGCACGGCTGCTGCGTGTGCCGGCGCGCGAAATGCGGGGCTTGGCCGATGGGGTGCGGATGGTGGTCACGGCCCAGCAAAGCATCCGCCTGGCGGGGTCGCGCTACCCGGCCATCATCATTTCGGCCAGTGGCATGGCCACCGGCGGGCGCGTGCTGCACCACCTGAAGGCGATGGCGCCCGAGGCCCGTCACAGCCTGGTCTTTGCCGGCTTCCAGGTTGGCGGCAGCCGCGGCGCCAAGCTGGTGGCCGGTGAGCGCGAGGTCAAGGTCTTTGGCGAGTTGGTGCAGGTGCGCGCCGAGGTGCACCAGCTCGAGGGCTTTTCGGGCCACGCCGACCGCGTCGAATTGATGGCCTGGCTGCGCCAGCTGCGCGAGCCGCCGCAGCAGACCTTTGTGGTGCATGGCGAGCCCGATGCGTCGGACACGCTGCGCGCCGACATCCAGACCCAACTGGGTTGGCGCGTTCGCGTGCCGGCTTACGGCGAAGTGGCAGAGCTCTGAGCGCAGCGCTTCACGCCGTACCCCACCGCGTGGCGCACGCACCCCAACGCCATGGTTGACTTAATGAGCAGCGCGCTGGGCTTGGCAGCCGCTTTGGGCGGCGGGCTGCTGATCGGTTTGGAACGCGAGCGGCGCAAGGGCCGCGGCGACCGGCGCGAAGCCGCCGGCATCCGCAGCTTTGCGCTGGCCGCACTGGGCGGTGGTCTGGCGCAAACGCTGCAACAGCCGGCCGTGGTCGCGCTGGGCGCCTTGCTGGTGGCCGCACTGGCCGCCGTGGCCTACTGGAAGAGCCGCGAACGGGTGCCAGGGCAGCCCGCGCCTGATCCCGGCTTGACCACCGAGCTGGCGCTGTTCATCACCTACCTGGTGGGTGTGCTGGCGGTGCAGCAGCCGGCCCTGGGTGCCGGCGCCGCCGCCGTGGTGGCGGGCATGCTGGCCGCGCGCGAGCGGCTGCACCGGCTGGCCACCCAGGTGCTGAGCCAGGCCGAGCTGCACGACGCCTTGCTGCTGGCGGCGCTGGTCCTGGTGCTGCTGCCGCTGGCACCGGCCACACCGCTGGCCTGGCTGGGCGGCCTGGCGCCGCGCACGCTGCTGCTGACCGTGGTGATGATCCTGGCCCTGCAGGCTGCCGGCCATGTGGCGCTGCGGCTGCTGGGCGCACGGGCCGGGCTGGCGCTGTCGGGCTTCTTTTCGGGCTTTGTCTCCAGCACCGCCACCATCGCGTCGATGGCAGCCCACGCCCGCGCGCAGCCGCAGCACAGCGGCCCCGCCCTGGCCGGTGCGCTGTTTTCCACCGCCGCCACCTGGCCGCAGGTGTTGATGCTGGCGCTGGCCTTGTCGCCCGGCGCGCTGCCGGCGCTGTGGCCTTGTGCCGTGGCGGGCACGGCGGTGGCTGCAGGCCTGGCGGTGTGGCAGTGGCGACGGTCAGCCGGCGTGGCGCCGGACGATCGTCCCAACGCCCCTTCCATCCCCAGCGCTGAAGCCAACGCGGGTGTTGCCAAGACCGGTGCCATTTCGAACGCCTCCACTTCAGACGCCCAGCACCCGGTCGAATCCAGCCCGGGCCCCTTGCGCCTGCGTGAAGCGCTGGTGGTGGCGGCGCTGCTAGCCGGCGTTTTTTTGCTGGTCGGCTGGGCCCAACAACAGCTGGGCAGCGCGGGCCTGCTGACCGGCACCGCGCTGACCGCGCTGGCCGACGCGCATGCCCCGGTGGCTGCGTTGCTGACCCTGCACGACGCGGCCCGGCTCGACAGCGACGCCTTGCGCCTGGGCGTGCTGGTGGCGGTGTCGGCCAACGGCGTCACCCGCGCGGTGACCGCCTGGGTCGCGGGCGGTGCCGTCTTTGGCCTGCGGGTCAGCCTGTCGCTGCTGGCCAGCAGCGGTGCCGCCGTGCTGGTGGCCCTGCTGTGGTGAGCGGGGCGGCCTTGGCAGCGGCGATGAGCCTCAGGTGAAGACGCCCTGGCGCAGCCACTTGGTGGCCACCCACTTTTCACCCGCCGTCACCGGCGCACCACCGTGCAGCGTCTTGGTGCTGATGTGGGCCCGGTTGTAGCTGAAGAAGACCGCGTTGCCACGCACCGGCGCCACTTCCAGCCCCACGTCGGGGAAGGTGGTGGCACCACCGCCGTCGGGCGTGTTGAGGTACATCACCAACGTGCCGACACGCTGGCCGCCGCGCTCCAGGATGCGCGGCGTGCCGCTGTGCACCGGATCGAAATAGTCGTGGTGCGGGCGGTACTCGGCACCGGGCCGGTAACGCAGGATCTGCAGGCCTTCGCCGTTTTCCACCGGCCAGCGCAGCAGCGCGGCAATGCGCGCTTCGATGGTCTTGATCAAGGCATGCTCGGCGCGCTCGAAGAACATGCCGTCGCTGGTGCGCGCGGCGTTGACTTCACTGCCGCCGGTGGCGTTGTCGACTGTTTCTGAACGGGCCAGGCGCGGCTCGGCCAGCGCCATCAGCGCAACACACTCGGCGTCGGACAGCAAACCGCCCAGCACCACCACCCGAGGGTGCTTGAAGGTGGCCAGTATCTTGACGGGATGCCCAGCAGCCAGCACCACCGACGGTGCATTTTGCAGGTCGGGCTCGGGCACTTCGCTCGGCGGTGGCAGGTCGCCTTCGTCGGGCGGCAGTTGCGCCAAGTGTTCGCGCAGCGTGGATTCCATGGCCTTGACGGCCACCGCTTCGACCCAGCCGCTGGCCTTCATGGCTTCGATGACGTCTTGCGGCCGGCAGCCGGCTTCGGCCTGCTCGATGATCCAGCGGCGCAGCTCGGGGGTGATGGCTTGCTGGGCCGCGGCGGTGGCAGCGGAAGTAGTCGCGCCAGTGGTCGTGGTCGTGCTCATGTTCATGGCCGCTATTTTGGCAGGCTGGTACGGCGGAAAACCAGCCGGTCCGTTGTCGAGGACTTGGCGTCCCAGGCATAACCGTCGGCGTCAAAGCCGCGCAGGGCCTGGCTGCTGCGCACCCGGTTCTGGATCGCAAACCGGGCCATCAGGCCGCGCGCTTTCTTGGCGAAGAAGCTGACGATCTTGTAGCTGCCGTCGAGCTGGCCTTCTTCGAAGACGCAGTCGACCACGCGGGCACGCAGCGCTGGGCGCAGCGCCACGCGGGCGTATTCGACGGACGCCAGGTTGACCACCACGGGTTTGGGCTCGTCCGCTTGACGCTGGTTGAGGTGCTGCGCCACGGTGTCACCCCAGAACGCGTACAGATCCTTGCCGCGCGGCGTCTTCAGCGCGGTGCCCATTTCCAGGCGGTAGGGCTGCAGGCGGTCCAGTGGCCGCAGCGCGCCGTACAGGCCCGACAGGATGACCAGGTGCTCTTGGGCCCAGCTCAGGTCGGCGGTCTTCAGGGTCTTGGCGCGCAGGCCGTCGTAGACGTCACCATCAAAAGCCAGCAGCGCGGGCTTGCTGTTGGCGGGCGTGGCCTCCAGCTGCCACGCGGCATAACGCGCGACGTTGAGCGCCGCCAGTTTGTCGGACAGGTCCATCAGGCCGGCCACCTGCAGCGGTGTCTTCTTGCGCAGCAGGTGAATCAGTTGTTCGGCCTGCGGCAGGTAGAGCGGCTCGCTGGCCTTCTTGCGCACGGGTGCCGCAACGGGGGTGTCGTAGTCCAGCGACTTGGCGGGGGACAGCAGAAAGAGCATGGTGGGGGTAGGCAGGGGTTGCGGGGTCGGGCACAGCTGGGTCTGGCGTGCTGAAAATCAGGGGCGTGGCCCGTCGCCGTTGTCGCCGTTATCGCCGTTCGGTCCAGCAGCCACTGCCCCCAGCGCCGTTTGCCAGGTGCGCAAGGGAATGTGGGTGCGCAGCCGGTGCAGCGCGCAGTCGATCAGCGCCGGGTGCAGTTCGTGGCCCACGCCTTGTGCGATGTCCAGCGTGGCGTCGCCTTGCAGCTCACCCAGCCACTGCAAGGCCTGGCGTGAGCCCGACGCCGGCACCACGCGGTCATCGGCGCCGTGGAACAGGTGCACGGTGGTGTGGCGCGGTGCCGCCGCCGGTTGTCCGGTCATGGCGCCGCCAAAGGCCAGCACGCGGCCGGCGATGCCGTCGTCGGCCACGGCCAGCGCCAGGGACAGCATGGCGCCTTGTGAAAAACCGCCCAGCGCCGTGGCCGCGGGGCTGACACCCAGGCGTTGTTGTTGGGCTTGCACCCAGGCTTGCAGCGGCGGCAGCGCGCCGGCCACACGCTGGGGCCAGACCGCCATGTCGAGGTCGTCCACGCCATACCACTGGCGCGCCGTGCCACCGCGCTCAAAGGGGTTGGGCGCGTCGGGGGCCAGCAGGGCGGACTGGGGAAAGGCCTGCCTCAGGGCCTGGGCCAAGGGCGCCATGGCCCGGCCGTCGGAGCCCCAGCCGTGCAGCAAGAGGATCAGTTGTTCGGGTGCGCCTTCGGTGGGCAGCCATTCGATGGGGAGGTGCATGGGTGGAATTGTCGCTGGCTTGGCCAGGCTGCTGTGCCGGCCGGGGAATGGCCGGCGGTTGGGGCGGCCAAGCTGCGCGGCGGCAGGTCGCAGCGCTTGACTGATGCGGGCTTGCTTTGATTCGCTTCCGTTCGGGTTGGCGCGCCAGGTCGGCTTGCGGCGCTTTGCGGTCGTTCGTCGGCATGCCTGCGTTTGCGCGTCAAAGGGCTGTCCGGGTGTGCCGGGGCGCGCCACTGCGGCGGTCGCCGCTGCGCGTCGACTCCCCTGCGATGCTCGGTCACCCGGGCTGGTCGGGCAACTCGTTGCACTCACTTCGTTCGTGCCACTCAAACACTCCCTCCCAAATCAGTTGACAAAGCGCGCTGCGCGCGCAGCCCGGGCGCCCTGCGCTTCTCGGCGCCGCACAGGCGCGCCCCGGCACACCCGGACAGCCCTTTGCTCCA
>JANMHH010000483.1:0-1753 GCA_031375065.1 Rubrivivax sp. | reverse complement strand
GTTGACGGTTCCCGGCATTCAAACACCGCCCAGCCGCAGGGGCAGCAGGCTCTGCAGTGTTTGCAGCAATTGGGTCAGGTCGACGGGCTTGGACAGGTAGCGGTCGAAGCCGGCGGTCAGGCCCCTTTGCACGTCATGGGGCATGGCGTCGGCGGACAAGGCCACCACTGGCGTACCCCGCAGCTGCGGATCGGCGCGCAGTTGTTCCAGCACCTGGAAGCCGTTGTTGCCGGGCAGGTGAATGTCGAGCAGGATGACGTCGGGCTTGTTGGCGCGCGCCTGCGCCAAAGCAGCAGCGCCGTCGCCGGCCGTGGCCAGACGCACCTGCGGATGTTGGGCCAAGAAGGCCGCGATGACCTCGACATTGGAGAGGTTGTCTTCGACGTAGAGCACCTTGAAGTGGATCGGCCCGGACTGCGCTGCAACCGGCGCGGCAAGGGCCGCACTCGGCTGCTCGCTGCCCGCACCCGGCAGATCGATCCAGAAAACCGAACCCACGCCTTCCTCGCTTTGGACACCCAGTTCAGCGCCCATCAGCTGTGCCAGCTGGCTGGACAACGCCAACCCGATGCCGCTGCCCTGGACCTTGCCGTGTTCTGCGCCCAGGCGCTCAAAGGGCTGGAACAGGCGAGCCAGCTTGTCGGGCCCGATGCCCAGGCCATCATCGGTCACCGACAAGCGCAAGCGCTCGCCGCGCTTTTCGCAGCCGACGGTGACCCTGCCACCCTGATTGTTGTACTTGACGGCATTGGTCAGCAGGTTGACGAGCACCTGGCGCAAGCGCAGGCGGTCCGCCAAAACCAGAACGGCATCGGGACCGCCCTGCTGCACCAGCCGCAGACCGCGTTCTTCCATCTGCGGCTGCACGATGGCCAGCGCTTCGGCCAGGATCGGCCCGACTTCCAGCACCTCGATGCGAAGGTTCATCTTGCCCACCTCGACACGTGCCAGGTCGAGCAGGTCTTCGATCATCAGCAACAGGTGGCTGCCGGCGCGGCGAATCTCACCGGCCCATTTGAGCTGGCGCGGCGTCGGGTCGGAAATCTCGATGATCTGCGCAAAACCCAGGATGGCGTTCATCGGCGTGCGCAGTTCGTGGCTCATGTGCGAGAGGAACTCACTTTTCGCGCGGCTGGCGTTTTCGGCCGTCAGCTTGGCCGCTTGCAGCTCGGCCGTGCGCTCACGCACACGTTCTTCCAGGCTGTTGTTCAGCGCCAGGATCTGGGCCTCGGCGCGCTTGCGCTCGCTCAGGTCGGTGCAGGTGCCCGACAGCCGCACGGCACGGCCGTCAGCCTGACGCGAAACAAAGCCCCGGGCCAACACCGGCACGTGGTGGCCCTGGCGGTGGCGCAGGCGCAGCTCGATGTCGATGTTGCTGCCGCCGCCTTGCAGCGCCTGGACGTAGCGTTCCACCAGGGACTGGCGTTCGTCATCGTGCAGCAGGGCCAGTAACTGCCCGGTGTCCTCACCGGGGGGCGTTTCGGGCCAACCCAGCAGCTGCCACAAGCGCGGCGACAGGTAGCGATCGCCGCTGCGCAGATCGAAGTCCCACGACGCGTCGTTGGAGCCCCGCAACACCAGCGCCAGCCGCTCTTCGGAACGCCGCAGCGCGGCCTGCTCGCGGGCCGCCTGCACCCGGTAGAAGGCGTTTTCCAGCAGCACGGGCAGTGCTTCCAGGTAGTTGTCTCGCTTGACCACATAGTCATTGGCACCCAGCCGCATGGCCTGCGCCGCAACGTCTTCGCTGCCCTGG